>VYCW01000119.1 GCA_009843735.1 Acidimicrobiaceae bacterium | reverse complement strand
GGCTTGAACGTGTCGCTGTTCTTGCTGCGCCAGAACGAGCGGTCGGCGCGCTGCCACTCGCGGGCGCTCACGTCGTTGCCGATCGTCCAGCCGAACACCGACTCCTGGGCCTCGGCCCGCGACGCGTTGCGCACCCGGCGGCCGATGACCGCCACCACCTCGCCCTCGGCCTCGAACCGGCCGGTGACATCGGGCGGCACCCGTATGGCTTCGCCATGCCCGATCAGCGCGTTGTTGGCCCGGTAGCCCACCTCCGGCCGCTCGGGCACGGAGACCTTCCGGCCCGCGGCCCGCTGCTGCTCGATGTGGTCGTGGTAGTTCAGACCGACCGCGTAGAACACGAACGGCACCACAGGCGGCAGGAGAGCCACTGCGCCGAGCGGCAGGGATTGCTCGACGGCGGGGTCGCCCTCCAAGGGGGAGCCGGTCAGGACGCGGACCGCGTCGCCGTCCACGCGGACCCAACGAGGTTCGCCGTCGACAGAGACTCGCCCGTACCGCATAGGAAGGCGCCAGCCTAGGGATCGGCGACGCGCTTGGTTAGTCGGGACGAGGCGGCCGGATCCAGCACCACGGTCACGCTCGGATGCAGCTGGATCGCGGAGGCGGGCACGTCGCAGGTGACGGGCCCCTCAACCGCTCGGGCCACCGAGGCGGCCTTGTGCCGACCGCACGCGAGAAGGACGAGCCGGCCCGCGGCGCCGATGGTGCCGATGCCCTGGGTGATGGCACGGGTGGGCACCGCTTGCCCCGCGGGGAAGCACCGGGCGTTGTCGGTCCGGGTCTGGTCGCTCAGCACAACCACGCGGGTGGTGCTGTCCAGGGGTGAGCCGGGCTCGTTGAAGGCGATGTGGCCGTTCGATCCGATGCCCAGCAGTTGCAGGCCGACCTCGGCGACCCTGACCTGCTGCTCGTAGCGGGCACACTCGGCGGCCAGGTCGGCCGCGGCAGGATCCGGCCCGTGAACAGCATCGGCGCGCAGATCGACATGGCGCACGAGCAGGCGGTGCACGACACTCCGGTACGCGCCCGGGTCGCACGGTGCGAGTCCGACGTACTCGTCGAGCAGGTATGCCTCCACGCCGGCGAGACTCAGACCCTCGTCTCGGTGACGCCTGACCAGCTCCGCGAACACTGCTTCCATCGTCTCGCCGGTGGCCAGTCCGAGCGCAGGCGACGGCGATGCGGTGATGAACTCTTCGACCAGGTCTGCGGCCACCCGTGCGGCCGAGCGGGCAGACGCGGCAACGACCACCCTCACCGCTGCGCAGAGCCCTCCGAGTCTCGGCCGGCGCGGCTGGCGGCCACGGCCGCGCCGACGACGCCGGCGTGGACGCCGAGGTGAGCCGCCGAGATGGGCTTCGAAAGCCGCAGCCTCGACGCGAACCGTTCGAAGTTCTCGCTGAGCCCACCGCCCACCACCCAGCGGGACGGGTTGAGCATGGCCTCCAACTCGTCGAAGAAGGGCTGGGCCCGTCGAGCCCACTCCATTGGGGTCAATTCCTCGCTGGAGATCGCCCGGCCCGACGCGATCTCCTCAAAGCGCCCGTTCGAGCCGACGAGGCCACCGAGCTCCGAGTTGGCGATCAGGTCGCCGTTGTGCAGCAGCGCGCTGCCGATCCCGGTGCCGAAGGTCAGCACGATGGTGAGCCCGTCGCGGTCGAGGCCGGCGTCGCCGTAGGTCAGCTCGGCCAACCCGGCGGCGTCGGCGTCATTGATGAGCACCGCGTTGGCGCCCTCGGGAGCCCGGAGGCATGCCAGTGCGCCGTCCACCTCCCAGGCGCTGGAGAGATTGGGGGCGTGTCGCAGCGACGATCCGTCGATCACGCCCGGCAGGGCCACCCCGACCGGTCCGATCCAGTCCGCCGCGGCCGCGATGCGGCCGATTGCCGCCACCACGTCGCTGGGCGTCGCGGTCGGGGGCGTCGGCTCGGTGTGGATGCCACCGGCGAGATGACCCGCGCTCAGGTCGACTATGGCGCCCTTGATGCTGGTGCCCCCGACGTCGATGCCGAGCTGGGGCAGGGACTCGACGCTCATGCGATATCGCCGGTCCTGGCGCCGGTTATGTAGGCCACGAGATCGTCCTTGGTCACTGAGCCCACATCGACGTCGGCGATCTTGCGGCCCTGGCGCAGCACCACGGCCCGGTCGCACACCTCGGTGACCCGGTCCATGTTGTGGGTGATCAGGAGCACGGCTACGCCCGCGTCGCGCAGGCTGCGTATCAGGTCGAGGACCCGAGCCGCCTGCTCCACGCCCAGGGCGGCCGCGGGCTCGTCGAGCAGCACGATCTGCTGGCCCCAGGCGGCTGCCCGGCCGATGGCCACCGCCTGGCGCTGGCCGCCCGACAGGGCACTCATGGACCGGCGCAGTGACGGGATGCGGATGTCGAGCCGGCCGAGGATCTCCCTGGATTCGGACCGCATCCGCTTCTTGTCGAGCACTCCCAGCCACGCCCCGATCCTCCCGCCCCGGGTGTGCTCCCGGTTGAGGAACAGGTTCTCGACCACATCGAGAGGATCGATGACGGCCAGGGTCTGGTGGACGGTCTCGATGCCCAGCGATCGGGCGACCTCCGGGGAGGGGACCGCCCGCTCGGCGCCGTTGATCCGCATCACTCCCGAGTCGGGGGAGTACACGCCGGAGATGCACTTGACCAGCGTGGACTTGCCCGCGCCGTTGTCGCCGAGGAGGGCGGTCACCCGTCCGTAGCGCAGATCCATGGCCACGTCGTCGAGGGCCTGGACGGCCTTGAACGACTTGGACAGGCCCGACACCTCGAGCGCGGCCCGGTCGGCTGTCGCGGCGGAGGTCACCGCGATGCCCCGAACGAGACAGGATCGCCGAAGCCGTTCCACACTCCGGCGACCCGGGGCTCGCCGTCCGACACTCCCGACAGGCCGGTGACGAGCGCTCTGGTCACGAAAGCCTGCACCCGGAAGCCGAAGACCACCGTCGCGCCCTCCGCCACCGTGCGGCGACCGGAGGGATGCAGGCGGGCGTAGTAGTCGATGCCAGCTGGGTCGGGCATGTCCACCGGCACCGGCTCGGTCGAGATCTCCGACGGATCGTGGGCCACCACCGCTCGTACCTCGTAGTCGCCGAACACCGGATCCACGTACAGCCCTCCGCCGAAGCACAGCGGCACGCCCTGGTGGATGTGGGCCACCTCGCTGAGATAGAGAACGGCGGGGCTCTCGGGGAGTTCCTGCACCGCGTGCAGCGGGGTGGTGCCGGTGAGCCCGTGGCCCGGCTCGACCTGGGTTGCGCCTGAGGAGGCCAGCATCGCCAGCACCTCGGTGGAGGTTGTGCCCGGCGAGTTGATCTCCAGGCGCTGGGGGCAAGCCGGGTGGCGGCGGGCGATCTCCGCTGCCCGGGCCAGGGTGTCGGCGTTCGGGGTGAGCCTGACCCCGCCGGTGGAGGCGTCGAAGAGCAGCGCCGGGAAGGTGGTGAGCCCGGCGAACTCAGCACCCTCGGTCCGGGCGATGCGATCGATCATGGCGGGCAGGTCGTCCAGGGCCACGCCGCCCTCATGGCCCGGGTAGAACTCGTCGCCGCCGGCGAAGACCCGGACCAGCATTCGCTGGGATCGTCCCAGGCGGTGAGCCGCGGCCGCCGCCGTGGCCGCCTTGTTCTCGGAGAAGACCGTCCAGTAGTCGGGCTCGAGCCCCGCCGCCTCGGAGGTCTCGGCCGATGGCACCTGCACCAGATGGCCGAGATGGCCGAGGTTGTGGCCGTGGCGCACGATCGGTCGCGCGCAGGCCATGTCCACCGCCACGAAGCCGTCGACGCCGCCGCCGGTCATGGTGGCCAGAGCGCCCGGGGCCCGGCCTAGCTGCTTGGTCATGGCGTACACGGTGAGGCCCAGCTCTCGGGCCCGCCGGCACAGGCCGGCCGTGTTCGACTCGATCGTGTCGAGGTCGAGCACGCAGCTGTTGGCCGGGATCTCGCCGGCCTGATGAAGCTCTATGGCGGCCTGCACGAACTGCGGGTTGCGGTCCAGCAGGGGTCTGAGGAACACGTCAAGTCTCCTTCTGTTCTCTCATGCTCAGCGCCACGGCCAGGATGATGATCACGCCCCGGGCGATGAGCTGATCCGCGACCCGCAGGCCCATCAGGATCAGGCCGTTGTTGAGCATGGCCATGACCACCGACCCGACGACGGCACCGGCCACCGAGGCCCGGCCGCCGAAGAGGTTGGTGCCCCCGATGACCACGGCCGCGATCACGGTGAGCAGCAGATTCTCGCCCAGGTCATGGCGACCGATGGCCAGCCGGCCCGCGAGGAGCACCCCCGCGAACGACGCCGCGGCCGCGCTGGTCATCAGCGCGGTTATCCGTATGCGGGCCGTGTTGATCCCGAGGGCGGCCGCGGCGGACCGGTCGGCGCCCGCCGACAGCACGTGGCGGCCCCACCGGAGTTGGTGCAGCACGAGGTGCCCGGCGAGGCCCACTACGACGGTCCAGATCAGCAGCGACGACACCGGACCCAGGGATCCCCCGCCGAAGACGGCCAGGAAGGCGTCGTTGCGTATGGGCAGCGATTGCAGGTTGTTCATGTTGCGGGCGATGCCGCTGACGATCCCGAGCATGCCGAGCGTCACCAGGAACGACGGGATCCGCACCTTGACCGTGATCACGCCGTTGACGAGCCCGATGACGGCCCCGACCGCCAGTGCCGCGGCCGCGCCGGCTGCGAACCCGTAGTCCCCGACCATCTCGGCCGCCACCAGCGAGGACAGCGCGGTGACGGAGCCAACGGACAGGTCGATCTCCGCGGACGCCAGCGCGAACGTCATTCCCACGGCCATGACGGCGATCGGCGCGGCCTGGCGGCCGATGTTGAGGAGATTCGACGCGGTCAGGAACCCGTCGTCTCGAAGGATCACCGCGAACAGCCCGAAGATGAACGCCGCGGCGATGTACACCACGTACGGGCGCAACCCCGCGTCCTGGCGCCGCCGGGCCAGCCACTGGCGAGCGGCCGCGGGCAACGGTCCGTCCGCGGCGGTGTCTCCTGTCATGCCTTCCTCACTGAACGGCGTGCCCGGGGCCCCGGCGACGACTCAACCCGCGTCGCCGCCGGGGCTGGGGGCAAGTTTGCCCGCTCGACCTCTAACCGATGGCGTCGAGGACTTCTTGGGGTGGGTCGGTGACCAGTGACTGGCGGTAGCCCTCGACGATGTTGTCGGCGGTCACGCCGATGGCGGGCACCACCGCGAAGGCCGGGGCCGGCTTGCCCAGCAGCCCGTAGGCGCCCTCGATGGCCATGGTGCGGCCGAGGTTGTAGGCCTCGTCGGCCGCGATGCCCACGACGTTGCCGCCCTCGACCATGTCCAACGACACGTTGGTGTCGAGGTCCATGGTCACCAAAGCCACATCGGAGGCGCCCGCAGCCCGGAGGGCGGCCAGCACCCCGTCGGCGGGGCCCGCCGACCACGGGGCGTAGATGCCGTCGAGGTTCGGGTTGCGGGTCAGCATGGCCGTCGCGATCTCCTCCGCCGCGGCCGGGTCGGCCAGACCCTGCTCGGCCACGATCTCGATGCCGGGATAGTTGATCTCGATCCAGGTCTTGAACGCCTGGTCGCGCTGGTTGGTCACGTAGTAGGCGGCGTCGTGGAAGATGTAGCCGATCTCGCCCTGCCCGCCGAGAGCATCGGCCAGCAAATCAGCCGCGGTGATGCCCATTGCGGCCAGATCGTCGGTGACGATGCCCACGTAGTCCTGGCCGTGGACGTAGCCCTGGGGCACGTTGGACAAGAACACCAACTGCACGCCCGCGTCCACAGCCGGGCGGAACGCCTCCGCACCGGCGTCGGGGCCGATGGCCAGACTGATGATGATGTCGGGGTCCAACGCCATGACCGTCTCGACGTCGTTGGCCTGCTGAGCCGCGTCGAAGTCGGCGTTGGTCTCCGCGACGACCTCGATCCCCAGCTCCGCGAAAGCGTCCCGGGCGCCCTGGCTCACCGCGTCGGTGAACGCCCCCGAGGTATGCCACAACAAAGCGGCCGTGTAGCCGCCCGCCTGCACCTCCGCGATCTCGTCACCGCTCAAGGTGACCTCGCTCGACGCCACAGCCTCCTCACCACCGGGCCCCTGAGTCCTCGGCGCCTCAAGCGCAGGCTCAGCCGCTGTCTCATCGGTAGGTGCCGGCGCAGACTCGGGCGCCGCGGTCGTGGCCGGCGGTGCCGCATCGTCCTCATCGTCGCCACATGCCGCGGCCACCACCGCGAACACTGCAAGCAGCGACACGATCAGCAGCCACTTCGGCCTTTTCCTCTTGGTTGTCATGGCCCCTCCCTATGGGTCCGGTTTATGGATCGTGGGCGCCGCACCACTGGGCGATGAAGTGCGCCAGGGTGCGGGTCGCCGTCACCAGCTCGTCGATGGCGAGCCGCTCGAACGGTGTGTGGCAGTTGGAGATGTCGCCCGGCGCGAAGTACACGCCGGGGATCTCCAGATCCCGCAGGAACGGTTTCTCCGACCAGTACGGCGCTCCCTCGATGCGGGCCTGTTCGCCGGTCACCGCCTCGATCGACCGCGCCAGCGCGGCCACGCCCGGCTGGTCGGCGGCTACCTCGTCGGGCGTGCCCCCGAACCGGTGGTCGCGGGGCGCGCTGAAATCGACGGTGCACTCGACGCCGTGCTCGCCGGCGACGTCAGCGGCGATGGACTGGATGCTGGTGGCCGCGGCGTCGAGGCTCTCGCCCGGCAGGATCTTGCGGATCAGCGACAGCTCGAAGCGGCCCG
>VYCW01000134.1 GCA_009843735.1 Acidimicrobiaceae bacterium | reverse complement strand
TGCGGCCCTGTATGACACCCGCTGTCACACTTGGGTGTGAGTCTCACCCCGGCACTATCTTGGTAGTCGAAATAGCGTTAACAGGAGAATCCCCCACGTCAGAGGCCGCTGCCATCAACGAGCCCGACGTCGACCGCTATCCGGCGAGGCTGACAGCGCTGTCATGATCCGCAACCAGTACCGTCTTGGCCAAGGGGACGCTACCCCGCAGGAATTGGCCGACGCGCTACTGGTAGCGGCCGCGGTGGGGATAGTCGCGTTGGCCGCGACGGGTCGCGCGCCGGCGTGGGCGGCCGTGATGATGGTGCTGGTTGTGGTGGGGCGGTGGCTTCACCGCTGGCTGATGTCGTCTCGTCGAGCGGGGATCGTCGGACCAGTCGACGGGTCGGGAATGGCCGAGGGTGAGGCCATCGCGGATGCCGATTGGGGCGGTTTATTAGGGGGCGGCGGCGACTTCGGGGGCGGCGGCGACTTCGGGGGCGGCTGGTGAACCCCAGGGGGCGGTGAAGTCACGGCCATCAGGCCCGCTTAACTTCGCACTACCACGGCGCCGATCGCTCCATCCGCTCAGCTACGGCCTGTGCGTCCCGCTCGACGTGCGCTTGGTGGGGGTTGCCATCTTTTCGTCAACAACATATATTTTCATGTATAGCAACTACCGGAGAGCCTCGGGCTGAACGCTCCTCAATCCTCAAGTACGAACGGAGTTCGGCCATGGCGATAGATGGTGCACCGCAACAGTCCACATTGTCGCTGACCGAAGTGCGAGGCAACCTGCGCGAGGTTGTCGACGGGATCGTTCGCACCGGTGGCGAGGTCATCATCACAAGGCGCGGCAAGCCCCTCGCGGCGCTGATTGCCTTCGACGATTACGAGTCGCTCATCGAGACCGTCGACATCCTCTCCGACGATGACACCATGGCCGCCATTGCGGAGGGTGAGGCCGACTTCGGGGCGGGGAACGCCTCGCGCTACATCGAGCAGCACGGAGAGTGGTTCCACGATCAAGAGGGTCGGCAGGCGGACAAGAAGGGAGATGCGTGAAGTGATCTCCGATTGGGAAGGGCAGCACGGCCCCTAGACGCCCCAAGAGAAGACAGAAGCTCGAGCGGCTCTCGATCTGTGAGCATTGGGAGCGCAACTGCTCGAACCCCAGCGGTGCTTGAAGTCGCGCATCGTGATTGTCGCCGTCTCGTGGCATTGTTGGGGTATTCCTGACCTCAACACTCGCGTTCTTCAAGGAGGGGTCTAATGGCCGATTGCGCATTCGTGGGGCTGGGGGTGATGGGCTATCCGATGGCTGGTCATCTGGTCGCCGCCGGCCATGACGTCACCGTGTACAACCGCACCGCGACGAAGGCCGAGGCCTGGGTGGCCGAGCATGGCGGTACTGCCGCGCCGACGCCGGCGGGCGCAGCTGCCGACGCCGAGTTCGTGTTCGTGTGCGTGGGCAACGACGACGATGTGCGTTCGGTGACCACAGGCGACGGCGGCGTGCTGGATGCGATGGCTTCGGGATCGGTCCTGGTGGACCACACCACCGCTTCGGCCGATCTCGCCCAGGAACTGCACCGGGTGTCTGGCGGGCAAGGCGTGGGCTTCGTTGATGCGCCTATCTCCGGCGGCCAGGCCGGCGCGGAGAACGGTGTGCTCACCGTGATGTGCGGCGGAGACCGGGCCGACTTCGACCGGGCCGAGCCGGTGATCGACGCCTACGCCAAGGCGGTCACGCTGCTGGGCGGGCCGGGTAGCGGTCAGCGCACCAAGATGGTCAACCAGATCTGCATCGCAGGGCTGGTCCAGGGCCTCGCCGAGGGGATCGACTTCGCCCGCCGGGCCGGGCTTGACGTCGAGCAGGTGGTCGACACCATCTCGCAGGGCGCGGCCGGGTCTTGGCAGATGGCCAACCGGGGGGTGACCATGGCCGAGCGCAAGTTCGACTTCGGCTTCGCGCTCGACTGGATGCGCAAGGACCTGGCCATCTGCTTCGCCGAGGCTGAGCGGGTCGGCGCCACCCTGCCGGTGACTGCGGTGATCGACCAGTTCTACGCCCGCCTCCAGCGGCAGGGCCGGGGCCGCTGGGACACCAGCTCCCTAATCGAGCTCCTCGTCGACGACTGAGCTGTCATGGGGCCGGGGCTCCGAGCTGCCGTTGGTCCTAGCGGCCGCGGTGGCTGGGATCCTGTTGCCGCCTGGATTCTGGGCCTGCCTCGTCTGGCGGCGGTGTGCGCTGTGCTGACGATTGCGCTGGTCGCTTGTGCTGGTGGGGGCGATGACTCTGGTTCAAGTGTCGGCTCCGTTCCGGAGTCGCCGCCGACGCTGGACGAAGGACGGGCCGAGGATGGGCAGTTGTTGGAGGAAGGGGTTCAGGTGCAGGGCGAGGGTCTGCCAGGGGATGAGCATCTGCCAGAGGACGAGCAGCGGGCGATAGACGAGGCGCGGCCGGAGGACGATCAGCCGGCAGAAAGTGAGATGCAGCCGCAGCCGGTGGACCAGCAGCGGGGGACGGACGAGCCGCAGGCAAAGGATGGGCAGCGGGCAGAGGGCGATGGGCAGGCGCAAGCAGTTGAGGACCCGCCGTCAAAGGATGGGCAGCGGGCAGAGGGCGATGGGCAGGCGCAAGCAGTTGAGGACCCGCCGTCAAAGGACGGGCAGCGGGTTGAGGGCGAAGCGCAGCCGGAGGCGGACAAGGAGCGGCCCGAAGAGGATGAGAAGTGGTCGGAGGACGAGGGCCAAGCGAAGGACGAAGGGTGGACGAAGGATGAGCAGTTGTCGGAGGACGGGGACGCGGGGTTGGATTCGGGCGAGGACGGCGTGGTGGAGCGCACGGCCCGGATGGTGGAGGAAGCCGGCGGCGAGGTCGTCTACGTGCACCACCCCGGACGGGGCGACCGCACGGTCCTGGGGCTGCCCGTCGAGTTCGTGGACGGCGAGACGCCGCTGATCGTCTCCCTTCACGGCTACGCAGGAGACTCCGTCTACCACTCCACGTACCTGCCGCTTCATGAGCGGGTGAACGCTGGTGGGTTCGCTCTGCTGCTGCCCAACGCCCTACCCAATAGCGCTGGACACCCTGCCTGGAATCCGACTGACCGATGCTGCGACGGCGGCAAGGCCGGCGAGGACGACGTCGCCTACCTCACCGAGCTGGTAGCGGAGGCAACGAGTTCCAGGAACTTCGGTCCGCTGTACCTCTTCGGCTACTCCAACGGCGGGTTCATGTCGTATCACCTGGCCTGCAAGGCTCTCGCCGGTCTTCGCGCCGTGGCCAGCCTGGCCGGGACGAGCTACCTGGAGGACTCGAGCTGCGACGGTGCACCGCCCGTGTCGGTGCTGCACATCCACGGCACGGCCGACAACGTGATCCTGTATGGGGGCGACGAGACCGAGCCGGATCCCGGGAGCGACGGCGAGCGGGCCTTCTACGCATCGGCCGAGGACATGGTGACGCGCTGGAGCCGCCGGGCCGGCTGCCACTGGCCCGAGCAGGCCCAGCCCCATGCCCGCCTCGACCTCGATCAATCGGTGCCGGGCCCGGAGACGCAGGTGTTCCGGCCGGAATCGGGCTGCGCCGAGGGAATCAGCGTTCAGCTATGGGCCGGCGTGGACAGCGGCCACGGGCCGAGCTACGGCGACGCCTTCATGGACGCGCTGCTCGACTGGCTCCTGTCGCAGAAGTAGTTGCTCACCGCTGAGAAGGCTGCCGGCTGACACCGGGGACGACAGTGTTCCGAGTCAAGAGCCCGCTGTAGATGGCACCGCCAGGTTTCTCGGTGCGGTTTGTGGGGATTGACGACACAGAACCCAACCGAGATTCTGCGGAGGCTCAACCGGCCGTCCGAACTAGAGACTCAGGACGACTAGCCGGGCTGGGCGAAGTTGGCGGAGGCGAACTCCCAGTTGATGAGGTGCTCGATGAAGGCGTCCACGTAGGCGGCCCGGGCGTTCTGGTAGTCGAGGTAGTAAGCGTGCTCCCACACGTCGATGGTCAGCAGCGCCCGCTGGCCGTGGCGCAGCGGCGTGTCGGCGTCGTCGGTGTTCACGATCTGCAGGCCGTCGTCGCCCGACACCAGCCAGGTCCAGCCCGACGCGAAGTTCCCGCAGGCGGCCGCCGTGAACTCGGTGTTGAAGGCGTCCAGCGAGCCGAAGCTCCGCTCCAGCGCGGCCAGCAATTCGCCTGAGGGCGACTCAACCCGGTCCGGGCTCATCGAGTCCCAGTAGAAGGCGTGGTTCCAGGCCTGGGCCGCACAGTTGAATAGCGCTGACGGCACGTCGGCGGCCGTCACGATCTCCTCCAGCGCGGCCCCAGCCAAAGGCGTCCCGGCGATGGCCTGGTTGACGCTAGCCACGTAGCCGGCATGGTGGCGGCCGTAGTGGAAGCTCATGGTCCGCTCGGAGATGTGGGGCGCGAGGCCATCGAGCGGGTAGGGGAGAGGGGCATGCTCGACTGTCATCGCAGGCGCGCCCTTTCAGAGGCGGGGACCGGGGGTGACTCGAATATACGCCGGGTCGGCGATCAACCGGCGAACAGGTTCGTCGGAAGGCCCGCCGCGTCCACGTCGGCCGCGAACAGCGCCCCCGAATTGGACTCGCCCTCGGTCTCGACACCCGCGATCGAGTCGGCTGCGGTGGTGATGTAGAGGGTGTCGAGGTCGGGGCCGCCGAAACAGCAGCACGTCGTCTGGGGCGCGCCGGGCGTTACCACCGTCTCGAGCTGCTCGCCG
This sequence comes from Acidimicrobiaceae bacterium, assembly GCA_009843735.1. Lineage (GTDB taxonomy): Bacteria > Actinomycetota > Acidimicrobiia > Acidimicrobiales > Aldehydirespiratoraceae > Aldehydirespirator. The sequence goes on along the minus strand of VYCW01000134.1, from coordinate 36,240 downwards.
GAGGGTGAGAACCGCTGCACTCCGGATCCGCCGAACATCGCGACCCACAGGCAGCCGTCGGCGTCCACGGTCATCCCGTCGGGTGCGCCGGCGCTGCCGTCGAACGTCACGAACGGGCGCCGCCCCTCAATCTCGCCGGTGTCAGGGTCGTAGTCGAACTGGTCCACCCTGAACGTCAGCGTGTCGATGTAGTACATCGTGGACTGGTCGGGGCTCCAGCCGATGCCGTTAGAGATCATCACGTCGGAGAGCACCCGCCGGGCCGTGCCGTCGCCGTCCACCCGGTGCAGCCCTGCCACCGGCGATCCGGGCTCGGTGTTGCTCATCGTCCCCTGGAACAGCCGGCCCCGAGGGTCGACAGCTCCGTCGTTGGCCCGGTTCGTCTCCGGCTCTCCGGGGAGCTGGATCACGGTCTCGATGGCGCCCACCTGGTCGGTGAGCGTCACCGACGCCCCCAAGCCCAGTGCCAGCCCGCCGCCGGCTCGGATGGCGGCATTGCCCACCGTTTCGGGGTAGCGCCAGAGCCCGACCGGCTGGCCCGAGACGTGGTCGAAGCGGTGCACGGCCTTGCCGTTGATGTCCACCCACACCAGCAGATCCTCCACCGGCGACCAGACGCACCCCTCGCCCAGTCCGGCCTCGGCGGCGTGGGCTACCTCAGCGTTGATCATCTCGACCGTCGCAAGTCCGGGCTCGGGCCGACGGTCGGCGGGTCGAATCGGGTGCGCATGTCGACCGAAACCATGGCGGCTCCCATCCGTCCGGGACATGGCCAGCGTACACTTCGGCGCATCAGCCGATGTACGGTGACCCGACGAGGCGGTCGGGCAGCAAGCAAGTCGGCTCCCGGAGCGCCGGGTGCCGCGGCGAGGAGCACCAACGGATGAGCGAGTCCACAGCCAGCGTGAACGAGCGGTACACGATCATCTCCTCGGACTGTCATGCGGGCGGCAACATGGCCGCCTACGAGGAGTACCTCGACCCTGCGTGGCGCGACGAGTTCAAGGAGTGGCGAGGCGCCTATCGCAACCCCTACCGGGACCTCCAGGACGACGGTCGCTCCCGCAACTGGGACGACGACAGGCGGCTCTCGGAGCAGTACGCCGACGGGATCGTGGCCGAGATCACCTTCCCCAACACCGTCCCGCCCTTCTATCCGACCGGCGCGCTGGTGGCCCGTCCCCCGTCGGACCGGGCCGACTACGAGCGGCGGTTCGCCGGCATCTCCTGCCACAACCGCTGGCTCCGGGACTGGTGCGCCAGCTATCCCGACCAGCGCTGCGGGCTGCCCCAGATTTTCGCTGAGGACCTCGACGACGCGGTGGCCACCCTGGAGTGGGCCGCAGCTGAGGGGTTCCGCAGCTTCCTGTTGCCTCACATCCCGCCCGACAGCGACCTGCCCGGCTACTGGGACCCCCGCTGGGACCGGCTCTGGGCCGCGGCCTCCGACCTCGGCCTGATCATGACCCAGCACGGCGGCAACGGCGGACCCGACTACGGCAAGGCGCCCGCAGCCGGGGTGATCTTCCTGATGGAGGTGCCGTTCTACTCGCACCGCAATCTGGCCCACCTGATCATGTCGGGCGTGTTCGAGCGCTTCCCGAAGCTGCGCTACGTGATGACCGAGCAGGGCGTGGCCTGGCTGGTGGAGGAACTGCGCCGCATGGACGGCTACCACCGCCAGATGCGCCACGGCCGGGTCGGCGAGCTCGGCTTCGCGGCCGACATCGTGCTGCCGATGAAGCCGTCGGAGTACTTCGACCGCAACGTCTGGATCGGGGCCAGCTTCCCGTCGCCGGGCGAGGCGGCCGCCATGCGCAAGGTGGGGGTGCACAAGGTGATGTGGGGCAGCGACTACCCCCATCACGAGGGCACCTACCCGTACTCGCTGGAGAGCCTGCAGCGGGCCTTCAGCGACTGGAGCGAGGCCGACATGCGTGCGGTGCTGGGCACCAACGCGGCCGAGCTGTACGGCTTCGACCTGGACCGGCTCGCCCCTCTGGCCGCCCAGCACGGTCCGTCTGTGGACCAGGTGGCGACGCCACTGGCGGAGATCCCGGCCAAGGCCACCAGCCCCGCCTTCTTCAAACCATGAGCGCAGCCCCCTCCGGGGCCGAGAGCCCCGCTGCAACTGACCCGACCGCGCCGTACGCGGGCTTCGAGGGCACCATCGGGAGGATCTTCTCCACGTCCGAGCCCCACTGGCCGGACCCGGTGATCCCGCCGGCTGGTGCGCCCAACGTGATCGTGATGATGGCCGACGACCTCGGCTACTCCGACCTGGGCTGCTACGGCTCCGAGATCGACACCCCAGAGTTGGACCGGCTGGCAGCCGAGGGCCTGCGCTACACGGACTTCCACGTCAACCCCATGTGCTCGCCCACCCGGGCGTCACTGCTTACCGGGCTCAACTCCCACATGGCCGGCATGGCTCAGGTGGCCCACAGCGACCCTGGATTCCCGGGTTACAGCCACGAGCTGCGGGACAACGCGGTAACCATCTCCGAGGCGTTCCGAGACGCGGGTTGGGCGACGTTCATGCTCGGCAAGTGGCATCTCACCAAGGAGGCTCACCTCAGCGACGGCGCTCCCAAGGCCAGCTGGCCCCTTCAGCGGGGCTTCGACCGCTACTACGGGATCCTCGAGGCCTTCACCAACTTCCATCATCCCCACCGCCTCTTCGCGGACAACCATCACATCGACATCGACCGCTACCCGGAGGGTTACTACTTCACGGATGACCTGACCGACCAGGCCATGCGGATGGTGGACGAGTTGCGGACTTCCCATCCGAGCAGGCCGTTCTTCATGTACTTCTCCCACGGCGCGGTGCACGCCCCGCTGCAAGCGCCCCCGGCCGACATCGAGCGGTTCAGGGACCGTTACGCCGCGGGCTGGGACGTACTGAGACAGCAGCGGTTCGAGAGTCAGCAGGAGCTGGGCGTGGTACCGCCCGGCACCGTGCTGCCGCCCCGCAACACCGAGGAGTTCCACGAGGTCGGCCCTTGGGACGAACTCGACGACCGCACGAAGGAGCTCTTCGCCCGCTACATGGAGGTGTACGCGGGAATGGTCCACAACGTCGACCGCAACTTCGGCCGCCTGCGCCGCCACCTCGAGGCCATCGGGGAGTGGGACAACACCATCGTGCTGTTCACCAGCGACAACGGCGGCTCCCGGGAGGGTCAGTACACCGGCACATCGTCCTACTTCAGGACCCTGCTATCTCAGGTGCGCACCACCGATCTGGAGGTGGTCGACACCGACTACGCCCGCCTCGACCTGCTGGGAGGGCCCCGGACCCTGGCCCACTACCCGATGGGCTGGGCCATGGTGTCGTGCACCCCGTTCCGGCTCTACAAGATCAACACCCATCGGGGTGGCCACAGCGTGCCGTTCATCCTCCACTGGCCGGCCCGGTTCTCCGGCGCCGGCGGCGTGGCGGCCGGCGGGGTGCGGACCCAGTACCAGCACGTGACGGACGTATTCCCGACCCTGGCCGAGCTGTGCGGGGTGGAGGTGCCGGCGGCGCGTCATGGTGTGCCCGCGCCGGATCCGGCCGGGGCCAGCTTCGCCTCCACGATCACGGATGCGGCCGCGCCGTCCACCCATCCGGAGCAGTACTACGAGAACTTCGGGCACCGGGGCTTCTACCGCGACGGCTGGTCGGTGGTGACCTGCCACCGGCCCCGGAGGCCCTTCAGCCAGGACCGCTGGGAGCTGCACAACCTGGCAGAGGACCCGACCGAGACCCGCGATCTGGCCGCCGAGTACCCGGAGAAGCTGGACGACATGCAGCAAGCCTGGGACCGGGCCGCGTGGGCCAACCAGGTGTTCCCCCTCGACGAGGGCAACCAACTCGTAAGGATTCTGCGTCCGCCGTGGTACGACGATCTGGCGGCCGAGATGACGCTCAGGCCGGGAACGCCCACGCTAGAGCGCTGGCGGTCCCAGCAGCTGATCTTCCAGAAGAGCTTCGACATCGAGGTGGCGCTGCACTGGCGACCCGGTGACGCCGGGGTGCTGGTGGCCCACGGCGACCAGGGCGGCGGCTACATGCTGTACGTGGAGCACGACCGGCTGTTCCTGGCCCACAACGCCTACGGAGACATGACGGTGCTGGACTGCGGCCCGCTGGCCGAGGGCGCGTCGAGCGTGCAGCTGGCCATGGAGAATCCCGGCGACCTGGTGTGGAACGCCTCCGTCAGTGTGGACGGCACGACGGCGGCCGAGGCGCCCGGGCTGGTGTCGCTGATGGCCATGGCCCCCTTCGAAGGCATCGACATCGGCCTCGACCGTCGCTCGCCGGTCAGCTGGGACGTCTACGAACGCCACGGCCCGTTCCCGTACTCGGGCCGGCTTGAAACGGTCACGTACCGACCCGGCGAGCTGGCCCCCGACGCGGGCTCTCTGTGGCTCGACTACATCAAAGCCAACGGAACCCGATACGAATAGCGGCATAGCGACGGGGGCAGGAGCGATGCACATCGGGTACACGGCTGAGCAGGAGGCGCTGCGGGACGAGCTGCGGGCCTACTACGACGAGCTGCTCACCGACGACGTGCGGGCCGAGCTGGAGAACGAGCCCGGCGTGGGTGCGGCCCATCGCCGGATCGTGCGCCAGATGGGCGCCGACGGCTGGCTGGCCGTGGGCTGGCCGGAGGAGTACGGCGGGCGGGGCCTCTCCGCGGTGGAGCAGTTCATCGTGTTCGATGAGTCGGTTGCGCTGGGCGCGCCGATCCCGATGCTCACCATCAACACCGTCGGCCCCACCATCATGCAGTACGGCACCGACGAGCAGAAGGACTTCTTCCTGCCCCGCATCGCCGGCGGCGAGATCACCTTCTGCATCGGCTACTCGGAGCCCGACGCCGGCACCGACCTCGCCTCGCTCACCACCCGGGCGGTGCGCGACGGCGAGACCTATGTGATCAACGGCCAGAAGACCTGGACGTCACTGGCCAAGGACGCCGACTACATCTGGCTGGCGGCCCGCACCGACCCCGACGTCCCGAAGCACAAGGGCATCTCGCTGTTCTGCATCCCGATGGACACGCCCGGCATCAGCATCGAGCCCCTCGACCTGCTGTCGTCACACGACATCAACCACACCTTCTTCGACGACTGCCGGGTGCCCGCGTCGACCCTCATCGGCGAGGAGAACCGGGGCTGGGGCCTGATCACCAGCCAGCTCAACCGGGAACGGGTCACGATCTGCTCGTCGGGCATGGTCACCAAGCGCTTCGAGGAGTGCGTGGAATGGGCCAAGTCGGCCAAGCGGGCCGACGGCTCCTACGTCATCGACGAGCCGTGGGTGCAGCGCAACCTGGCCGAGGTGGCCGCCCGGCTGGAGTTCCTGCGGCTGGCCAACTGGAAGGTGGCCTGGACGGTGGCCAACAGGATCGACGGCGCGGAGCCTGACATGGACACCATCGCCGGGTTCGTGGCCGACTCCTCCGCGGTGAAGGTGTCGGGCACCGAGTTCTACGTCGACGCCTACCGCAGGCTGATGCAGGTGTACGGCCAGCGGGCCTACGTCGTTGAGGGCTCGCCCGGGTACCTGTCCCGCCTGGAGATGATGTACCGCTCGACGGTGATCCTCACCTTCGGCGGCGGCACCAACGAGATGCAGCGCGACCTGATCTCGCAGTTCGGCCTCGGCTACCCCCGAGCCTCCCGTTAGCAGGGGACCGACCGATGGACTTTGAGCTGGGCGAGGAGGAGCAGGCCATACGGGACCTGACCGCTCAGGTCCTGGCCGACCTGTCCTCGCACGAACGTCTGAAGGCCCTGGTCGCAGAGAGCGACCATGTCGACCGCAAGGCCTGGGCCGCGCTAGCCGGCACCGGCGTCGCCGGAGCCGTCGTGCCCGAGGCGCACGGCGGCCTCGGTCTGGGGTTCCTGGCCATCGCGGTAGCCCTAGAGGAGGTCGGCCGCCATGCCTCACCCGTACCGCTGCTGACCACCGCGGTGATGGGGGCCATGCCGATCTCCGCCTACGGCACCGAGGTCCAGCAGGCCTCCTGGCTTCGCGGCCTAGCCGACGGGTCGGTGCTGGCCTGCGCGGCCCTGGCCGAGGACGGCTCGGCCCCGGATGAGCCGACCACGTCGGCACGGGCCGGTAACGGCACCTTCACTCTCGACGGGACCAAGGTCCTGGTCGCGGGCGGCCTCGACGCCGACATCGCGCTGGTTCCGGCCCGTCTCGACAACGGCGAGGTCGGCGTGTTCCTGGTGCCCACCGGCACCGAGGGCCTCGAGCGCTTGGCCGTGGAGGTGACGACCGGCCGCCCGGAAGCCCGCTTCGAACTGTCGGGAGTGCGGGTCCCGGCCGAAGCACGGCTCGGTGGCGATGCATCCGACGGCGCGGAGATCGTCCGCTTCATCGAGCGGCACGCCAATGTGGGTCTGTGCATGATGATGGCCGGAGCGGCCCGGGCCGCCATCGAGATGACCGCCGGCTACGCCAAGCAGCGTCATCAGTTCGACCGGCCCATCGCCACGTTCCAGGCGGTGAGCCAGCGGGCGGGCGACTCCTACATCGACACCGAGGCCATCTGGCTGACCGCCTACCAGGCCGCCTGGCGCCTGTCGGCCGGCCTGCCCGCTGATCGCGAGATCGCCATCGCCAAGTACTGGGCCTGCGAGGGCGGATTCCGGGTGGTGCACGCGGCGGTGCACGTCCACGGGGGAGTGGGGGTCGACCGCGACTACCCGCTGCACCGCCACTTCCTGGCTGCCCGCCACATCGAGCTCACCCTGGGTCACGCCGAGGACCAGCTGGCCGAGCTGGGCCGCCAGATCGCCGCCGTCTAGAGGCTCATGGGTTGAGCAGGGAGCGGGCGAGGAGAGCCGCGCCCAGCAGTCCGGAGCCGTCTCCCAGGGCGGGGGCGGCAACCAACCCGTCCTCGCCTGAGAGGTAGTCGGCGTAGCCGCCCAGGTCGGCGCGGCTCTCGGCCCGGATCATCTCGATCAGGCCGGGATGGCTGCCGACGCCGCCGCCGAACACGATCCGGTCGGGGGCGAACGAGTAGGTGAGCACCCGCACGAGCTGCGCCAGGTAGGCGGCCTCCATCCGCCAGACGTCGTCACGTACGCCGGCTTCGGAAGGTTCGAATCCCCAGCGCTCGGCCATGGCCGGACCGCAGGCCATCCCCTCCAGGCAGTCGCGGTGGAAGGGGCAGTGGCCCGGGTAGCCGTCGCCGGCGACCCGCCGCACTGGGATGTGACCCAGCTCGCTGTGGTGCCGGCCCCGCCAGGGGGCTCCGTCCACGGCCACGGCCGCGCCGATGCCGGTGCCGACCGTCACATAGGCGAGCCGTCTGGGCCGGGGCTGCGGTCCCAAGACTTGCTCCGCTACCGCGGCCGCCTCCACGTCGGTCTGCACGGCGGCGGGCACCCCGAGGGCATCGGCGAGCCGGCCCAGGATCGGGCTGTCGGACCAGCCCGGTTTGGGCGTTCCCACCAGTGCTCCGTAGCCGGACGAGTCGGGATCCAGATCGACAGGACCGAACGAGGCGATCCCCAGCGCAGCCACCGGCTGAGCCCGCTGGAAGAACCCGGCGACAGCAGCCAGGGTGGCGTCCGGATCGGTCGTCGGCACCCGCACGGACTCCACGACGGCCATGTCCGCCGACACGATCGCGCCCCGGAACTTGGTCCCGCCCGCCTCGACGGCTCCCAGCAGCCGATCCTCGGTCATCGTCAGTCAGGCAGGACCGCGATGCTGGAGAAGCACATCTCGTCGACGGTGCCCTCGTTCCAGGTGATGTAGCGGGGCTCGGGCATGAACAGCAGGGTGCGGTCCCACCAGCACTCGAAGCGCAGCATGTCGCCCCGCTCGATGCGGATCTTCTCCACCGGCTCGTAGTTGAGCTGCCACTCGAAGTCCCACACCGGGATGTCGAGCAGGATCCGCTCCTCGGGCGTGTCGGGATGCAGCGTCATCCGGTAGGCCGCGCCGAACTCGTGCATGTGGCCGAGCACGGTGTGGATGGTGCCGGTGTCGCGCGCCGGCAGGTCGCAGGAGCTGTAGCCGATGCTGCCGTCGAGGTCGTCGTAGTCGTCGACGGTGCCGCCGCACTGCGCCAGAAGCAGGCCGGGGATGAGCGGGGCGAAGTCGTCGTACTTCTGGCCGATCTCGGCCAGCACGTTGGCCCGCACGCACAGGTCGACGTAGCCGTCGATGGTGGCGGCCCGCTCGGCCGCGACCGCGGCCTCCTCGGGGGTGCACGGCACCTCGGCGGGAGTGAGGTCGCTGCTGCCCGTGATGTGGGTCATGCCCGCGGCGACCTCGGCGGAGGTGGCGGTGTCGAGGATTATCCAGGAGCCGTCGGGCGGGGTGTCGTGGTCGTAGTGGTAGTGGATCTGGTTGACGATCATGTCGCCGGGCCACAGGTAGAGGCCGTACCCGTCGGGGTAGATGGTCGGGGACTGGCCCGGCGCCCACCCCTGGATTGAGTACACGCCGTCGCTGGCGAGTCCCGACAGCCCGAAGCACGTCCATCCCGGCTCGTCGGAGAGCCCCTGGGCCGCCTCGATCCCGTCCTCGGCCGCGATCTTGGCCGCGACCTCGCCGGCCGCCGCGGCCGGCACCCGGTAGACGATGGAGTGGTGGACTACCGACACCTGGTCGGGCCGGAACTCGAAGCCCTTGACCCAGTTGCCGTCGCCCTCGGGATCAGCCACCTCATGCACCTGGCAGCGGTAGTCGTCCTTCTTGACCGGCCAGCCGTCGGGGCGGGAGTAGCCGGTGTACAGCCCGTCGCGGGGGCTGATCTTCTGGTCCTCCTCGATCGGGATGATGGCCTGGAAGCGGGCCACCAGCGGGGTGCTGGGCCGCACGTCGAGACCGCCGCCGGCATCGGCCCACGCCTTGATGGCCGCCTTCTCCTCGTCGCTGAGGGCCCACTCGTGCACGTACTCCGGGCTCAGGTCCGACGGCAGCCACGGCGGCATGAAGCCAATTCCGGTGACGAACGCGATGTCGTCGGCGATGGCGGCCGCGTCGCCGGCGGTGTCGAGCGCAAGGGTGCTCCACGCCGGGCCTCCGGTGGTGTGGCAGCTCACGCAGCGGGTCTCCAGGATCGGCTGCACGGTCGCCGCGAACCGGCCCCTCGCGATCTCGGTAGCCGGGATCTCGCGGCGCAGGTCCCCGGCCGGATCCGACATGAACTCGACCCGGCCGGCGACCATCTCGAAGGTCAGGGTCACCTCGTCGGACGTGTGCACCAGCCGGGCGATGTTGATGGGCCCGACCCCGTAGTCGCTGGTCAACACTGTGGCCGACATGACGGCGGTGAGCGCGTCCGGTGTGACGACGACGGTGCCGGCGAAGGTCTCGGTGCGGGTTGTCTCCTTGACGGTCAGCTCGCCGGTGATGGCGATGTCGTAGCTGGTGCCGTCGGCGAACTCCGAGTCGAGCCCCTCGATCGACGCGGGCCTGAACCTCACGAAGGGCCAATGGCTCGACTCCAGATAGTCGTGGCGGATGCGCTTGTCCCGCAGCACCGAGTCGGACTGGAACATCTCGACGTTCACCACGATCTCGCCGACCCGGCTCGCGGCCAGATCGGCCAGGTTCACGGCGATCTCGCCGGCCATAACACCGGTCGTCCCGACCGTGGTGCGAGACAGCCCGCCGAGGCGTTCGGTGATGTGGTAGCTGGCCCGGGAGCCGCTCTCGGGCGCGATCCGGTACAGCCGCTCGGTCTCGACGTCAAAGTCCTCGGGATCCTCGATGTCCACCACCGGGGGAGCGACCACCTCGCCCTGGGTGACCAACTCGGTGCGATCGATCTCGCCGGCGTCGTCGCCGTTGACCGCGCTGTCGACGGCCACATCCACGGCCACATCCACAGCGTCCACGGCCACGTCGACGGCCGTCTCGACCGTGCCGGACCACTGGCTCCTAGTGAAGAACGCGGTCGTCCCGATGACGAGCACAGCCAGAATCGCGATCCGGCCCGCGTCGAGCCTCCGCCACCGAGACACGACTCAGTATGCCCCGGCTCCCGCCGCAGCCGAGGACAGGACCTAGCTCAGTCGGTGTAGGTCACGCCGTCGGGAGGAGCCCGCAGCGTTCCCCAGCACTCGACAGCGCCATCTTCTCGCAGCCCACAGGTGTAGCCCTGGCCCACCTCGACATCACGGAACGACCCGGTGGGCGCAGTTTCCTGCCAGCCCCAGCATTCGACCCGGCCGCCCTTCTGCAGCCCGCACGAGTGCACTCCGGAGGAGACGGCGAGGAACTCACTGTCGGGCGCGATGAGCTGTCCGTGTGAGTTGGATCCCCAGCAATGGGCGTCTCCGGTTCTCCACAGCGCGCACGTGTGGCTCTCACCGGCCGCGATCTCGACGAAGGCTCCTGCCGGCGGGTCCAGCCTCCCCGCGTGGGGATTTCCCCAGCACTTGGCCTCGCCGGTGTGGAGGATGCCGCAGTTGTGCGAACTCCCTGCCGAGATGGCAATGAAGGTGCCGGCGGGGGCGTCGGTCTGTCCGTGTGAGTTGGATCCCCAGCATTCGACGGCGCCGTGGTCACGCAGGCCGCAGGCGTGCCCGACGCTGGCGGTGATATCGATGAATTGTCCTCCCGGGCTGTCCAGCACCCCGAAGCGGTCGTATCCCCAGCACTCGACGGTCCCTGCCGGGCGTAGCCCGCAGGCGAAGTAGTTCCCGGTGTCCATCGTCCTGAATCGCCCGCCGGGCGGTTCCATCTGGCCCACCAGGTCGGTGCCCCAGCACTCGACGGTGCCGTCGGTGCGCAGCCCGCAGGTGTGGTTGCCGCTGGCGACCAGCGATTCGAACGGCTCGCTGGGCGGCTCGGCCCCCGCCACGAAGCGCCGGCCCCAGCATCGGATGGTCCCATCTGTGCGCAGCCCGCAACTGTGGTCGGCGGCCGCCGCGACCGTCTGGAAACGGCCGTCGGGTGCCGGGGTTGCGCCGTAGGCGTTCGATCCCCAGCACTCTGCGGTGCCGTCGGTGTGCAGGGCGCAGGTGTGGTCCACCCCGGCCGCGAGCGTCGTGAAGGTCCCGCTGGGAGCGTCCGACTTGCCCAGGTAGTCGGAGCCCCAGCACCGGGCCGAGCCGTCGACCGTCACCCCGCAGGTGTGGTCGGCTCCCGCGGTGATGGCCGTGAAGCGTTCCGTCCGCCGGTCGGACTGTCCGAGTTCGTTGCTTCCCCAGCACAGCACCGTGCCGCCGCTGCGCAGGACGCAGGCGTGGTCGTGTCCGGCAGCCAACGCGGTGAAGTGCCCTCCGGGCGGCGTCAACAACTCCGTGTTGGAGCCGCCCCAGCAGTCGACGTCACCGTCGGCGCGCAGGGCACAGGTGTAGCCGGCGCCAGCCGACACGGCGACGTACTCGCCGTCGGGGACGTCGGTCATGCCCGCGAACTCCGCGCCCCAGCACTCGATGCGGCCGCTGGCACTGATGGCGCAGTTGTGGCCGGGTCCAGCCGAGATGGCCGTGTATTGACCCTCGGGGGCATCGAGTAGCCCACCCTGGTTGACGCCCCAGCAGTCGATACCACCGTCGGCCCGGATCGCGCAGGTGTGCCAGAACCCGGCCGCCACCGCGATGAACGTCCCCTCGGCTGGCGTGGTCACCGATGAGGTAGGCGGATCAACGTCAACGAGATCCTCTCCGGTGGTCTCTTCGGAGCGGTCGTCCGCATCGGTCCCGGGGTCAGTCGACGACGGCTCGTCCGTACACGCGGTTGCAATGAGCCCGGCCACAACCAGCAGACAAGCGACCCGTCGAGACAGCATGTCAGCTACTCCAGCGGGAACGGCAACTGGAGCCACCACGGACGGTTGATCGCCTCGACCTGGCTGACCCACTTCACCCACCAGAAGCCCCGGCGTCCCGGGGCCACCAGCCTTACCGGCGCGCCGTGGCCCCGGCGCAGCGGCTCGCCGTTGTAGCCGACGGCCAGGTACAGGTTGGCCGCGTCGCGGGCCGGGAACAGCCGGCTGTAGCCGGTCAGCGAGGTGACCTCCAGGGTGGGTCGGTCCAGTCGCGGCATCAACTCGGCGAGCGGCACCACGTCCCACGACTGGCGGCTCCACCATCCCCCAGTGCAGTCGAGGTCGGCCTCCAACGGCCTGGTCTTCTCGTGCAGAGCCTCCAGTGCCACCGGGTTGCCGGCCACGGTCAGCGCCCAGTCCGAGGCGGGCACCCGGGGCGACCGGTCGTTGAGCCACATGGTCGTCGGCATTTCCGACGGGTTGAACGAGGCGATCTCGTGGGAGCCGGTGAAGCGCCGGTTGTCGCCCACCGCCAGCTGCTGGATCCCGTAGGCGATGCCGGCGGCGGCCACCGCGACCCCTCCGCCGACCAGGGTCCTGCGATCCAGGTCGGTGACGCGGGGGCGTCCGGGCCGGCTCACGATGTGCCACACCACCAGCGGCGCCAGCAGCGCGGCCAGAAGCACGTGTGTCCACAGCGCCGACCAGTAGCCCACCCCGTGCCACAGCCCGGTGGCGTGCAGGACGCCGATCACGACCGTGGCTGTCACCAGCGCGCCCAGCAGCATCGACAACCACCGGGTGACCCGGCGGCGCTTCAACCCGGTCCGCACCGATCCCCGGAGCTTGGCCGGGGCCAGCGCTAGCAGGCTCAGTCCGGCCAGGGCATGTATGACGGTCACCCAGCGGGCCCACCCGGTGCCCACGGCCCACGAAGTCAGCCCGGTCACCGCGGCCACCGTCACGGCCACGCCCAGCAGCAGGTCGACCCGCCGGGGAGTGAGCCACTTGCTGAATATCATGCTATGACCCGGGGCCGGTTAGGCCGCTCCCAGAACGGCGTCGGCGATCCGGTCCTCGCAGGCGGCTGTGTCCCACCAGGAGAGCTGGAGCTGCTTGGCCCGCCGGAAGTAGAGCTGGACGTCGTACTCCAGGGTGAAGCCGATACCGCCGAAGACCTGCTGGCACATGGCGGTGATGTCCCGGTAGGTGCGGCAGGCGAACAGCTTGGCCATCGGGGCCAGGCGGTCCACGGGGCGTCCGGTGCTGTGGGCCCAGGCGGCCTCGCACACCAGCAGCCGGGCGCCGTCGAGGGTGGTGCGGGCATCGGCCAGGTAGTGGGAGATGGCCTGGAACTCGGCCAGCGCCTTGCCGAACTGGTGCCGGGCCTTGGCGTACTCGACAGTGATCTCCAACGTGTAGGAGGCGCCTCCCACCGCCTGGGCCGCGGCCAGGATCGCGCCCGCGTGCATGGCTTGGTCCCAGGCCGCCCAGCCGGCTCCCGGTGCTGCGTCCGGCTCGCCGAGGCGAGCATCGGCCGGGACGGTCACACCGTCGAAAGTGGCCAGATACTGGGTGTCCGACGAGATCGACATGCGCTGGTCCAGCGACAGTCCCGCGGCATCCAAGGGCACCGCGAACAGGTCGATGTCGCCCTCGCCATCCCCGGTGCGGGCCAAGACGACCAACAGGTCGGCCGCCGAGGCGAACGGAACGTGGATCTTGGCTCCGTCGAGCACGAACCCGTCGCCGTCGGGCCGGGCCGTCAGCTGCACGCCGCGGGGCTTGAAGCCACCGCCGGGCTCCAGCCATCCCACGGTGGCGATGGTGTCGCCCGAAGCGATCCCGCCAAGCAGCCCGGCCTGTTGTGCCGGCGATCCGGCCTCGGTGATCGCGCCTGCGGCCATCACGCAGCTCACGAAGTGGGGGAGCGGTGCCAGCGAGCGGCCCAACTCCTCATACAGCACCACCCCGTCGAGGAGGCTCATGCCTGATCCGCCGGCGCTCTCGGGGACCATGAGGCCGCAGAGTCCCAGCTCCCCGAAACGGGCCCACAGGTCTCGGGCGATGCCGTCAGGGTCGTCCTCGAGCTCGCGCACCCGCTCCAGAGGCGAGAGCTCGCCGCACAGGCCGCTCACCATCTCGCGCAACATGTCCTGCTCCGGGGTGAAGTCCAGGTTCAGCATCACCCGCTCCCGGGTCCGGCCGGCGGCATCGGGTCGGCCGGGGACATCACGGCCGCCAGTCCTCGCCGCGGCGAAGCCACGGGTTGTCCGCCGACGACATGGGCAGGGCGACGCGGGCAGTGCCGGTGGTGCAGGTGCGGTCCCCGCCCCGGACCACCAGGTCGAGTTCGGCCCAGCCGCATCCGGTGTCGTCGATCGGGGTTGCGGTCACCCGTGCCGCGACGGTCATCCTGTCGCCGGGGAAGACCGGGTCGTGCATGCGGAACGAGATCCGACCCGGGCGGCCCTTCGGGCCGGTCCAGTCGGTGATGGCCCGCTCGATCCAGGCCAGCTGGTTGGGCGTGTTGAGGAAGATGTCCCGGGTTCCGTTGCGCTCGGTGGCGAAGCGGTAGTCGTGGTGCATCGGTCGCCAGTCGCGGCTGGCCAGGGCGCCGAGCACGACGGTTGTGGCGGTCACGTCGTGGGCGAGCTCGGGCAGGGCGTCGCCCACCCGAACCTGGTCGTGGGCAGGGTCCGGCTTGGCCGGCGGGCCGGAACGCTCGCCCGGTGACGGGGACTCCGCCCGACCCGACTCCTGAGGCTGCCCGGCGGGGGCGGTGCCGGTCCGGCGGTAGCCGAAACCGGTGTAGGACTCAACACCCACCAGCGTCCCGTTCTGGTTGTAGTACTCGACGTCGATCACCCAGAACCGGCCGGATCCGAGCCGGGTCGTCTTGGGTCCGCTCACCGACCGCAGAACCTGGTGGTGGCTGATCATGTCGCCGGGGTGCACGGGCTGGTGGAACACGATCGTGTTGTCGCTCATGATGGCCTCGGGCAGCTCCAACCGCTCCTTGAGGTCGAAATGGACCTGGAGGGCTACCTGTTCGGTCGTCGCGCCGGGTGACCAACGGTGGGGGCGCATCCACAGCGACAGCGTGCTGAGGGGCAGGACGGTCCCGCCGGCCAGCATCTCGGCCACGGCCGGCTCCCAGTACAGGGGATTGCCGTTCTCGGTGGCGGCCAGCGTGTTCCAGCCGTAGCCCATCTCGGCCGGGAAGTCCGCGGTCTCGGGGTACATCGGGCGCCCGATCAGCTCGGCGATGTCAGCAGGCAGTTCGCCGGTCATGCGATCACCCCCGCGGATGCCAGGTCGGACAGGCGGTCGTGGTCGTAGCCGGCCTCGGCCAGCAGGTCAGCGGTGTCGGTGGCGGCCAGGTCCGGCAGCGACCAGCGATCCTCGGGCTCATCGGCACCGGCCCAGACTGGGCCGACCTGCTCCATCACACCCTCGGTCGGGTGGTCGGCCTTTACGACGGCGTTCCGGAAACGGTACTGCTCGTCCTGGACGGCCTCTGCGACGGAGTTGACCGGGGCCACGCAGCAGTCGGCCGGTCCCAACCGGCGCACCCACTCGTCGCGGCCGGCGGTGGCGAAACGGGCCGCCAGCGCCTCCCGGATCTCGTCCTGGAGCGAATCGTCGGTCTGGGTGTCGACATACTCCTCGAGGTCCAGTGCCCGGCACAGATTGGCCCAGAAGGCGGGCTCGATGGCGGCCACCGACAGGTACTCGCCGTCGGCACAGGCATAGACGCCGTAACAGGCGTACCGGCCGGTGAGGATGTAGTGACCCGGACCGGGATCGACGCCGGTGGCCAGATGCTCGTCGGCGTAAAGCGCCATCATCCCCAACGCCCCGTCAGCCACCGAGACGTCGAGCTGCTCACCGTGTCCGGTGCGTTCCCGACGCAACAGGGCGGCGATGATCGCCAGCGCGGCGTGCATCCCGCCGGCGGCGATGTCGGCCACGGTTGCGCCGGGCAGCGCGGGGACGCCGTCGGCGTCGCGCCCGCTGCAGTGCAGGTAGCCCGAGGTGGCCAGGTAGTTGAGGTCATGACCGGCCCAGTCCCGCCGCGGGCCGCTCTGGCCGTACCCGCTGGTGGAGCAGTAGACGATGCGCTCGTTCACGGCGCGGACCGCCTCGTAGCTGATGCCGAGCCGTTCGACGACGCCGGGACGGAAGCTCTCGACCACGACATCGGAGCCGCGGGCCAAATCCAGGAAAGCGTCGCGACCACCGTCGGCCTTGAGATCGAGCAACACCCGCCGCATGCCCCGGTGCCCGCTGTAGGCGTAGGCGGGGGGAACGGTGGCCACGCCGGCTCGCCCGGGCACGGGACCCACCTTCACTACCCGCGCGCCGTAGTCGGACAGCAGGCGGGTGGCCCGGGCCGCGGGCCCGACCGAGGACAGGTCGAGCACCGTTGTGCCCTCCAGGGCCCCTGGGCGAGCAGTGGGCGACCCTTCGGTCGTCACGCGGGCACCATCAGAAGTTCTTGGGGAGGCCGAGTCCCCGGCGGGCGATGATGTTCTTCTGGATCTCCGAGGCACCCCCACCGATGGTGTCGATCACGGTGAAGCGGTACGTGGAGTCGGCCCGGCCCTTCATCGGGGCGTCGGCGGTGTGCACCCTCAGCTGCGACCCAGGGCCGGCGATGTCCATGGACGCGTCGGCCAGGCGCTTGGACAGCTCGGTCGCGTAGAGCTTGTACTCCGAGGCGGCCACCGTGGGCGGCTGGAACCCCTCCTTGCCCTCCCGCACCGCCTGCTCGACCTTGACCGCCTCGGCCACGAACTTGAGCCCCAGCACCCGGGCCACCTCGGCCTCGGTGTGGAGGTTGGCCAGCCGGGCCCGCACCCGGGGATCGGACCCCACCGGCTCGCCGTCGCGTTCGGCGGTCTGCACCCAGTCGGTCAGCAGGTCGAGACGCTGCTTGATGGGCGAGAACGTGAACATTGTGAAGCGCTCGAGGTCGAGGGCCTGGCTGATGTAGCGGAACCCGTGGTTGACCTCGCCCACCACGTACTCGTCAGGCACGAACACGTCGTCGAGGAACACCGAGTTGGTGCGCTCGTCGCCCATGGTCCAAATGCCGTCGATGGTGATGCCGGGCTGGTCCAGCGGCA
Source organism: Acidimicrobiaceae bacterium (assembly GCA_009843735.1). Lineage (GTDB taxonomy): Bacteria > Actinomycetota > Acidimicrobiia > Acidimicrobiales > Aldehydirespiratoraceae > Aldehydirespirator. Next base: position 19,361 of record VYCW01000134.1, on the reverse strand, counting down.
CCAGCATGAGTGTGATGCCCATGTGCTTGTTGTCGGGGTCGGTGCGGGTGCCCAGCCAGTACCACTCCGCGAAGTGGGCCGAGGTCGTCCAGATCTTCTGGCCGTTGAGCAGCCATCCCTCGGTGCCGTCGGTGGCGGTGTGACGCTCGGCCTTCAAACGCATGGAGGCCGCGTCGGAGCCGGCGTCGGGCTCGGAGTAGCCCACCGCGAACTCGACGTCGTTCTCGAGGATCATGGGCAGGAACTCGGCCTTCAGCGTCTCGGAGCCGTGGGCGATGATGGTCTTGCCGACGATGCCGACGCCCTTGCCGATCTGGGGTCCGCCCCGGGCGGCCAGCGCCTCGTTGAGCAGGTACTCGTAGACGCCCTCGCCCTCGCTGCCGCCGTACTCGGCGGGCCAGGTGATCCCCAGCCATCCCTTGCGGCCCATCTCCTTCATGAAGGCCCGGCGCTTGGGGGTGTCCACCAGCTGGGCCATGTTCTCCCTGGTCAGGTCGAACACGTCGGGGTCGTCGTGGGCGTCGAGGAAGGCCTCGACCTCGGCCGCGAACGACTTCTGCTCCTCGGAGAACTCGAAATCCACTGGCGTTCCCTCGGCTGGCTGCGACAGAAGGCAGCGTACCGGGGGGCTGCCGACCGGCGGGATCAGATCACACCGTCGGCCCGGAGCCCGTCCAGCTCGTCGGGGCCCAGCCCGAGCTCCGCCGCCAGCACGGCGTCGGTGTGCTCTCCCAGCCAGGGGACCCTGGTCTCGGGACCCTCGGCGGTGCGGCTCATCTTGATCGGGTTCCCCGGGATGAACACCGGGTCCCCGCCATCGGGCCGGGGCATCTCCACGATCATGTTGCGACCGGCCACGTGCGGGTCGGCGCACACCTCCGCGCTGGTCATCGACGGGCCGGCCGCGAGCCCCTGCGCGGTCAGAGCGGCCACCGCTTCCGTGCTGGTCTTGCCGGCGGCCCAGCCCTCCACGCCGGGACGCAGCACGTCCTCGAGGTGGGTCACCCAGCCGGCGCGAGAGGCGAGCCGGCTGTCGTGGAGCCACTGGGGATTGCCGGTGACCTCGGCCAGGCGCTCGAAGTGGTGCTCGCGCACTACCTGCAGCACGAAGTGACCCTGCCCGGCCGCGAAGGTCTCGACGATGCCCACGTCGGCGGCCGCCTCGTCTGCAATGCCCATCGAGAAGAAGTTCGTGACGATGTCGGTCATCGCGATGGTGGCGTCGAGCATGGCCACATCGATGTGCTGGCCCAGTCCGAACTCGGGTCCCGGCCGATCCCGCTGGCGCAGAGCGGCCAACACGCCGATCACCCCGAACAGGGCCGCCGAGATGTCTCCGAGGGCGCCCACCGGGTTGGCGGTAGGAGGATGGTCCGGTCTCCGCTTGTACTCGAGGATCCCCGACATGGCCTCCACGATCGACGCGTAGGCCGCCCGGTCGCGGTAGGGCGACTCCGGTCCGCTGCCGAAGCCCGACACCGACAGGTACACCGCGCCGGGATGCACGGCCCGGACCGCCTCATAGCCGATCCCCAGGGCGTCGGCCCCGCCGGCCTTGAAGTTCTCGCACACCACGTCGAAATGGGGGGCGAGGCGCAGGAAGATCTCCACACCCCGCGGGTCCTTCAGGTTCAGCGTGACGCTGCGCTTGTTGAGGTTGTTGCGCAGGAAGGTGGCTCCCACCTCCCGCCCCTCGGGGTCGGTGATGGCGGGCTGCGACTGGCGACCCGTCTCACCGTCGCCGGGCCGCTCCACCTTCACCACCTCGGCGCCGAGCCGGGCCATGAGCTGCGTGGCGAAGGGCAGCGCGGCCATCTGCTCGGCCGCCAGCACCCGGACGCCCTCCAGCGGTCGGGGTCCGCCGGCGAAGGCCTCGTTGGCGATGTCGCCGAGCTTCACGTCCCCGGTGGGATCCGATCGCCGCTCGTCACCGCCTTCACCCTCAGTACAGCGAGCCCGAACGCACTACCGGATCCTCGCCTCGGGCCCGGCGCAGCTCGTCGTCGAGGGCTCGGGTGAGCGACACCAGGTCGGATGTGGCCGTGACCATCCCGAATCCCTGCCGGATGCGTCGCTGGCACAGTTCGGCGGAGGTGTGGCACCCGGCCACCACGCCATGACGGGCGCAGCCGGCCGCGATGGTGGCCAGGGCCTCGTCGAAGACTTCCTTGCCGTCGTTGTTGCCCGGTGGCAGACCGAGGGTCAGCGACAGGTCGGAGGGCCCCACGTAGGCGGCGTCCACTCCGGGCACCGAGAGGATGTCGTCGAGGTTCTCGATGGCTTGCGCGGTTTCGATCATCGGGATAACGGCCACGTCGGTGTTGGCGTGGGCGTAGTAGTCCGGCCCCTCCTGGCGCAGCACCCGCGCCGGACCGTAGCTGCGGCTGCCGTCGGGCGCGTAGCGACAGGCCTCCACAGCCGCCTCGGCCTGGGCCCGGGTGTTGACCATGGGCACGACGATGCCGCGGGCGCCGGCGTCGAGGCTCTTGCCGATCAGCCCGGCGTCGTTCTGAAGCACCCGCACTAGGGGAGTGGCCGATCCGAGGTTGATGGCCTGCAGCATCTTCCAGGTCTCGTCGTGGTCGTTGAAGCCGTGCTGGGTGTCGACGCAGACGTAGTCGAAGTCGCAGCGGGCCACGACCTCGGCTGAGAACGCATTGGGGATGGTCAGCCAGGCCCCGACCGCGGTCTCGCCGGCCGCCCAGCGCTCTCTCATCGGATTGCTTCTCATGGCGATGACTTCTATCAGGTGTTTGCCGCGGGGCGGGCAATAGCTGCATCCTTGTCGCTGAACCACGACCGGAACAGGAAGACCCGATGGACTACGAGACGATCACAGTCGGCATCGATGGGCCGGTGGGCACGCTGGCGCTGGATGTGCCCGCCAAGCTCAACCCGCTGTCGGTGGCGTGCCTCTTGGAGCTGACCGACGCGGCCCGCTGGTTCGACGGTCACGAAGACGTGAAGGCGGTGATCGTGAGGGGCAACGGCCGGGCCTTCACCGCGGGCGCGGATCTGGCCGCCTTCACGGGCGGGGGAGGATTCGACCGGGCCGGAACCGACGCCGGGCGGGTGATGGCCGAGGCGCTCACCGCCATGCAGGCGGTGACGGTGGCCGCCATCCACGGGCACTGCGTCGGCGGGGGAGTGGTGCTGGCCGCGGCCTGCGACCTGCGGGTGGCCACCGACGACGTGCGCTTCGTGATCCCCGAGGTAGACCTGGGCATCCCGCTGGCGTGGGGAGGCATTCCGAGGCTGGTGCGGGAGGTCGGTCCGGCCGCGACCCGAGATCTGGTGATGACATGCCGCCCGTTCGGTGCCGCCGAGGCTCAGGCGCTGGGCTTCGTCAACCGGGTGGTGCCGGCCGCAGAGCTCGACGGCACCGTGCAGGAGCTGGCTCGCCAGTTGGCCGCCAAGTCGGCGTACACGCTCCGGGCCACCCTGCGGGCCGTGGACGCAGCCGCCGAGGCGCTCGTGCCCACCGGCGGAGCCTGGAACGACGCCGACTCTCTGGCCGCGGCCCGCCGCGACCCGGAGTCCCGCGAGGCGGCCCGGCGCTATCTGGAGTCGCTCGGTCGCTAGCCTCCGGTGGGCATGACGCTCAGCCAGGGCTCTCGCGGCTTCGGGGAGTGTCACTACGCGCCACAAGCAGACTTGCGAGGAGTACCACATGGCCGAGATCACGTTCCGGGGCAATCCCATCAACACCAGCGGCGACTTGCCTGCAGTGGGCACTGCGGCACCGGCCTTCACCCTCACCGGGGGCGACCTCGGCGCAGTGACGTCAGAGGGCCTGGTGGGCGGCCGGGTGGTGCTGAACATCTTCCCGTCGATCGACACTCCGACCTGTGCCCAGAGCGTGCGCACATTCAATGAGCGTGCCGCCGGCCTCGAGGACACGACCGTCGTGTGCGTGTCGGCCGACCTTCCCTTCGCGGCGGGGCGGTTCTGCGGCGCCGAGGGCATCGAGAACGTCTCCATCGGCTCGACCTTCCGTAACCCCGAGTTCCTCGACGACTACGGGGTCGGCATCGGCGGGGGCCCGTTGGCCGGCCTGTGCGCCCGGGCGGTGGTGGTCATCGGCTCCGACGGCACCGTGCTGCACTCGCAATTGGTGGGGGAGATCGCCGACGAGCCCGACTACGACGCCGCCATCTCCGCCCTGGGCTAGACCCGGCGGTCAGGAGGCTGCGTCGAGGGCTTCGGCGCAGCGGGCCAGCGAGTAGTCGATGAACTGGCGGGCGCCGCTGTCGTCGTAGTGCTGGTTGTCGCCCATGGCGCCTGCGGTGTGGCGCACCCTCACTCCCTCGATGATGCAGGCCACCCGCCAGAACTGCAGGGCCACATACCAATCGAGCGACGACAGGTCCCTGTCCGAGCGCTGGCCGTAGCGCTCGAGCACGTCTGCGGGCGTGCCGAAACCCTCGACGGTGGTCGGCATGTCGCCCAGGCGGCCCGATGCCTGTGGGTCGCCCCACCACGTCACCAGCCCGGCCACGTCCATCAGCACGTCGCCGAGGGTGCACAACTCCCAGTCGAGCACCGCGGCCACCGTGCCGTCGGCAGCCATGATGCAGTTGTCGAGCCGGTAGTCGCCGTGCACGATCCCGACCCCCTGCTGCTCCGGGATTGACGCCACCAGCCGGTCGTGCAACTCCCGCACCAGGGGAAGGTCGCGGTCTGATCCCTCGTCCACCTGCCGCTGCCAGCGTCGCAGCTGGCGGGCGCAGTAGCCCTCGCGGCGGCCCAGGTCGCCCAGCCCTACCGCGTCGGGATCCTGCGAGTGCAGGTCGGCGAGGGTGTCGATGATCGACAGGGCCATCACCGGCCGCACCGACTCGTCGACCGTGACGGCGTCGTCGCGGTCGAACACCACCGATCCGTCCACATGGTCCATGACATAGAAGTCGGCGCCGTTGACGGCGGGGTCGGTGCACAGACCCAGCGCGGGCGGCACCGGCACCGGGGTGGGCGCCAGCGCCGAGATCACCCGGTGCTCGCGGCCCATGTCGTGGGCGCTGGCCAGAACATGGCCAGTGGGGGGACGTCGCAGCACCACCCGGCGCCCGGCGGCGTCGGTCACCACGAAGGTGAGGTTGGACGCCCCTCCCGCGATGGGATCGAAGTCGAGCGGCGGGACCACCCCCACCTCGGCCGCCAGCCACGCCGTGACCGGCTCCGGATCGATTCCCTTCGGTGCCCGGGCCACGGCGCTAGCGTCGCCGGGCCGCTTCCCGATTGCAAACGGCAGCGGATCGGGCGGCGCCGTCACACGTTCGAGCAGAGGAGATCACCCATGAGGGTCGGCTTCATCGGATTGGGCAATGTGGGGTCGAAGCTGGCCGGCAGCCTGCTGCGCAACGGCTTCGATCTGGTGGTGCGGGACCTCGACCGCGCGGCCGCGGCCGAACTGGAGGCCAGGGGGGCCGGCTGGGCCGGAAGTCCCGCGGAGATCGCGGCCGGCGCCGACATGGTGATCACCTGCCTGCCCAACCCCGCAGCCAGCGCGGCGGTGATGGAGGCCGGCGACGGCATCCTGGCTGGCTTCGGTGCACGGGACGGCGACCGCGACGGCGCCGAGGCCCCCATCTGGGCCGAGATGAGCACCACCGACGAGGCCGAGGTGCGACGGCTGGCCGGGCTCGTCATGGCCGCTGGAGGAGCCGCGGTGGACTGCCCGGTGTCGGGCGGCTGCCACCGGGCCGCCACCGGCAACATCTCGATCTTCGCGGGCTGTGACCGGCCGACCTTCGAGCGGGCCCTACCGGTGCTCACCGCCATGGGCCGCAACATCCTGCACGCCGGACCCATCGGCTCGGCGTCGATCCTGAAGGTCGTCACCAACTACCTGGCTACCGCCAACCTGGTATCCCTGTGCGAGGCGCTGGTCACCTCCAAGCTGGCCGGCATCGATCTCAACACCGCCTACGAGGCGATCCGCATCTCGTCGGGCAACTCGTTCGTGCATGAGACTGAGAGCCAGGTGATGCTCAACGGCAGCCGCGACATCAACTTCACCATGGACCTGGTGCAGAAGGACCTGTCGCTGTTCGCGGCGGTGGCCGACCGTGCCGGCGTGCCGCTGGAGCTGTCGCCGGTGCTCATCGACATCTTCGACGACGCTGCGGCCCGTTACGGACCCCGGGAGTGGTCTCCGAATGTGGTCCGGCGCCTGGAGGAGGCCACTGGCGTCTCGGTGCTGGCCCCTGGGTTCCCGGCCGAGATGGTCGACGACGAGCCCGAGGTCCCTGGCCGCGAGGTGGTCGTCTCTCGGGGCTAAGCGGTCTGTCCCGGCCGGGTTCGTCCCGGCCGGCGGGTCCTGTCGCCGAGCCGAGATGACCGACACGGGCTTCGCCCTATTCGTCGGTCATCTGACTCGCCGCCACCCCCCGGCCTGGCGGGACGGGGCGCGGCTAGCCGAAGTCGCCTCGACGCGCCGGTCCAGGTTTCTCGGGTGAGTTTGGTGTCGTATAGGCCCAGCAACTCACCCGAGATTTCTGCGGGACGGGCCGCGAGCTAGCCGAAGGCGCCGTTGGCTCGCAGCTCGGCGATCTCGTCGGTGGCTAGACCTAGGACGTCGGCCATTACCTCGTCGGTGTGCTGGCCTACTGTGGGGGCCTTCGTTGGGGTGGGGGGCTTGTCGCCGTCGACGAAGACAGGCAGGGGGAGCTGCTCGCAGCCCATTTCTTCGGTGGGCAGGAAACCGATGCGGGCCCGGAACTGGGGGTCGTCGCCGATGTTGGCCGGCGTGTTGAACGGCGCGATCGGGGTGTTGACCTCGTTGCTGAAGTCCAGCCACTCGGCGCAGGTCTTGGTGGCGAAGATGGCGGTCAGCTCCCGCTGGAGCTCGGTGTTGCCCCGGGCGTGGTCGGCGTAGGTGGACCCGGGCCAGCGCTCGAACAGGTCCATGCGGCCCACGCCCTCGCAGAAGTTGCGCCAGAAGGCCTGCTCGGAGGCCATGAACAGCACGTGGCCGTCGGAGGCCGCGTAGGCCTGGTAGCGCACGCCCTCCCACATCCCGGCCAGCCCCGCAGGGCGGCGTACGTAGTCGTCGGACGGGTTGCCGGTCACCTCGTCGGCGGGCCGAAGATAGGCCCGCTCGGTCTCGATGCGGTACCAGTCCATGTAGGCCGACGCGTCGGACTGGGCCACCTCGATCTGACATCCCTGGCCGGTGTCGCGGGCCTTGATCACCGCGGCCAGCACGGCCATGGCGGCCAGCATCGGCCCCACGTTGATCCCCACATTGGGCATGTCCGGCGGGATGCGGGTGAAGCCTTCGTCGTCGACGACCGGCTGCACGATCCCCGACCACGTGTCGTAGGCGATTCCGTGGCTGGGCATGTCCTTGTAGGGACCGGTGGCGCCGTAGCCCGACAGGGTGGCCACCACGATGCGGGGGTTGGCCGCGCTCAGCACGTCGAAGCCGAGGCCGAGGCGGGCCAGGGTGCCCGGGCGCATGGCCTCGATCACCACGTCGGCACCGGCGACGAGGTCGATGTACAGCTGGCGGCCGGCCGGGTTCTTGAGGTCGAGCGTGACGCTGCGCTTGCCCCGGTGGGTGTGCAGGTGCAGCAGCGACACGCCCTCGACGATGGGCCAGGTCATCTGGCGGATGTAGTCGCCGGCGGGCGACTCGACCTTGATCACGTCGGCGCCCAGGTCGGCCAGGAAGGTGCCGGCGTGGCCCGGCCCCAGCAGGCTGGACTCGATCACCCGAACCCCGGCCAGCAGGCCTGGACTGCGTCCGGCAGCATTCCCGTCCGTCACGGCGGCCAGTGTAGGGACGCCGCCCAGCGAGACCGGGCCGGCGGCGGGCCGCGGCACAGCGGCTCAGGGGTCGATGAGGACTCCGGGATTGAGGATGCCGTTGGGGTCGAGGCGGTTCTTGACGGCCCGCACGGACTCCGCGAACAGCTCCGGGCGCTGGCGGTCGTAGCCGTCGGGTCGGTGCATCCGCCCCACCGCATGGTGGTGGGTGACGGTGCCGCCCGCGTCCACCACCGCCCGGTTGGCCTCGTCCTTGACGGCCTGCCACTGGGCGATCTCGCTGCCCTGCGCGCCCATGCCCGACCAGGTGTAGTAGGGGGCGGGGCCGTCGGTGTAGACGTGGGTGAACCGGCACGACAGCGAGTGGTGCGGCCCGAACGTGTCGGTGAGCGCGGCGCCCACCCGGTTGCGGATCTCGGCGTCGAACGCGGGCCAGCGGTCCCAGGTGATGGCCGTCTCGAACGTGTCGTTGACTAGGCCCAGAGAGGTCTCCACCCCGTTGCCGACGCCGATGAACGCGTTGCGCCAGGCGCCCACCGCTCCACCCCGTCCCGTCGGTGCGCCGGTGCCGTCGTCGACGCGGATGTCGTCGTCGTCCACGGTCCCGCCGCTGTCGCGGGCGATCTCGACCGCGGCCGCGATGTTGTGGCGCTGCGTGAGCTCGGCCGACTCGAACGACACGATCACCAGCGCCTGCTCGCCGTCGAGCCCAGCGGCCCGTCGGGCCTCGGCCGGGTCGAGGATGCGCAGGTTGGCCGGCCACAGCTTGGCCTGCACCACGCGGCGGACGGCCTCGCAGCCCTCCTGCCACGAACCGAATGTCACGCCCGCAGTGGCCCGAAACACCGGCCGGAGCTGGATCCGCATCCAGGCCTCGGTGATGATCCCGTAGATGCCCTCGGAGCCGATCACCATCCGGTCGGGGCTGGGTCCGGCGCCCGAGCCCGGCAGCCGGCGGGACTGGAACCAGCCGGCCGGGGTGATCATCCGCACCGACTCCACGAAGTCGTCGATGTGGGTGTGGTTGGTGGCGTAATGGCCTCCGGAGCGGGTGGCGATCCAGCCGCCGAGGGTCGAGAACCGGAACGACTGCGGGAAGTGCCGCAGGGTGTGGCCGCTGGGCCGCAACTGGTCCTCAAGGTGGGGACCGAACACTCCGGCTTGGATGCGGGCCGCCCGGGACACGTCGTCGATCTCCAGCACCCGGTCGAGCCGGTCGAGGGATATCACCACCGTGGGGCCCAGGTCGTCGTGGGGGGTCACGCCCCACACCACCGACGATCCGCCCCCGTAGGGGACGGCCACGTAGCCGTTGGCGTCGCACCAGTCGAGGGTGGCCTCCACCTCGGCGTCGCTGCTGGGATGGGCCACCACATCCGGGGGATTACCGAAGTCGAGGTTGAAGGCCCGCACCCGCTCGGTGAAGTGGGCGCCGTAGGCGTAGCGGGCCCGGTCGTAGGTCGTCGTGGAGCACCATCCGGCCACCGAGTCGGGCACCGCGATGCGCGGTGCCCGCAACTCGGCGTCGTCCAGCGACGGAACCGGCTTGGCGGTGACCTCGACGCCGTAGCGCTTCGACAGCTTGGCCGCCAGCGCGGCCCGGTCCGCGTCGGAGGGCTCCTCCGACTCCAGGCACCAGGCCCAGAACGACTTGCGGTCAGCCAATGGCACTCCTCTGGCGTCGTGTCCTGCCCGTGAGGCCGAGCGCCGGCGCGAGCACCGTAGCCGGAGTTAACCGGCGGGACTCAATGCCCGGGTCGGGCCGGATCGATGTCGTTCGCGATGAGCCGATGGTGTGCCCACCCGCAGGTAGTCAATACAGTGCCTCCCGCCAGGGAAGGACGATGTGGAGAGGCAATGGCTGAGACCCTCAAGGACGCGACCGCCAAGCACGCCCACGGCTCCGACACCGAGCTGACCGAACGGGTTCGCGGGCTGATCGCCGACATCGAGGCCCGTGGTGAGGCCGCCGTCCGCGAGATGTCGTCGGACTTCGACGGCTGGAATCCAGACGAGTTCGAGCTGACGCAGGACCAGATCGAGGAGATCGTCGCCGGGGTGGATCCGTCGACGATCGACGACATCCGCTTCGCCCAGACCCAGATACGGAACTTCGCCCAGGCCCAACTCGAGACGCTCACCGACCTCGAGGTCGAGACCCTCCCCGGGGTCACGCTCGGTCACCGGAACATCCCGGTGTCGTCGGTCGGGGCCTACGTGCCCGGTGGCCGGTACCCGATGGTGGCGTCGGCGCACATGAGCGTGCTGACCGCGAAGGTGGCCGGAGTGCCGAGAGTCGCCGCATGCACGCCGCCCATCAACGGCGCCGTCCCGGCCGAGACGATCACGGCCATGCACCTCGCCGGCGCCGACGAGATCTACCTGCTGGGCGGGGTGCAGGCGGTCGCGTCGCTGGCCCTCGGTACGGAGTTCGTGGACGCCGTCGACGTGCTGGTGGGGCCCGGCAACGCGTTCGTTGCCGAGGCCAAGCGCCAGCTGTACGGACGGGTCGGCATCGACCTGATGGCCGGACCGACCGAGACACTGCTCCTGGCCGACGACACCGTCGACGGCGAGGTCTGCGCAACCGACCTGCTCGGTCAGGCCGAGCACGGTCCCACCTCGCCGGCGGTCCTGCTCACCACGTCGCGTCAGCTGGGTCTTGACACGCTCGCTGAGGTCGAGTCCCAGCTCGAGACCCTGGCCACCGCCGACATCGCCTCGAAGGCGTGGGCCGACTACGGCCGCGTGATCGTGTGCGACGACAACGCCGAGATGCTGGCGCTGGCCAACGACTTGGCCTTCGAGCATGTCCAGGTCATGACCGGCGACGACGACTTCTTCCTCGCCAACCTGATCAACTACGGCGCCCTGTTCCTCGGGCCGATGACCAACGTCTCCTACGGCGACAAGGTCATCGGCACCAACCACACGTTGCCCACGCAGGGCGCAGCCCGCTACACGGGCGGCCTGTGGGTGGGCAAGTTCATCAAGACCGTCACCTATCAGCGAGTTACCGACCCCGCTTCGAGCGTGCTGATCGGTGAGTACTGCAGCCGCCTGTGCGCCATCGAGAACTTCGCCGCCCACCAGGCTCAGGCCGACATCCGGGTCCGCCGCTACAGCCAGGCCGGCTCGTGAGGACAGCCGTCGTGACCGGCGCCACCGGAGGGATCGGGTCGGCGATCGCCCGCAGGCTGGCCAAGGACGGCTTCGCGGTGGTCGTCGGTTACCACGCGGCCGCCGAGCAGGCCCAAGAGCTGGTTGCGGACCTGCCCGGCTCGGGCCACCGGACCGCCCGCATCTCGGTCCTGGAGCCGTCATCGCTGGAGGAGCTCGCGGCGTCCCTGAGCGCCGGGGCCGGTGCGCTGGACGTACTGGTCAACTGCGCCGGGATCACCCGGGCCGTGCCTCACGACGACCTCGACGGCCTCGACGACGACCTAGTCGACGAGATCTTCGCCACCAACTGGCGTGGCCCGTTCGCCACGATCCGGGCCCTGCGCCCGCTCCTCGAAGCGGCCGAGACCGGCGTCGTGGTCAACATCTCCTCGGTGTCCGGCATCACCGGGCAGGGCTCGAACGTGGCCTACTGCGCGTCCAAGGCAGCCCTCGACTCGATGACACGCTCGCTGGGCCGCGCATTGGCACCGTCGATCCGCGTGGTGTCGGTCTCGCCCGGATGGGTGCTCGGCAGGTACGCCGAACGCATGCCGCCCGAGGTGCTCGACACCCAGCGCAACGCCACGCCGCTGGGTCGCCTCGCCACCGCCGACGACGTTGCCGCCGCGGTCAGCGCCGTGGTCGGCGACCTTCCGTTCACCACCGGCTCGATCGTGGCGGTCGACGGAGGCCGACCCCTGGGAACGTCATAGCTGCTACCGGCTCCTGACCGTTCAGGCCAGCGCGTCGGCGTGGGCTTGTAGCAGCGGGACGACCAGGTCGGGGTGCATGCGTCCCATGCCGCACTCGGCCGCGACGCCGAAATGGGGGAGATGGCGGCGGGCGGCCGCCATCCGCTGTTTGGCGCCGGCGCCGCCGTCCTCATGGTGCACCAGCCCGAGGTAGACGTGGCAGCCGCCGATGCGGAGGCCGCGCAGCGGAGAGAAGTAGGCGTCGTCGTCACGGTCGATCGGGACCGGCATGTGGACGAAGTCGATGCGGCGTCCCGAGTTGTTAACCACGAAGTTGGCGAGGGCCACGCATCGGGCGAGATCGGCCGGCTCGATGAAGTGCTCGTCGTGCATGCTCCCGTAGCAGAAGTGGTAGCCGACGATGACCTCGTCGGGGATCCCCATGCTGATCACCGGCGTCTGCAGCGCGATGCGTCCCATCGGATCTCCGGCGGGCGCCCAGTCGAACAGGTCGTTGAAGACGACGGTCTCCCAGCACGCGTCCCATTGGATGGTCAGGTCGTCGTGCGGGATGGCCTGGCACAGCCGCCGGACCTCCCCGGCCATCGCCAGCGTGTAGGCAGTGTTCACCCGGTCGGCGTCGTCCGGGTCGTGGAACCACCACGACACCGCGCTCTGCGGGGCCGGCAACGAGACCTGGAAGCGGACCCCGGCCGGGATTCCGCCGGCTGAGCGCAGCTCACGGAAGATCTCGTAGGACTCGACGGCTGCCTCGACGTAGCCAAGCCGGTCGAAGTGGGGCATCGCGACGCCGTCGCGCACCCGGAACAGCCAGGCGTCCTCCTCGAGGTCGCTCGGCCGCCACCCGTCGGGGTCGTCCGCGAACGAGGCCGGCTGCGAGACGGTCTCGAGCCCGGGATTGGGGTGAAAGACGTGGACGGCCTGGAACGTCGTCCAGTCGAGGCGGTCTCCGGTCTCGCCGTCGGGGATGGCAGCGAGGTGGGCGCCCAGGTGCTCGGCGCAGAGCTCCATCACCTCGGCCGCGGTGTCCCGGGGAACGCTACCGACGAGGTGGGCGCGGCCTGCCGCCCGGGAGGCGGTGTGTTCGGGGCGGCCGGGAACACCGAGCCCCTCGGGCGTGGGGCGGTCCTGGCGGAAGACGTCCCCGATGGGGGCGTAAGCCTTGCCGAGTCGGCCGAGCGGGTCGAGGCGTTCGGGTTCGAGCCTTCCGGTGTCGCCCATCAGCCCGGCTGCGTAGTGGATCCGCACGACCTCGCCGACCACCATCAGGCTGTCGCCGAACGGCCGGGCGTCGCGCGCTACGCACTCGAGTGAGGCCGGCGACTCGTCGATCAGCGGTGGCTCGACGTCCACCGCCGCCACCGGGGTCAGACCGGCCAGGGCGAACTCGTCGACCGACGTGTCGACCCGGGACGCGGTCGTCTCCATCGGTTCGGCCAGGGCGACGCTCACCGTGTTCACCACGAACTCGCCGGTGGAGTGGATGTTCGCCGCGGTGTCACCCGCCAGGTCAGCGCTGAACATGACGAGCGGCGGCGAGCTGCTGACGCCGTTGAAGAACGAGTGCGGCGCGAGGTTGCGTACCCCGTCGGCAGAGACGGTCGACACCCACGCGATGGGCCGCGGGACGATGATCGACGTCAGCAGGCGGTACACGTCGTCGCCGGTCAGGTCGGCGCTTGAAACGGTCTCCTTGCCGGGCATCAGCGGGATCCCCGATCCGGTGGTGGCCCGTGCTCCCCGACGGTCGTCATGGAGTCTGGAGCGCGACCCGCACGAGGTCGTGGAAGTAGGCGATCACATGCTCGCTGCCGACCCCGCGGGCCGGGTTGCACACCAGCACGTTGGCGGCCGCGGGATCGCCCCCCATCCCGCGCTGCGCGCCGGCGACGACCGCGGCGTCCTCGGCGCCGGTGGTGGCCGCATGGTGGGCCGCGTACTCGCGGATGGCGTCGGCGGGCTGCTCGCCGTTCGAGTACCAGCGGTAGTGGTACGTCGAGGAAGCCACCGTGCGGGGATACATGTGGCGGATGCACCAGACCAGGCCCACCCCCGGCAGCGGATAGAGCCCCATCGCGGTGTTGGGCCAGACGTGCCAGAGCCGCTGGGTCATCGACGGGTCCCGTCCCCCGACGATGTGGCGCTGGACGAGTCCCGCCCCCGAGACCTGGTACGAGCCGGGGTCGATGATGTTGTCGGTCAGGTATTTGTGGACCGGACCGCAGTGGTAGCACTCCGAGAAGTTCTCGACGGAGGCCTTCCAGTTGCCGTCGTGGCGGGCCGGCGACTCGTACACCAGCTCCGTCGCCTCCGGGCGCGGCGCCCAGGCCTCGATCTCGGCCCGCAGGCCCGGGTAGCAGTCCTCGAACGGCGGACCGCCGGCGTCGAGGCTCACGAACAGGGCGCCGGCGACGGTCTCGAGTCGGATGGGCCGGAGCCCGAGCACCGCCTGGTCGAACCCGGCAACCTCGGCGGTGTGGGGCGCGTAGAACAGCGAGCCGTCGGACGCGTACGTCCATGCGTGGTACGGGCACGTGAGCTTGCGAGCGTTGCCGCAGCCGGCGGCGACCGGGTGACCGCGGTGGCGGCACACGTTGTGGAAGGCCCGCACCGCGCCGTCGTCCCCCCGGATGAGCAGCACCTCGTGATCGAGGATCGCCTCGACGGTGTAATCGCCCGGATTGCCGAGGTCGGCCTCGTGCCCGAGGCAAACCCAGCTCCGCTGGAAGATCCGCTCGTCCTCCAGCGCCAGCGTGGAGGCCGAGGTGTAGTCGCCGTGAGCCAGGCCTGGCCGCATCCGGACGGCGTCGTTGTCGCAGGCCACCTCGTGGAGGGCGGCGTACAGGCGAGCGGCCGGGGAGGTCATGACGGGGCGCCGCTCACTTGTGGAGCGAATCCATCGCCTCGCTGTCGCCGGCCTGGAACGCCATCATCCGGTTGTACGCGTAGGTGGGCGCGTCCTGCACCGTGTACATCAACACGTCGCGGTCGCCGGTGTTCCAGTGCTCGTGGTACGAGTACGACGGGCACGAGAACGAATCGCCGTCCTCCCAGTCGATGCGGTACTCGTCGATGGTGGAGTACCCCGACCCGCTGATGATGTAGTACATCGACCCGGGCGTGTGTCGGTGCATGTCGATCCGCTCTCCGGGCTTGAGCAGGTGGATGGTGACCCACATGGTGGGGATGGTCGAGTTGTTGGGCCCGTCGGTCGACCGCAGCGACAGGTAGCGGGTGTTGCCGTCCCACTGGGGATCGTCGGCCATCGCCTCGAGGCGGGACCGGATCTCCCGCATCGACCAGTAGGCAGGACGGATCGCCGGCGGGATGGACCCCGCGAAGTACTCGGGATGGCTCTGGAGCTCGGCCGCGGACGGGTCGACGGCCCGGAACTCGGTCGGCGTGGTGCTGTTGCGCTGGAGGGGCTTGTTCATGGGTGCTCCTTCGTGTTCGGATCGTCCGGATGGTCGGAGGCCGATACCGCTACCGGGACCGGATACCTGCCTGGGGCCGCAATTGAATCATCACATTGACGGTCAGTATCAGGACTGCGCCCACAAGGAAAAGGTCGAATCTGGGCAGAGTGATGCCGAGCGCCATCAGAGCCAATAGAGATACGGCTGGACCGAAGCACAACAGGGAATTGACGGCTACATCCTCAGATCTGATGTTGCCGACTCTTAGCAGAATTCCCGCCACCGATGCTGCAGTTCCCATTGCCAGTGCACCCAGGACCGCCCCGGTAGTCATCGATCCTTGAACCTGGGGTGTGAGCATTCCGATCAGGACATTGACAGGGAGGGCAACGACGCGGGACAACACATATCCCAGCAGAGTCAGCCACACCAGTAGGCGGCGGTCGGCATCGCCGCGTTGCTCGATGGGCTTGGCGCTGGTGCTGGTGAAACCACCAGGCCGTCCGGCCACCGGCGCGTCCACCAGGGCGTAGTAGAGGGTCTTTCCGTAAGCGAGGCTGCTCAGCACGCTCAAGGCGGCCAGAAGTGAGGCCACCAGGGCGATAGCCATTCCGACTACCGCCTCGTGGGACACCAGGTCCGCGACCGAGCGGATCTGGTCTCCTGCCTGGCTTCCCAGCATCAGCGCCAGTCCGGCCCCCGCTAGCACGGTGAGGGCGATCCGTTCCTTCGAGATGGCGCGACGTGGGTGCCCTGTCGACGCTGGAGCGAGGCGGAACCGTCGGTCGCTGTCTTCATGGCGGGCCAGGGTGAACACGAGGAACACCGGCCATAGCTCGAAGATCGTTGTGGCAACAGCAGTCTCAAGAATCGTGACGGACCATGCCAGGAACCCGTAGTGGAGACTGGAGATCAACGCCCAGACGACAGGCAGCTTGATCCAGCCGAGCACATCCTTGCGATCGAGTTCCTTCACGACGACAGTTCTCTCGACGCTCCCGGAGCGGCGCATCCGCCGAAGGCCTGTGCAATGCGCTCGAAGCCTCCGCAGTTGTAGACGCTGATCGGCGCTCAGTCGGTTGTTGACGTAGGTGTTCTTGGAGTACAGGAGAAACGCGCCCGGAATCGTTACCTGCATCACGGTGATAAGGGAGTTGAAGTAGAACGGGTTGCTCTCTGAGGCCGTGAGGTGGAGTAGCGGTGGTGCCGACGCGTACAAGAACGTGGCGATGAGCACGAGCCCGATCACTCGACCGCGAGGACTTGTGCTCAGAGGCGTCATCGGGCAGTTCCACACGGCATCCCGGCGAGCCTAGTTATCGCGTCTGAGGCGGAGTCCGGCCACAGTACTGTTCACGTCGTGACTGTCGAGCAGCCTTCGGACCGGCCAACCGTGGAGGCCCGAGCGGCCGGCCCGTTGTCGCCCGAGGAGATCGACTCGTACTGGGCAGACGGATACCTGTTCGTCGAGCACGCCATCACCTCTGAGCAGCTCGAGACGCTCGTCGCCGACTTCGATGCCTGGGTCGAGGAGAGCAGCGAGCACAACGAGCCCTACGGCGACACGCTCGCCGGTCGCCCGCGATTCGACCTGGCGCCCGAGCACACCGCCGAGGCGCCGCGGCTTCGCCGGGTTGCCTCGCCGGTGGAGGTCTCGGACAACTACCTGTCGGTCATGCGGGACAACCGGGCTCTCGATGCCGTCGCCCAGTTGATCGGCCCCAACGTCGAGTACAACAACTCGAAGATCAACGCCAAGCAGCCCGGGGCGTCGACCGAGGTCAAGTACCACCAGGACTTCTTGTTCCAGCCTCACAGCAACGAGGACCTCATCGCCGTGCTGTTCTTCCTCGACGACGTGACCCTCGAGAACGGTCCGTTGAACGTGGTGCCGGGCACGCATCGCCGCGAACTGTTCGATCATTGGCACGATGGGGTGTTCACCGGTGCGGTCAGCCCCCACGTCGTGGCCGACCATGTCGCCGACGCGGTACCGATCTACGGCCCAGCCGGCTCGGCCTGCTTGATGCACACCCGGCTGTTGCACGGGTCAGCGCCGAATACGTCGGACCGCCCGCGGACTCTATTCATCAGCGAGTACCGAGCCGAGGATTCCAAGCCCTTGCAGGTCAGCCATCTCCCCAGCATCTACGACGGTGAAGTTGTGCGGGGCGAGCGAACCAACCGCGTCCGGTGCTCGGCCTACGAGATGGAGTTCCCCGAGGTGCCGACGGGTGCGTCCTTCTTCTCGCAGCAGGCCAGGGCCGGCATGGAGGGATGAGATGCTCCCTCAACGAGGATTCCCCGCCGAAGAGTTCGCGGATCGCACCCGACGCTGTCAGGCCGAGATGGACGAGCGCGGGATCGCAGCCATCCTCGTCACCACTGAGCCCGAAGTCCGGTACTTCACTGGGTTCCACACCCCGTTCTGGCAGAGCCCGACGCGTCCCTGGTTCACCGTCATCCCGGCCACCGGCAATCCCGTGGCGATCATCCCGAGTATCGGCCGGGCGTCAATGGCCGCGACATGGATCGACGACATCCGGACCTGGTCGTCACCCCAGCCGGACGACGACGGCGTGACGCTGCTGGTCGATTGCCTGCGTGAGCTCTCCGCCGGCGGCCGGATCGGAATGCCGATGGGTCCCGAGACGCACGTACGGATGCCGCTTCGTGATCTCGACCGGGTGCGGGCAGAGGTCGGTGGTTTCAGCGATGTCACCGGCATCGTGAGCGGTCTGCGGATGGTCAAGAGCGAGCTGGAGATCGACAAGCATCGCTTCATCTGCGGCGTGGTGTCCGACGCTTTCGACGAGCTCCCGAAGCTGCTGTCCACCGGCATGACCGAACGGCAGGCGTTCGCCGCGTTCCGTGCCGAGATCCTCCGGCAGGGCGCGGACGACGTCCCCTATCTGGTCGGGGCGACCGGGCCCGGTGGGATCGACGACATCATCCGCCAGCCGACCGATCGGGAGATCGTCGACGGCGACATGCTGATCTTCGACACCGGCTCGACCTATGACGGGTACTTCAGCGACTTCGACCGCAACTTCGCCTTCAGCAGCGCCACACAAGCCGCCAAGGACGCGTACCGGGCGGTGTGGGAGGCGACCGAGGCCGGCATCGCCGCGGCCCGGCCCGGTGCGACCACGACCGACGTCTTCACCGCCATGAACGAGGTGCTGAAGGCGGCCGGGTCTCTGGGGAACGATGTCGGTCGGATGGGCCATGGCTTGGGTATGCAGATCACCGAATGGCCCTCGCACACTGCGTCCGACGAGACTCCGCTCGTGGAGCAGATGGTGCTCACGGTCGAACCGGGTCTGCTGTGGGCGGCCGGCAAGGCGATGGTCCATGAGGAGAACATCGTCGTGCGGGCAGGTGGTGCCGAGTTGCTCAGCCGGCGAGCCGCTCCCGACCTTCCCATCATCTGATGACCGTTCCCGACCTAGTGCAGCTGCCGTTCGACACCGACGGTGGCTTTGGTTCCCGGGCCCGCATCGGTCTGATCGTGCTCGAAAGCGATCAGACGATCGAAGCCGAGGCCCGCATGCTGAGCCTCCCCGGTGTGGACTTCTACCACTCGCGTATACCCAACTCGATGGAGGTCACGTCAGAGACGCTGACCGACATGGAGCAGCGGCTTCCGGCGGCGGCCGCCCTGTTGCCCAGAGAGTTCGATTTCGACGTGATCGGCTATGGCTGCACATCGGCGGCGACACTGATCAGCGCCGACCGCGTGACCGCCGCCATCCGGAGCGAACACCCTGGGGTGGCCTGCACCAACCCGATAACGGCAGCCGTGGCCGCGCTCCGTGCGCTCGACGCCTGCCGGGTCGCCGTCGTCACCCCCTACACCGCTGACGTCACCGCACCGATCGCTCGGAGTTTCGCTGACGAAGGCCTCTCGGTGACCGCACTGGGGTCCTTCCTTGAGTCGAACGACTTCACCGTGGGGCGCATCTCCCCGCGGTCGGTCGCCGATGGCGTGCGGACGATGGCCCGCAGCGCGGACTGCGACGCGGTATTCGTGTCGTGCACCAGCCTCCGGCTCCTGGCCTCCGTCGAGGATCTCGAATCAGAAGTCGGTGTGCCGGTCCTGTCGAGCAATATGGCCCTGTTCTGGCACCTGCTCCGCTTGGCCGGGATTGCCGATGGAATCGATGGGTTGGGCCGGATCTTCACTCGCCAGCTCACGTCTGGCTGAGCCGGGACTCGTCATAGTCCCTGGCGAGTCGACCGGGGGTGGAGCTAAGGTGAATTGTCTTGGGGTTTCAGGGGGTTGCATTTTGTCGCTTGA
>VYCW01000026.1 GCA_009843735.1 Acidimicrobiaceae bacterium | reverse complement strand
TCTCGGTGATCTCGACCACCGCGTCCACGATGTCGGGCACCTTGGCCTCGGTGGCCCCGTAGCTCAGCGCGATCTGGGCCTCGATGCCGGCGCTCTCGAAGAACCGGCGGGTCAGCCCCGGGTACTCGGTCGACACTCGAACGCCTTGGGGGAGGTCGGCGATGCTCTGGTAGGGCGAGTCTCCGGCCACCGCCAGCACCACCCGGATCGGCAACGCCGTCGCCTTGGAGTACTGCAGTTCGCCGAGCGAGACCACCTCGCTGCCCGTCTCCTCCACCCAGTCCCGGCCGGTGATGCCGATGTCGAAGAGGCCGTCGGCGATGTAGACGGGGATCTCCTGGGGCCGCAGGATCCTCACGTCGCTGATGCGGGGATCGGCGATCGAGGCGCTGTAGGCCACGTCCGAGGATCGCCGCACGGGCAGGTCGGCAGCCTCGAACAGCTCGAGGGTGGACTTCTCGAGCGATCCCTTGGGAAGTACGAGCTCTAGCATCGGCGTTCCTTAAGCCTCGCGAGCGCCAGCGACGGCGCTGAGGCTACCGGCGTGCGGGCCGAGCACTGCCCGGCGGCCCCTACCCGCCCGGGCGCTCAGCTCACCGCCACGTCGATGCGCACGTCGGGTCCGAGGCGCTCCACTGCGGTGATCGAGCCCCGAATGATGTCACCTATGGACTCGGCTCCGGGTCCCGAGAGTATGGGCGCCCCGTCGTCGCCACCGAAGAGGGCCGGCGCGACGTATACGACGAAGCTGTTAACGAGCCCGGCCCGCACGAACGCCCCCGCCGCCGCCGGGCCGCCCTCGATGAGAGCCTGGGTGGCGCCATCGGAACCCAGCCGCACCACCAGGTCGTCGAGGGAGCCCTCCCACTGCAGGCACGGATGGATACGAGCCCCCCTTGCAGCCGACCCGACCACCACCCGCCGGGGCTGGACCACCCCGGTTGGCTCGCGGCCGTCGCTCCAGACCCGGCCCCCGGGCGGGGTCCAGTGGCGCACGGTGAGGCTGGGATTGTCGGCCCGGACGGTGCCCGCGCCCACGATCACCGCGTCGGAGACAGCCCGCAGGCGGTGAGCGTCGGTGCGAGCCTCCAGGGAGGTGATCCACTGCGACGTGCCGTCGGGTGCCGCGGTACGGCCGTCGATGCTGGCCGCGAGTTTGGCCACCATCCAGGGCCGGCCGGTGCGCCGGTGGTGCAGGTACGCCAGTAGCTGGCGCTCGACTTCGGCCTGCCGTACCCCGACCAGCACCTCGACGCCCTCCGATCGCAGCCTGGCCACGCCGGCGCCCGAGACCGCGGGGTCGGGGTCGAGCACGGCGATCACCACCCGGCGGATGCCGGCCTCGATGATGGCGTCGGTGCAGGGGCCGGTGCGGCCCTGGTGGTCGCACGGCTCGAGCGTGGTGATGAGGGTGGCGTCCTTGGCGGCCGGGCCCGCTGAGGCCAGGGCGTGGCGCTCGGCGTGGGGACCGCCGGGCGGGCTGGTCGCCCCTGTGAAGGCGCTGCCGTTGGGCGTTATCACCAGGCAGCCGACCCACGGATTGGGGCTGGTGAGGTGGCGAACAAACGAAGCAGCGTCGATGGCCTTGTCCATGGCCCCCTCCCAGCGGCTGCCTGCGCCGGTTCTGACGCTCCGGGCGGCTGGGGTCACGGACTCGGGCGGGACCGGCTCACCCGCCGTGGGGGTGCGGGTCGTAGTTGTCGACGAGAAGTCGCACGGCATGGCCGACCACGTCGATGACGGCGTCGACCGTCTCGACGCATCCCTTGGAGGAGCCGGGGGTGTTCAGGACCAGCGTGGTGCCGAGCGTGCCGGCCACCCCTCGCGACAGGCGACCCAGAGGGTTGACCAGGCGCATGGCCTCGGCCAGCCCCGGAGCCTCCCGATCGATCACGGCCCGGGTCCCCTCCGGGGTTGAGTCGCGGGGCCCGAATCCCGTACCGCCGGTGGTGACGATCAGGCCATGGAAGCCGTCGGCCAGCCGTCGCAGCTCGCCCGCCACCGAATCCACGCCGTCAGCGATCGCAGCCCGCTCCACCACGCGCCATCCGGCCCCTGCGAGGTAGGCCTCCAGCGCCTCGCCGCTGCGGTCCTGCCGGGTGCCCTGCACCACACCGTCGGAAACGGTGAGCACCTTGGCATCCATGCCGGATTCGCCGCTGCCGTCGCCGTGTCCCATGGCTTCGACCCTACCCACAGCCTCCCCACCTCACCCCACCCGAACTGGCAGCACAATGCACGCATACCGTGCACAACGCTGCCAATTCAGCGGCGGCGCCAGCGAAACAGGGCCATGCCGTCGTGGTCGGCGTCGGGGAGGAGCATGGCGCCGCTGCCGTGGGGTGACCAAGGCTCGGCCGGGGCAGGCAGCGGCTCCAAACGACCGTTGGCCGTCATTTCGGCCGCGACCGCAAGCGTCTCGGCGGCCGTGAGGGTGCAGACGCTGTAGACCAGCTCTCCACCCGGCCGCAGCAACCCGGCGGCCGCGTGCAGTAGATCGGCCTGTAGACGGGTCAGCCTCGGCACGGCCGACGGCTCGATGCGCCAGCGGGCGTCGGGGCGACGCCTCAGGGTTCCCAGACCGCTGCACGGCGCGTCCACCAGCACTGCGTCGAAGCAGCCCGGCCGCAACGGCGGATGCCGTCCGTCGGCCGCCACCACATACATGGAGCCGGCGTCCAGTGACTCCCGGTTGGCCTTCATCAGCCCGATCCGTCCCAGTTGGGAGTCGCAGGCGATCACGGAAGCGCCGCGCCCGGCCAGCGCAGTGGCCTTGCCGCCCGGCGCCGCGCACATGTCGGCCACCAGATCCCCGGGCTGAACACCCATGGCGTCGATCACCATCTGCGAGCTCAGATCCTGCACGTAGCCGTCTGCACGGCGGTGGACCCGGGCCGGAGCGTTCATCGACTCCAGGACCTCGAGCGCGGTGTTGTGGCCGAGGTCGGTTGTGAGCGCTTCGACGATCCAGTCGGGATAGCTGAGCCGGGTCGCGTCGTCGGGCCAGTCCGGCATTCCGGCATCGCCCACCCGTCGCAGCACTGCGTTGACCAGGCCTCGATGGCTGCGGGGAGTCGCGGCCACCGTGGCCGAGACCGCCGCGTAGGCCGGGGTGTCCAACGCGATGAGTTGGTAGGCCCCCATGCGGAGCGCGGCTCGGGCGGGAGGTGGCGGAGGCGTTGCCAGGAAGGTGTCCAGCGCCCAGTCCAGCGCCCGCCTGCGGCGGGTGACGCCGTAGACGAGCTCGGTGGCGAAGGCCCGGTCACGCTCGTCCAGGCCAGACTGACCCAGAGCGGCGGGCAGGGCAATGTTGGCGTAGGCGCCGTCGGTGTCGATGCGGACCAGCACATCAAGCGCAACCCGGCGGGCGTCCCCAGTCGCTTTCCGCCCGGCCGATGACCGGCCTTGTCGTGCCTTCCCGCTCACCCGACGGGCGTGGGAGGCCCTATCGCGGCGATTGGTCCGGCTCACGGGTCGAACCGCTGGCCGTTGGCAATGCGGGCACCGTTGATCCAGTCACGGGCCGACACCGCGGCCCGCCCCTCCGACTGGACGGTCAGCAGTCTCAGCGCGCCGCGGCCGGTGACGACCTGCACCCCAGGCCTGCTGCCCGATACCGACACCTGCCAGATCGTGCCTGCGGCACGGGCATCGCCGGGAGCGGAGCCACCGGGCACGTCAGCGCCGGAGTCGGCGGAATCGCCGGCACCGGAATCGTCTGCGTTGTTGGCATGGGCCGCCGGTTCGGCCGCTAGGACCTTCAAGCGACGACCTCTGTAGACCGTCCAGGCACCACCCACCCGCACCAGCCGCAGGACGTGCCCGGCCGGCGCCGACCAGTCGATTCGCAACTCGCCGGACTCGATCTTGTCGGCCCAGGTCATCTCACCCGACTGCGGGACCGGATCGCCGAACCCCGCCGCGAGCGCGTCGAGCAGCAGCCCGATGCCCAACTCGCAGAGCCGGGTCCGCAGCTCGTCGGCCGTCTCTTCCGGCCGGATCCCGGTGGACGCCCGGCGGTACACGGCCCCGGTGTCGATCTCCGAGGCAACGTCCATGAGGCACACACCGGTCTCGGTGTCGCCGGCCAGGATGGCCCGCTCCACCGGCGCCGCCCCCCGCCACCGGGGCAGCTGCGAGAAGTGCAGGTTCACCGTGCGGCGCCGTTCGAAGACCTCTTCGGGTATGTACTCGCCGTAGGCGACGACCACGCCCAGGTTGGCCTCGACCGCGACCGCGTCCTCAACGTCGTAGGTGATCTCCAGGCCAAGGTCCGTGGCCGCGTGCTCCACCGGTGAGGGCGTCGGGGCTTGGCGCCGCCCCCGGCGCTTCGGCGGCCGGGTGACCACCAGGGCCACGTCGTGTCCGGCCCGGCACAGCGCCTGAAGCGGCGCCACCGCCACCTCGGGGGTGCCGAAGTAGACGACGCGCCAGCCAGAGGCCGAGCGCGCGGTCACAGCAGGCGCAGACCGCCCGAAGGCTTGTCGCCTCCTGTGTCCGGCGGCCGTGACGATGTGGGCGAGCCGGGCCCGATCCCCATCTCGCGCAGCGTGCGCAGGGCAGCCTTCCGGGTGGAGTCATCGAGACGCTCGATCAGCAGGGTGCCGTCGAGGTGGTCCAGCTCGTGCTGGAACAGGCGGGCCTCAAGCTCGTCGGCCTCCACGGAGACCTCGTTGCCGTCGAGGTCCCGGCCGACGATGTGGACCTCCTTGGGCCTGACGATCTCCCAGGTCAGCCCGGGTACCGACAGGCATCCCTCGTCGTAGACCCACTCGCCGTCGGACTCGACGATCTGCGGGTTGACGATGGTGCGGGGGCCGTCACCCATGTCCCATACGAACAGACGCTTCTGCACCCCGACCTGGGGGGCGGCCAGACCGATGCCGTCCGCGCTGTACATGGTCTCGACCATGTCCTCGACGATCCGCACCAGAGTGCCGTCGACGTTGTCCACGTCGGCAGCGCGGCGCCGCAGGACCGGGTCACCGATGATGCGTATCTCGTAGGGGGCCACTGCTATTTGAGGCTACCGTCGCGGCGTGGCCGATCCCGCTGCCCAGCCCGCCCGCGGCCAGTACTTCGAAGCCGAGCCGGCCGCCGCCACCTCGCCCCGATCGATCACCGCGGACATCGGCGGGATGCAGCTCAGGTTCGAGACCGATTCGGGGGTGTTCTCACCCGGCCGGCTGGACCCGGGTACCCGCCTGCTGCTGGCAGAGGCGCCGCTGCTGACCGCCGTCGAGCGGCGAGTGCTCGACCTGGGCTGCGGATGGGGCCCGATCACCTGTTTCGTCGCTCTGCGCTCCCCCGCCGCCCAGGTGCTGGCGGTGGACGTGAACGAGCGGGCTCTTGGTCTCGCGACCACAAACGCCGAAGCCAACGGTGCGGGAAACGTGACGGTGGCCCACCCGGACGCGGTGGACCCCGACCGCCGCTTCGACCGCATCCTGTGCAATCCCCCCATCCGCATAGGGAAACCCGCCCTGCACGAACTGCTGGTCACATGGCTGGACCGGCTCGCGGCCGGCGGGCGAGCCCACCTGGTAGTGCAACGCCATCTGGGCAGCGACTCACTGGCCCGCTGGCTGACCGACCGGGGCCACCGCGTCACCCGTCTGGCGTCCAAGAGGAGCTACCGGCTCCTAGAAGTGCAGGCCCGCACCGGGTCAGACCCTTAGGGGATCCACTTCGACCCGCAGACGCTCGGCTGGACGGGGGGTGCGAGCCAGCAAGTCCAGCAGCGGGTCATGTGACGGGGCGCGCAGCAGGAACCGGCCGTCTAGTGGACCCCGGATGCTCACCGCCGTGCCGGTCGCCTCGCGCAGCGCCTCGATAAAGGCCGCTGCCCCCGATCCGGAGACCACGGCTTGGGCGCCATAGGGCGGGAGGCCCAGCTCTTGGCGCCGCCGGCGCTCGATGTTGGCCACGATCGAAGGGTCGGCCAGCACCGCGGCCCGCACCACCGGATGATCGGGCTGGCGGGTCTGGACCACGAGACGCCCCTCGCCCCGGCGTCCGCCCACTAGCCGGGCACCGCGGGCCAGCAGCGCCAGCGCCTGCCCCGAGGCCCTCTGCCGGGGCGCCAGCAACTCCTGGTCGAAGTCCAGGAACACCACTGCCGCCGCGGACTGCAGGCGCCACAGCACAGCCTCGGTGCCCACCACAATCCGCTCGGAGCCCACCCGATCCGAGTCCGCGGTCAGCTCCCCCACCGGCTCGCCGGTGAGCGAAGCGAGATCCTCGCGGGCCCGGGTGACGCCCATGCGGAGGTTGCGAAGCACGGTCGAGCCGCAGTGGGCGCACACCACCGGGCGTCGTTCGCTTCCGTCGGCCGCCACCAGCTCGTCGTCAACGAGTCTCATCGGCAGCCGCCCATCGGCGGTGCGGACCAGTTCGCCGCAGGCCTTGCAGGCCAGCAGCCGCCCGCGGCCCTTGCGGTTCAGCACGATCGCGACCCTTCCATGGGCCCGGCCCAGGCGATCGCGCAGACCCTCGGCGAACAGACCGCCCCGGACCGGGTCGTCGAGACGGCGGTCCAGCACGTCGACCGCGGGCCAGCCGTCACGCTCGGCCGTCCTTCCGGCTGTCGTCAGCTCACCCGCCTCAATCGCCTCCAGCGTCGGGACGGGCGACACCAGCACGGCGGGCGCCCCAGCCCGCCGGGCCCGCTCCAAGGCCACCTCACGGGCATGCCAGGTCGGGGCCTGCTCGCTCTGGAGGCCCTCGGCGTGCTCGTCGAGCACCACCACCGCGGCCAGGTGCGGCATCGGCATCCACACCGCAGTACGGGTGCCGACCACCGTGGCGCCAGCCGCGGCCTGGGCCCAGTCGTCGAATCCCAGGGCGACCCGCACGCCCTGCCGTCTGAGATCGGTTGCGATGCGGCGGGCATGGGCGAGGGCGGGCACGACGATCAGCGCGTCGCCCCGGCGAGTCGCGGCGCCGACCAGAGCCAGACAGTCGTCCGCGGGCGGGCAGCGCAGCACGGTCACTGCTCCCGGACGGGAGAACAGGTCGTCGTGCATCCGGGGCGAGCCACCGCTGGGCGTCGGAGCGATCCGGGCGGGTGCGGGGCCGGCGACCACCTTGGGCGGCGACGCAGCCCGTAGGAAGTGCACGGTGCGGCCAGCCCACCGCCAGGCAGCCCAACGGGCCAGGCTGACAATGTCGGCGGGCGGACCCATGCCGGTGAGCCGCTCCAACCGCTGGAGTTCCACGCCCGCAGGCGGATCGACGCCGACTTCGGCGATCCAGCCCCGCAGGCGGCGACGGCCGAGGGAGAACCGCACGATCGAGCCCACCGCCAGCCGTTCGGCCCGGCCATCGGCGTGCCAGGCATCCGGGACCGAGTAGTCGAACATCCGGTCGAGACGGACCACATCGGGCAGCACCCGCACAACCAGTCCCGCTGCGGTGCCGCCTCCCTTCCCTGGAGCGCTTTCTGCCGGCGTTGAGGGCTCGCCGGGCGGCTCCTCGAAGGAGAGCCGGCCCTGACTACCGGGGTTCAGAGGCCGAGAGCCGACTTCAGGTCGGCCAAGCGGTCGGTGCTCTCCCAAGTGAACAGCGCGGCACGGCGCTCGGCCTTCTCTTCGTTGAACATCTCCTCGTCGCCGGACCGGCCGAAGTGGCCGTAGACCGCGGTCGGGGTGTAGATGGGCTCCAGCAGGCCCAATTCCCGCACGATGGCCGCGGGACGCAGGTCGAACACGTCCCTCACCGCCTTCTCGATCTGGGCCCGGTCCACGGTCTCGGTGCCGAAGGTCTCGACCATCAGCGACAGCGGCTCGGCCATGCCGATGGCGTAGGCCACCTGAAGTTCGCAGCGCGACGCGGCACCCGCGGCCACGATGTGCTTGGCCACCCAGCGGGCCGCGTACGAGGCCGAGCGGTCCACCTTGGACGGATCCTTTCCCGAGAAGGCACCGCCGCCGTGGCGGGCCATGCCGCCGTAGGTGTCGACGATGATCTTGCGGCCGGTCAAGCCCGAATCGCCCTTCGGCCCGCCGGTCTCGAACTTGCCCGTCGGGTTGACGATCACCTTGTAGTCGTCTCCGGCGAACTGCGGGCACTGCTCACTGATGACCGGCTCGATGATCTGCTCGTTGACGTCGGGACGGATCATTCGATCGCGGTCGATGCCAGGACCGTGCTGGGTCGACACCAACACAGTGCGCAGGCGTACGGGCCGGCTGCCCTCGTACTCGATGCTGACCTGGGTCTTGCCGTCGGGTCGCAGGTACGGGATCGTTCCGGCCCGGCGTACCTCAGCATGGCGCGCCGCCAGCCGGTGGGCGAGATGGATGGGCAGGGGCATCATCACATCGGTCTCGTCGCAGGCATAGCCGAACATCATCCCCTGGTCGCCTGCGCCCTGGTCGTCAGAGTCACCATCGGTGCGATCCACGCCCATAGCGATGTCAGGCGACTGATCGCCGATAGCCACCACCACGCCGCAGGTGTGGCCGTCGAAGCCGAAGGCAGCGTCGTCGTAGCCGGTAGCACAGATCGTCTGCCGCACGATGTTCGGGATCTCTACGTAGGCCTCGGTACGGATCTCGCCCGCGACGACCGCCAGGCCCGTGGTGACCAGCGTCTCGCAGGCGACCCGGCTATTGGGATCGGCGTCGATCAGGGCGTCGAGGATGGCGTCCGAGATCTGGTCAGCCAGCTTGTCGGGATGGCCCTCGGTCACCGACTCCGAGGTGAAGGTCCAAGTGTTCAAGGCCGCTCCCTGCTGTCAGTGGTATCACGATCGCCTGCGGAGCCCATGAGCGAGACCGCGACGTCGAGCACCGCCCGGGCCGCCTCCCGCTTCGTGGTCAGCGGGACATGATGGCGGGCGCCGTCGGCGGTGAACATCACGATCTCGTTGGTGTCATGACCGAAGCCGACATGCTCCTTGGACACGTCGTTGGCCACGATCACGTCGAGGTTCTTGCTGCGCAGCTTGGCAACGGCGTTCGATTCGATGTCCTCGGTCTCGGCCGCAAACCCGACGAGCACCTGACCGGATCCCTTCGAGGCGCCCAGCGCGGCCAGGATGTCGGCTGTGGGCTCCAGCTCCACCGCGGGCACACCCCGGTCTTTCTTGAGCTTGGTGCCCGAGGGTTGCGCGGGCCGGAAGTCGGCAACCGCGGCCGCCATCACCACTACGTCGGCGCGCGGTGCCTCGAGTTCAACCACGGCGGCCATCTCAGCAGCCGTCTCTACGACCACTACCCGGGCTGGGATCCCGGCGGCCCGCTCGCTCTGGGTGGTAACCAGGACCACCTCAGCGCCCCGGGCCGCGGCCTCCTCGGCCACCGCCGCACCCTGCTTGCCCGAGGACCGGTTGCCGACGAAACGCACCGCGTCGATCGGCTCGCGGGTCCCGCCCGAGGTGACCAGCACCCTGGTGCCAGCCAGATCCGGAACGGTCAGCACCGCCTCCACCGCGGCGACGATCTCGTCAGGCTCGGCCATCCGGCCGGGCCCGGAGTCGCCTCCGGCCAGCGGCCCCTCGGAGGGGCCGACCATGGTGACCCCGCGTTGGGTGAGCACGGCCAGGTTCTCCTGCACCGACGGCTGCTCCCACATCTCGGTGTGCATCGCCGGGGCCAGCACCACCGGCGCCCGGGTGGCCAGAAGGGTGGCCGTCAGCACGTCGCCGGAGCGGCCGTTGCGTAGATCCGATATCAGCCTGGCAGTGGCCGGACACACGACGACGGCGTCGGCCCTCTGGCCCGCCGCGGTGTGAGGGATCGGCCCGGACCGATCATTCCAGAGCGAAGTGATCGCCGGCTCCGAGGCCAGAGCCGAGAAGGTGGTCTCCCCCACCATCCGCAGCGCACCGGCGGTGAGCACTGGCACGACATGGGCCCCCTCGCCCACCAGCCGCCGGCACACCTCCACGGCCTTGTAGGCCGCGATGCCGCCGGTCACGCCGAGCACCACGCAGCGGCCGCTGAGCGCGCTCATGGAGTCCTCGTGGGCCTCTTGTCAGGCGCCGGCGTCGCCGGCAGGTTCCGGGGAGTCACCCCCAGCGCCGCTCTGCTCCGGGTTGCTCACATCCTGGAGATGGGCTCCCTCGAACGGGCCGGTCTCTTCGGCTGGCGGTTCGGCGTCGGGGTCGACCTCGACCGCCTCGATCTTGCCCGCGGCGACCTCCTCCAGGGCGATCGACAGCGGCTTGGACGACGTGGACACCACCTGGGGCGGCACCGAGGCACCGATGCCCCCGCCGAGTTGACCGAAGTAGTTAGTGATCTCGCGGCTTCGCAGCGCGGCCAGGGTCACCAGAACGAACTTGGACTCCGTCCGCTCGAGCAGGTCCTCGATGGCCGGTGTCATCATCGTGTCGTAGCCGTGGGCCATGGCGCACTCCGCAGGATCGGCCGACTAGGAGAACATCACGCTACCAGCGGCACCGGGAGTTCCGAACGGATGGGCAGGAGCCGCGAGCGGGCGCAGAGGCCGAAGACGCTCAGGTTCGCGCCGAAGCCGACCGGCGCCGCTCCCGATCCGAGGCGATGAGGGCCTCGATCGCCTCCACGGCCCGGCTCAGGTCGTCGTTCACCACGATCTCGTAGCCCATCTTGAGGGCCTCTGCTCGCTCCGAGGCGGTCTTCCTCATCCGGCGAGCGATCGTGGTGGGATCGTCGCCCCTGAGCTCGAGTCGGGCCCTCTGATGCTCCGGGCTGGGCGCGTCGACGAAGATCAGCAGGGCGTCAGACAGCAGTTCCCGAACCTGCTGCCCTCCCCGCACGTCGATCTCAAGCACCACGTCCGATCCCTCGGGAGGTTCCGGAACCGGGGTGCCCTGCAGGTAGTCGAGGAACTCGACCCACTCGAGGAACCCATCAGCCGCGATCGCGGCCTCGAAGGCGGAGCGGTCCACGAATCGATAGGCGTCGGCCGGTTCGGAAGGCCGGCGGGGGCGGGTGGTCCACGACCGCGACAGCCACAGCTTCGGGTCGCGCTCCATGAGCCTCTCGACGATCGTGCCCTTGCCCACACCCCCCGGGCCTGAGACGATGATGACCGATCGGCCCGCTAGCGAGGTCACCCCGCGAGGCTACCGAGGCGAGTGCATCTCGGCCGTATCGACGGCCGAGCCCGGGATCTCGTGGCGGTCAGCCGAAGTCCGCGAGCAGCTGACTCCTCTGCCTGCTCCCCAGCCCGCGCAGGCGGCGGCTGTCGGAGATCCCGATCCGCTCCATCGCCTTGCGTGCCTTCACCTTGCCCACACCGGGCAGCGACTCGAGCACGGCCAGCACCTTCATCTTGCCAACGGTGTCATCATCGACCCGGCCGAGCAGGTCCGACAATGAGACGTCGCCAGCTTTGAGCTGGACGCGAAGCTCCGCGCGCTCCCGCCGAACCGCGGCAGCCTTGAGCAACGCCTCGCGGCGGACCTCGTCTGAAATGGAAAAGGGTTGAGCCATGAGTTACGAGATTAGCTGAGCTTGCTCTAGCGCGCCAGCAATTCCCGTGTTCGCCCCAAGCGCAAGAAGTTGCATTCGTTACGGCTGGAGGCTTCGATGCAGACGCTCGGCCGCCTCAACGGGGTCGGCGGCCCTCGTGACGGGCCTGCCCACGACCAGCAGGTCCGCACCGGCCGCTAGGGCCTGGACCGGCGAAGCGACGCGCCGCTGGTCGTCTACGGAGTCCCCAGCGAGCCGGATACCAGGAACGGCCCGGATCAACTCCGGGCGGATGTGGCGGGTCGCGGTCAGGTCGGGCGCGGCGCACACCACGCCGGCGCAGCCGGTCTCGAACGCCACCTCCATGCGATCAGCCACCATGTCGCGGGTGGCGGCCACCTCGGCCTCGCTGGTGAGCACGGTCACGGCCAGCACTCCCGCGGGGCGGGTCGCGCCCTCGGCCAGTCCTTCGGCGCCGGCCCGGAGCATCTCGGTGCCGCCGGCGGCATGGATCGTCAGGTATGACACGCCGAGTTCGCCCACGACGCGGGCGGCGCTGGCCACCGTGTTGGGAATGTCGTGGAGCTTCAGATCGCAGAAGACGTCGTAGCCGAGGTCGATCATGACCCCGATGGCTTCGGGACCGGCCGCGGTGTACAGCTCCAGGCCGATCTTGGCGACGCGGAAGTGTCCGGCAAGGGATCGGGCCAGCCGGGTCGCGGCCACTAGGTCGTCAACGTCGAGCGCTACCGCGAGCCGGTCGCGCACCTCTTCATCCATCGGCTGCTCCCTCCATGCCTCGATTATTCTCGATGGCGCCGACCATCCCCTCATTAGAGGCTCTTACCCGCCCGGCCTCTCAGTGAGCTGCTCCGACCAGTTCGGCCACGCCGGCCAGATCGTTGTCGTGGCACCACTGCTCCAGCTCGGCGAGCACCTTCCACGGAGCGCGGGGGTCGGCGAAGATGGCCGTGCCCACCTGCACCGCCGACGCGCCGGCCATCAGCATCTCGACAGCATCCGCACCGGTGGCCACCCCGCCCACACCGATGATGGGCACCGCCGGGAGCTCCTCATGAACGTCGTAGACGGCCCGAACCGCCACCGGATGAAGGGCGGCGCCGCTCACGCCGCCGCGCTGCCCGCCGAGAGCTGGGCGCCGCTTCTCGATGTCGATCACCAGCCCTGACAGCGTGTTGGTCAGCACCACCGCCTCCGCACCGCCCCGCACTGCGGCCGCGGCCACCTCTACCAGTTCCGGTGTGTTGGGGCTGAGCTTGGCCCAGCGCGGGCGCCCGCATCCAGCGGTGACGGCCACCACCGCCTCGGTCGCCTCGGCCGAATGGGCGAACATCCGCATGCCGTCCTCGGTGTTGGGGCACGACACGTTCACCTCGACCGCCACGATCTGGGGAGGTCCGGCAGCCAGAAGCTCGGCGGCGCGCCGGTAGGCGTCGACGGTGTCGCCCCAGATGCTGGCCACCACGTCGGCGCCGGCGTCGATGAGGGCGGGCAGGTCGTCCTCGAGCCAGGCGGCCACCCCCGGACCCTGAAGCCCCACGCTGTTGATCATCCCGGCCGCGGGAAAGCGCAGCGGGTGCAGCCTCGGCAGCGGGTTGCCCGGCCACGCTCCGTCGCGCAGCGACTTCACCACCACCGCGCCGAGGTCGCGGAGCGGACCGTAGGGCGCCAGCTCGGCGCCGTGCCCCGACGCGCCAGACGCCGTCATGACCGGCGCCCGCAGCGCAACGCTGCCGACCTGTGTGGCCAGCTCGGCCATCTAGGCCGCGCCCCGGAGACTTCGGTGATACTCCTGGAGGCTCCGCACGGTCGGATGGAGGCCGTGGAGGTCGCGCAGGCCGTAGGCCGCGGCCAGCGCCGCGGCCCCGGTGGTGACCAGGGGCAGTCCGGCCCGTCCGGCGGCCGACCGGATGTGCGCGCCATCGGCTCTGGGGCCGCGCCCCCGCGGTGAATTGATCACCAGCTGGATCTCGCCCGCCTCGATCAGGTCGACGGCATGGCGCCCCTCGTAGTCGCCCAGCTTGGCCACCTCCACGGCTACGGGCACGCCTCCGCGGTGCAGGAACTGGGCGGTTCCGGCGGTGGCGGCCAGCCGGAAGCCGAGCCTGTGGAAGATCCGGGCGGCCCGCAGCCCGGCCTCCTTGTCGCGGTCGGCCATCGACATGAACACTGTCCCCTCGGCCGGGAGCCTGGTGCCCGCAGCCAGCTGGGCCTTCACGAACGCGAGGCCCGGCGTCGCGTCCAGAGCCATGACCTCGCCGGTGGAGCGCATCTCGGGACCGAGCACGGCGTCAGCGTCGGGGAACCGGTTGAACGGCAGCACGACCTCCTTGACCGCCACGTAGTCGGAGACCTGAGGCAGTCCGGCCGGGGCTGCGGGCAGCATGCCCTCGTCCCTCAGCTCGGCCAGCGTTGACCCGACCATCACACGGGCCGCAACCATGGCCAGCGGCACTCCGGTGGCCTTGGCGACGAACGGCACCGTGCGCGACGCCCTCGGGTTGGCCTCGATCACGAAGACGTCATCCACCCCGGATCCGCCCCATCGCGTAGCCATACCCAGCGGGCTGCCGGGATCTCGTCGCACTGCGAACTGAACGTTGAGCAGGCCGGTGACGTCCAGGGCGGCCGCGATGCGGCGGGTGTGCTCGCAGATGGCCGCGACGACCTCGTCGCTCAGCGTGGTGGGCGGGATGGTGCAGGCCGAGTCCCCGGAGTGGACGCCGGCCTCCTCGACGTGCTCCATCACCGCGCCGATCTGCACCTCGCCGGTGCGGTCCCGGACCGCATCCACATCCACCTCGGTGGCGTCCTCAAGGAAGCGGTCGACCAACACGGGACGCTCCGAGGCCGGCCCGCCCTCCCGGCCGAGGGAGCCCAGGTCGGTCAATTCGTCGATCGCGGCCGCGAGCTGATCCTCGTCGTAGACGATGGCCATGGCCCGGCCACCGAGCACATAGGAGGGACGCACCAGCACCGGGTAGCCGACCCGGTCAGCCACCGCCAGGGCCTCGGCATGGCTCGTGGCCGCGCCGCCCGGTGGCTGCGGGATGCCCAGGCGGGTGCACAGGGCGTTCCAGTGCTCGCGATCCTCGGCCGCCTCAATCGACGCCGGCGGGGTACCCAGCACCAGCTCGGGCGGGAGCTGGCCGGCCAGGGCCAGCGGCGTCTGACCGCCGAGAGAGACGATGACGCCCACGGGATCCTCGGCTGCGATCACGTTGGCCACGTCCTCGGGCGTGAGGGGCTCGAAGTAGAGCCGGTCGTTGGTGTCGTAGTCGGTGGACACCGTCTCGGGATTGCAGTTCACCATCACGGTCTCGTACCCGGCGGCCCGCAGGGCCTGCCCGGCGTGGACGCAGCAGTAGTCGAACTCGATTCCCTGGCCGATCCGGTTGGGGCCGGACCCGAAGATCAGCACTCTCGGCTTGGTGGCCGGCCTTATCTCGTCGGTGTCCTCGTAGGTCGAGTAGTGGTACGGGGTGGTCGCCTCGAACTCGGCCGCGCAGGTGTCGACCGTCTTGAAGGTAGGCAGCACCCCGGCGCTCTCCCGCGCCGCCCTCACGTCGGATGGCGAGGTGTCCCACAGGTAGGCGAGTTGGGCGTCGGAGAAGCCGAGCCGCTTGGCCCTGCGCCATCCGGCCCGGTTCATCGCGGTCGGCTCCGCGGCCTCCAGGGCCTTCCGCTCGGTACAGATGCGGGCGATCTGGTCGAGGAACCACCGGTCCACGCCGGTGGCCGCGTGCACGGCCTCTACCGGCTCGCCCCGGCGCAGCAGCGCCTCCAGCTGGAAGATCCGCTCCGGGGTGGGCACGGCGGCGGCCGCCATCAGCTCGGCGTCACCGAGACGGTCATAGGCCGTTTCGGCAGGGTCGGCGTTGAGACCCAGACGGCCCTGCTCCAGCGAGCGCAGGCCCTTCTGCAGCGACTCGCAGAACGTGCGGCCGATGGCCATCACCTCGCCGACGGACTGCATCGACGTTCCCAGCTCGGTCGAGGCGGCCTGGAACTTCTCGAACGCCCAGCGGGGGATCTTGGTGACGACATAGTCGAGGGTCGGCTCGAAGGACGCCGGCGTCACCTCGGTGATGTCGTTGGGGATCTCATCGAGCGTGTAGCCCACGGCGAGGCGGGCGGCGATCTTGGCGATGGGGAAGCCGGTGGCCTTGGAGGCCAGCGCCGAGGAGCGGCTCACCCGGGGATTCATCTCGATGACCACCTGGCGGCCGGTGGCCGGATCGACTGCGAACTGCACGTTGGACCCGCCGGTCTCCACCCCCACCCGGCGCAGCACCGCGAAGGCCGCGTTGCGCATCCGCTGGTACTCCGGGTCGCTGAGTGTCTGAGTGGGGGCGACGGTGATGGAGTCGCCGGTGTGCACCCCCATCGGGTCGAGGTTCTCGATCGAGCAGACCACCACGCAGTTGTCGGCCCGGTCGCGCATCACCTCGAGCTCGAACTCCTTCCAGCCCACGATCGACTCCTCGATCAGGATCTCGGAGATGGGGCTGGCCTCCAGGCCGAAGGCGGCGACGCTCTCGAACTCCTCTGCGGTGGCCGCGATGCCGGCGCCGCGGCCCCCGAGGATGTAGGCGGGCCGGACGATCACCGGCAGACCCACCCTTCGCATCGCCTCGCGCGCGGTGTCCATGTCGCGGGCGATCCCGGAGCGGGGCACGTCCAGACCGATCTCGATCATGGCCTGCTTGAAGAGCTGGCGGTCCTCGGCGGTGGCGATGGCGGTCGCGTCGGCGCCGATCAGTTCGACGCCGTTGGCCTCCAGCACACCGTCGGCGACCAGTTCCATGGCCAGGTTCAAACCGGTCTGTCCGCCGAGGGTGGGAAGCACGGCGTCGGGCCGTTCGCGCTCGATGATGCGGGCCAGCACCGCGGCGTCGAGCGGCTCCACGTAGGTGGCGTCGGCCACCTCGGGGTCGGTCATGATCGTGGCCGGGTTGGAGTTGGCCAGGATCACCCGGTAGCCCTCGGCCCGCAGCACCCGGCAGGCCTGCGTCCCCGAGTAGTCGAACTCGCAGGCCTGGCCGATAACGATGGGCCCGGAGCCGATGATGAGGATTGATTCGATGTCGTCACGCCGTGGCACGGCGACGATCCATCATCTCGGCGAAGGCGGCGAAGTGGTGGCGGGCATCGTGGGGGCCGGGGCCGGCCTCGGGGTGGTACTGCACGCCGAAGGCGTCGGCGCCGTCGACGGAGAGCCCCTCCAGGGCGCTGTCGTTGAGGCAGACGTGGGTCTCGGTCACGCCCGGCACCGATCCCGCCTCGACCGCGAAGTTGTGGTTCTGGCTGGTGATCTCGATGCGCCCGCTGGCGGTGCAGCGAACGGGCACGTTGCCGCCGTGGTGGCCGAAGCGCATCTTGAAGGTGCGCCCGCCGAGGGCCAGGGCGAGCAGCTGGTGTCCCAGGCAGATCCCGAAGACGGGAACCGTGCCCACAAGACCGCGCAGCGCCTCGATGGCCGGCCCGGCCAGCTCGGGGTCGCCCGGCCCGTTGCTGAGGAACACGCCGTCGGGTCGGCGGGCGAGCACCTCGTCGGCCGGAGTGTGCGCGGGCACCACGGTCACGGTGGCCAGCTCGCCCAGGCAGCTCAGGATGGTGGACTTGATGCCCAGGTCGTAGGCCACAACCCGGCGCGGGCCCGACCCCGATAGGTACGGCTCGGCCGTGGTGACCTCGCCGACGAGATCCACGCCGCTGGTTCCGGGCTCGGCTCGGGCCGCGGCGAGCAGGGTCGCCTCGTCGGCCGTGCCGAAGGCGCCGGGCATGGCGCCCGCATCGCGGATGTGGCGGGTGAGGCGGCGGGTGTCGATGCCGGTGATGCCACCGATGCCGTGGCGGCGCAGGAAGTCGTCCAGGCTGCCGGTCGCCCGCCAGTTGCTGTGGCGGCGGGCCAGATCGCGCACGATCACGCCCCGGCAGTGGGGCCGGGCCGCTTCCGAGTCGGCGTCGTTGGTGCCGTAGTTGCCGATGTGGGGATACGTGAAGGTGGTGATCTGGCCTGCGTAGGACGGATCCGAGATCACCTCCTGGTAGCCGCTCATCACCGTGTTGAAGACCACCTCGCCGGAGGCGACTTCGACGCCCGGGGCTCCCATCGCCTCGCCCTCGAAGACCTCCCCGTCGCACAGCACCAGCAGGGCCGGCGTGGGCTCCGGCGCGGTCATCGCTGCGGCTCGCCGTCGATCACCACCGGCTCGGAGGCCAGCAGGGTGTGGCGGACCCGGCCCCGCAACTCCCGCCCCTCGTAGGGGGTGTTGCGGCTCGGGCTGGCCATGGCCGCGCCCGACACCGTCCACGTCACGCCGGGGTCGATGACGCACAGGTTGGCGGGCTCGTCGGGCGCGATCGGCCGACCGTGACGGTCGTCGATGCCGGCGACGGCCGCCGGCTGCCACGCCATGAGGGCCAGCACCCGCTCGATGGGAAGCTCCAGCTCGGTCAGGGCCAGGGCCAGCGCCGTCTCGAGCCCGAGCATGCCGGGGGGCGCCGCGTCGAAGGGCCTCTCCTTGTCGGCGCTGGTGTGGGGCGCATGGTCGGTGGCGATGGCGTCGATGGTTCCGTCGACCAGACCGGCCCGGATCGCGTCCACGTCGGCGCCGGTCCGCAGCGGCGGGTGGACCTTGAAGACGGTGTCGTAGTCGGCGCAGCAGGCGTCGGTGAGGGTGAAGTGGTGGGGCGCAGCCTCGGCCGTCACCGGCAGTCCCGCCTCCTTGGCCGCCCGCACCATGGCCACCGACCCGGCCGTCGACAGATGCTGGAAATGCACTCTCGACCCGGTGAGCCGCGACAGGGCGATGTCGCGCATGACCATCAGCTCCTCGGCCTCGGAGGGCTGGCCGCCCAGGCCCAGCCGGCTGGACCACTCGCCTTCGTGCATATGGCCGCCGGCGCTGAGTTCGTCCACCTCGCAGTGCTGGGCCAGCACCACCCGGCGGCCTCCGCTGAGGTGGTCGAGCCCGGCCGCGTACTCGAGCGCCCGCCTCATCACCTGCGAGTCCTGCACGCCGGCACCGTCGTCGGTGAAGATCCGCACTCCCAGGCGCGCCAGCTCGGCCATGGGCACCAGGTCCACGCCCCGGCGACCGACGGTGATGGCCGCCGAGGGGTACACGTCACAGCACGCCCCGGCGCTGAGGTCCTGCACCTCTCGGACCACCGCCGCGCAGTCGATGGCCGGGTCGGTGTTGGGCATGGCGACCACCGCGGTGAATCCGCCCAACGCCGCGCCCCGGGCGCCCGTCTCGACCGTCTCGGCGTCCTCCCGGCCGGGCTGGCGCAGGTGGACGTGCAGATCGACTAGTCCGGGAGCCACCAGGCAGCCGGAGGCGTCCAGAGTGCGGTCGCCCTCCACGCCGGCGGGATCGACCGCGATGACCCGTCCGTCGCCCACCAGCACGTCGGCTTGGCGGCTGCCTCCGGCGTCCACCACGGTCCCGCCCCTTATGGCGACGGTGCCGTGGGGGCGCACCGCGGCCAGCCCGGCGCTCACGCGGCCGTCTCCTTGCGGCTGGGGCGGACCGACTCCGGGCACCGTGAGACCGGCACAGCCCTCACGCGGCCATCACCCTGGAGCCCTCGGCCAGGTCCATGCCCGAACCGAGCAGCAGGAACAGGACCGCCATGCGGACCGCCACGCCGTTGGCCACCTGCTCGGTGATCACCGCGTTGGGCCGGTCGGCCACGTCGCCGTCGATCTCCACGCCCCGGTTCATGGGGCCGGGGTGCATGATCAGCGCACCCTCGGGCAGGCGGTCGGCCCGCGATGAGTTGAGGCCGTACTCGGCCCGGAACTCCCTGAGCGAGGGCACCAGGGCGCTGGCCTGGCGTTCGATCTGCATCCTCAGCAGGTAGCAGATGTCGATCTCGCCGAGGATGTCGTCGAAGTCGTGGGTGACGGTCACGGGCCATCCGTCGAGGCTGGAGGGCAGTAGCGGGCGCGGGGCCACCAGCGTGACCTCGGCGCCCATGGCCGCGAACGCGAGCACGTCGGAGCGGGCCACCCGGGAGTGGAGGATGTCGCCGACGATGGCCACCCGGGCGCCGTCGAGGTCGCCGAGGTGGGTGCGGGCGGTGTACAGGTCGAGCAGCGCCTGGGTGGGATGCTCGTGGCGACCGTCGCCGGCGTTGATGACCGAGGCGTCGATCCAGTCCCCTACCCGGTGGGGAACCCCGGCACATGAGTGGCGCACGACGATCGCGTCGATTCCCATGGCGTCGATGGTCTGCACCGTGTCGCGGACCGACTCGCCCTTGTTCACCGACGACGAGCGGACGGTGAAGTTCAGCGTGTCGGCCGAGAGCTGCTTGGCGGCCGCCTCGAACGACAGCCGGGTGCGGGTGCTGTCCTCGTAGAACAGCCAGGCCACCGTCTTTCCCCGCAGCGCCGGGACCCGCGGGATGGCCCGCTCGCTGACCTCTGCGAACGAGTCGGTGAGGTCGAGGATGCGCTCCAGGTCGGGACGCACGAGGTCGTTGATCGACAGCAGGTGCTGGCGTGGCCGGTCGCGGCCTGGTGGGTTCATGCGATTGCTCCTGCGCGATTGGGGCGGCTCATTCCAGCTCCCCCAGGTACACCCCGTCGGGGCCGACGTCGACCATCTCGGACCGGCTGGTGGGGAGGTTCTTGCCGACGTAGTCGGGGCGGATCGGCAGCTCCCGATGACCCCGGTCGACCATTACCGCCAGTTGCACCGCCCGGGGCCGACCCCAGGTGTGCAGGGCATCGAGCGCGGCCCGCACGGTGCGGCCGGTGAACAGGACGTCGTCGGTGAGCACCACGACCCGGCCGTCGAGGTCGGCGGGAATGTCGGTGACCGCTTGGGGCAGCACCGGCCGCAGGCCTATGTCGTCGCGGTGCAGGGCCACATCGAGCGAGCCCACCAGTACCGGGGTTCCCTCAATCTCCGACAGGGTCTCGGCGATGCGATGGGCGATGGGCACGCCGCCGGTCTGCAGCCCGATGACGATCAGGTCGTGGGTGCCGTGGTTGCGCTCGATCACCTCGTGGGTCATCCGCCGGACGGCCCGCTCCACGTCGTCGGCGGTCATGACCTGGGTCCGAGCACGGAACGTGCCGCTGGCGTGGGGCACCGTGAAGCGGCGTTCTCGTTCGGCCATTATTTCCTCCCGTTCGGGCCTCACCGGACCCGTTTTACGGTCGGGCGGCGACGGTATCACCGGTCGCGCCAACACGCGCGCATGGCTTCGATGGACCTTCTGAACTCGGTCTTTGTGAGGCCATTGGCAGAGCTAGTGGCGACCGAGCACTTCCTCGCCGGGGCCGGGCGTTCGCCATGGCCTCCACCACCAGCCAGCCCTTCACGCGGTACGACCTCATCACAACCGAAGCAAGCGGTGGGTGCGTAGGATGACGCTCTGATGCGATTGGCTCCCCGGTGACTGCTGCCGGTTCCCCTTCGATCGTCCTCTTTGACTGGAACGGGACCCTTCTCGACGACATGGAGCGGGCCCGGGGGGCGAGCAACCTGGTCCGCGAGCGGTGGGCCGGCCTGGGTGAGCTCACCCTCGGCGAGTTCCGCGAGGCTTGGTGCCTGCCCCTTTCGGAGCACGTCAAACGCCTAGGGGTTCCCGATGACCGCAACGAGGACGCGACACGAGACTGGAGCACCCACCTCGCGACGATC
The DNA here is from genome assembly GCA_009843735.1 of Acidimicrobiaceae bacterium. Classification (GTDB taxonomy): domain Bacteria; phylum Actinomycetota; class Acidimicrobiia; order Acidimicrobiales; family Aldehydirespiratoraceae; genus Aldehydirespirator. Next base: position 20,472 of record VYCW01000026.1, on the reverse strand, counting down.
GACGCTCCCCTGGCCCCGGGCCTGTCAGAGACGCTGGACGCGCTACGGGACGCCGGCATCGCAATCGCGATCGTGAGCTCGGCCGGCGAGGACGCCGTGTTGCGAGACATCGAGGCACACGGCCTCGCACAACGCTTCGACGACATCCACGCCGGGGTGTCGCTCAAGCAGACCGCGATCAGCGGCTACGTGAACGGCACGGCAGCCGGTGCGGTCTGGTATGTGGGCGACACCAAGTTCGACATGGTGCAGGCTCGCGCCGCCGGTTCCGTCGGCATCGGATACACCGCCGGCTATGACGGGGCCGACGCACTGCACGAAGGCGGGGCGCACCACCTCATCGACAGGCTGGAAGACCTGCTCGGCCTGATCTCCCGGCTCCCGGCGCCATGACCATCCAGGACCGGCTTGCCGAGACCATCGAGTATGTGGCGCTGCAGCGCCTGCAGAGCCGCTACGCCGACGTGGTGACCCGCCGTGCCTGGGACGAACTGGCCGGGATGGTGCGCCCCGGCTGCCCGATCGTGGTGGACGTGCGCCACCGGCAGTTCGAGCTGACCGGACCGGCCCAGTACGGCGAGTTCATCGCCCGCCAGATCGAGCGCTTCTCGCTGTTTGAGTTCGTGCTGCTCAACACCGTGATGCACATCGACGCACCGGCGGGCGTCGCCGCCGCCAGGGTGTACATGCAGGAGATCCGCCAGAACGTCTCAGACGGGCGCCGCACCGACGCCTACGGCGTGTACCACGACCGGCTCGAGCGTGACGACGACGGGCGCTGGTGGTTCGCCAAGCGGCACTACCAGAGCCTCGCCCGCACGGCCGAGCCTCGCATCGCGACCGACTACGACGTCTTCGACGTCCCGGGAATCGCCCTCAAGGACATCCTCAACGACGGCTGGGGGGCCTAACAAGAATCTCGGGTGACTTTCGGTGCCTCCACGACACATTAGTCACCCGAGAAACGCTGGGCGCCTGTCCGGGTGCGGGCGAACACGAGCATGGCGCGGCCTCCGGATTCCAGCCCCGGCACGTCAACCTGGCGCATCCCGGCCCGGCGGGCCACGGCTGCCGATGCCGGATTGCCGGAGTCGATCTCGGCCATCACCGCGTCGAGCGGCCCCTGCGACAGCGCCCAGTCCAGCAGGAGCCTGACCGCCTCGGCAGCCCGACCCTGTCCCCGCCAGCCCTCGGCGATCCACCAGCCGATCAGGGCGGCCCGCCGGGCCGGGTCGAACCCGCTCAACCCGACCTCGCCGATCACCGCTCCCGACTGCCGGTCGGTCACGGCCAAGTCCACGGAGCGCCCCTCGGCCCAGGCTCGCTCCCGCTGGGAGATCCAGCGGACGGCCGCGGCCTCGTCGGCTGGCTCGGGCACTTCGAGGCGTCCCCGGATCGCCGGGTCGCTCCAGGCTGCGGCCAGCACGGGGGCGTCCTCGACGCCCCACAGTCTCAGCCGGGTCGCCGGGCCGGCCAGACGGGGCACACCCGGAACATGCATTCGGTGGCGCTAACGGGCTGGGGGCATCGTCGGGCCGGCCAGAAGCGGGACGGGAGGCAGCGGCCGGGCGATCACGCCGTTCATTCCGAGGCGCCGTCCTCCGGCTCAACCGCGGGGCCGCGCACTTCGTCGGCCACCGCTCGCAGTACGCCGTTGAGGAAGCGGGGCGAGTCACCGCCGCAGTACTGGGTGGCCAGGGCCACAGCCTCAGACAGCACGACCCCGGTCGGGACATCGTCGCGGTGGGCCAACTCCCAGGCCGCCATGCGGGCCAGGGCCCGGTCCACCACCGCGAGTCTCTCAAGGCGCCAGCCCACCAGATGCTTCCGCAGCAGGCCGTCGAGATGCTCGCGGTCGGCGTCCACTCCCAGCGCGATCGCGACCGCATAGTCGGAGGGCGGGACGGCCCGGCGGTCCAGCGCCTCCCGCGACGAGCCGCCCGCAATCTCGGCCTCATAGAGCACGGCCAGCGCGTCCTCGCGGGCTTCGCGTCGGGTCCCGAAGCCGGGAACGCTGGTCACGGAAGCGGCCGCACTATCGAAGGGATCAGGCCCGCCCGATGTATGCCCCGGTCCGGGTGTCCACCTTCACCCGCTCACCGGGCGACACGAACAGCGGGACCTGCACCACCAGCCCCGTCTCCAGGGTGGCCGACTTGGTGGCGCCGGAGACCCGGTCGCCCTGGATTCCCGGCTCGGTCTCGGCGATGGCCAACTCCACCGCGGCGGGCAGGTCGGTGCCGACAATCTCGGTGCCGTGCATCAGCATCAGCGCCACCGAGCCCTCCACCAGGAACCGGGCGGCGTCGCCGAGCACCTCAGGTGCCACCGTGATCTGGTCGTAGGACTCGTTGTCCATGAAGACGAGGTTCTCGCCCTCGAGGTAGAGCAGTTGCATGTCGCGCTTGTCGATGGTGGCCCGTTCGACCTTCTCGCCGGCGCGGAACGTCCGGTCCACCACCGCCCCGGTCCGGGCGTTCTTGAGGGTGGTGCGCACGAAGGCGTGGCCCTTGCCCGGCTTGACATGCTGGAACTCCACCACGCTGAAGAGGTTCTGATCGATCTCGAGGGTCATGCCGTTGCGGAGATCGTTGGTGGTGATGGTGGGCAAGGTCTGCTCCTTGTCGGTCTCGGTAGTGGGGACGGTCGCCGCGCTCAGGCCGGCAGCGGCACCAGGGAGGTCTTCGGATGCAGCGTAAGCGGGCGGCATCCGGAGTCGGTCACCACCAGCAGGTCCTCCACCCGGACACCGCCGAAACCGGGAAAGTACACGCCCGGTTCGACGGTTAGCACATTGCCGGGTTCGAGCGTCGCAGCCGAGCCCGACGCCACCCGCGGCAGCTCGTGGATGTCAAGCCCGACGCCATGGCCCGTGCCGTGCACGAAAGCGTCGCCCATGCCGGCGTCGTCGATGACCGCCCGGCAGGCCTTGTCGATCTCACCAGCCTCGACACCAGGCTCCACCGCGGCGGCACCGGCTGCCTGGCTACGCTCGACCGCCTCGAGCAAGGCCGCGGCACGTTCGCTCGGATCGCCCAGCACGAACGTGCGGGTCATGTCGCTGCGGTAGCCGTCCACCTGCGCCCCGACGTCGATGATCACCAGGTCGCCGGGCTCCAGCCGCCGGTCGGTGGGCGTGGCGTGGGGCAGCGCCGCGTTCGGGCCCGACGCGACGATGGTGTCGTAGGCGGGTCCCGCCGCGCCGGCCGAGCGGATGGCGCCGTCGAGCGCCTGCTGGAGGTGCGACTCGGTTGCGCCGGGCCGCAGCATGGGCACCACCGACGCCAGCGCGGTGTCCGCAATGCTGGCCGCCGCCTCGATTCGGGCCAGCTCGGCCCCGTCCTTTACGGCGCGCAGACTCTCGACGATCTCCGACAGGGGCACCGTCTCGGCGGCGACCGCCTCGTTCCAGCGGATCTGCTGGCCCCAAGCGACGCCGTCCTCCAGTCCGAGCCGGGCCGCGCCTTGCAGCCATGGCGCCGCGGCCTCGACGGTGCGGCGGGCTACTGCGACGTCCACATCGCCCGAGCAGCCGGCCGCGGCGAGTTGTGCGGGGGCCTGCTCCGAGTAGCGGGCGTCGGTGAGCAGAAGCGCCTCGCCGGAGCGTCGCACCACCACGGTCCCGTTGGAGCCGGTGAACCCGGTCAGCCAGCGGACATTCGCCGGCTCGAAGAACACCGCGGCGTCAACGCCCGCTTCCTCCAGCCGCTCCCGGAGACGGGCGAGACGCCCCACCACACGCAGGGGCGGCAGGCCCTCCAGGGCGCCGGCCGTAGCGGACGGGATCGGGGCGGCGGCGTGCGACCGGCCGTTCATCGAACGGCTGCGAGCGCTTCGCGCAGCACCGACTCGGGCACCCCCACGACGGGCTCCACACCCCGGTCCGAGTCGAGCACCAGGGTGAGGCCGTCGATGGCCTTCTTGTCCCGACCGAACAGCGCCAGCAGTTCGTCGTCGTCGTCAAGCACCACCGGCAGCCGGTCCGAGAGGCCGTAGCCGGTAACGACCCGGCGATGCGCGGCGACACGATCGGTGCCGATGCGCTCCAGCCGCATGGCCACCTCGGCCGCGTACACGAGGCCGACGGCCACCGCCTCGCCGTGGCGCAAGTCGTAGCGCCCTGCCGTCTCGATGGCGTGGGCCAGCGTGTGGCCGTAGTTGAGGATGGCCCGGCGGCCGCCCTCGCGCTCGTCCGCGGTCACCACGTCGGCCTTGATGCGGACGGCCGCGGCGATCCGTTCGACCAGATCGAGGGCGTCCAGGTCGTCGCCGGTCAGGAAGTGGTACTTGGCCAGCTCGCCCTGACCGCTGCGCATCTCCCGAGACGGCAGCGTGGCCAGCGTCTCGGTGTCGCACAGCACCGCGTGGGGCTGCCAGAAGGCCCCCACGAGGTTCTTGCCCTCGGGCAGGTTGACCCCGGTCTTGCCCCCGATGGCGGCGTCCACCTGGGCCAGCAGGGTGGTCGCCACCGAGACGTAGCGCATGCCGCGGTGGTAGACGGCAGCTACGAACCCGGCCAGGTCGGTGACCACGCCCCCACCCACGGCCACGATCACGTCGGACCGGGTGAAGCCCGCCTCGGACATCTCACGGCAGAGCCGCTCGACCTCGGCCAGCGACTTGGCGTCCTCGCCGTCGGGAACCTCTAGGACGCACTGGTCGAGGCCGCTGTCGACGTCCCAGCTCACGTTGGACTGGGTGATGACGGCCGCCCGGCGGGCACCGGCCGGGACGACCGAGCTGAGGCGCGCCCGGACCCCGGCTCCCACGTGGACGTCGTAGGAGCGGTCGCCCAGGTCGACGCTCACCACATGGGGATCAGGGCTGCTCGAGGACACCCGAGCAGCCTACCGACGGGCTGCCGAGCCTCTCGGGCCCTGGGTCGTACCGGACGTTAGAGGAGCAAGCCTTCCGGGACGAGCACGACGATCATCGTGCCCGCGGCCAGGGCCGGACCGAACGGGAAGGCCGTGTCGAGCAGCCTGGTGTTCGGCCGTTTGGCGGTCCGCTGGCCGGGGTAGGGCAGATGCTCGCGCCCCCGCCGACGGAGCAGCCCCAGTACAAGACCCGTGGCCAGGCCGATCAGGCAGCTCAACACCAGCGCCTGGGCCAAGAGGCTCACGACCGCCAGCCGGCCGTCACCGACAGTCGCCGCCGTCCAGCCGATGTGCAGACCGAGCAGCGGGGCGAGCTTGACGTCACCGAAGCCGAGAGCCCTGGGCCGCAGTTCGTGAGCTGCCCACATGACCGCGCCGTAGCCGAAGGCCGCGGCCATCGCCGTGACGATGACGCTGGGCTGGTGTGTCGCGATCGACGCGACCACGATGGCGGCGAGACTGGCGGCCGACGCCGGGAGCGTGATGGCGTCGGGCAGCCGTCCCGATCGCCAGTCGACGGCCGACAGCGTGACCAGTGAGACGACGGCTACCAGTGGCGGGAGCGTGTTCCAGCCCAAGCCGAAGCGGGCCACTACCGCCGCCAGCAGGACCGCCGTCGTCCACTCAATCAGCCCGGCGCGGCGGCGAGCGCCGCGGGGCGGGGCGAAGCGACCGGCTGCGGCACCAGCCAGCCGTCCCACGGCCGCCCCGCCGAGGAGGGCCGAGACCAGCACCGCTGCGTTCACCCCCGCACGATAGGGACCGGCGGCGGGGACCTGCTCCACTGCCGAACTTCGGTCAAGAAACCACCGCATAGGTGGAAAATTGACAGAAGTTCGTCCTGCCCGGCCTCTCAGAGGGCTACGGCGGCGGCTTGGCGCATGGCGTCCACGGGCGCCTCCGTGCCGGTCCACAGCTCGAAGGCCGCGGCCGCTTGGTAGGCCAGCATCGACAGCCCGTTGTGGGCCTCCACACGCTGCTGGCGAAGGGCGGTCAGCCAAACCGTCTCGAGCGGCTCGTACACCAGGTCCACGGCCACCTGGCCGGGACCCAGCAGAGAGGGGTCACAGGGCATCGAAGGGTCAGCCCCCATACCGACGGAGGTCGCGTTGATCACGAGGTCCGCGGCCGCGATGTCGTCCGTCGACCCGACCCGTCCGGGCCGACCCAACCGGCTGGCGGCATTAGCGATCGACGCGGCAGCCTCCGCCTTGGTGCCGGTGCGGTTGATCACGGCCACATCGGCCGCGCCCGCCGCGGCCAGCCCCCAGGCCACCGCCCGGGCAGCCCCGCCGCCGCCCACCAGCGCCACTCTCAGGCCGTCCGGCGAGAGTCCCGCGTCGGCTCGCAGCCCGGCCACGAAGCCGGCCGCGTCGGTGTTGGCCGCATGGAGGCGGCCATCGCCCAGCGGCACGATGCAGTTCGCCGCGTTCAGGATCTCGACCTCTGCATCGACGGTGTCCGCCGCTGCCGCGACCTCGGCCTTCAGGGGCATGGTCACCGACATGCCGGCCAGTCCGAGAACCCTCATCGCCTCCAGGGCCTCGGCGCCCTTGCCCGCCGGGACCTCGAAGGCGGTGAACACCCAGTCGATGCCCGCCGACGCGAACGCGGCGTTGTGGATGGCCGGTGACCGGGAGTGGCGGACCGGGTCGCCGATGACCGCCGCCACTCTCCGCCCCGACATCGGTCCCGACATCAGATCCGACATCAGCAGTACCCGAGTTCGCGGCAGATCTGCACCTGTTCCAGATGCTCCTCGTAGGTCTCCGAGAAGTAGTGGGCGCCGCGGACGCCCCCCTCGTCGGTGCGGACATAGAAGAGCCAATTCCCATCGGTGGGCTGCAACGCCGCGGTCAGCGACGCCTCGCCCGGCGCCGAGATCGGTGTGGGCGGCAGGCCGGTCACCACCCGGGTGTTCCACGGCGAGTCCCGCCGGATGTCCTCCGAGGTGAGGTCGGCGCACGCCTTGCCGGCCGCGTAGCACGCAGTGGCATCGATGTCGAGGCGCATTCCCTCCTGCAGGCGGTTGTAGATCACCCGGGCGATCTTGGCCCTGTCCTGCTGCAACAGCGCCTCCTCCTCGACGAGGCTGGCCACGATGACCACGTCATAGGGCCGCAGACCCAGCTCGACGATGTCGGGGTGGACTCCGGGATCCTCCAGCAAGCGAGCCAACCGCCGGTCGAACTCGTCCGACATCCTCAGCAGGAAGCCGTGCTCGTCGGCGAGGTCGTCGGCGTTGATGTCGTAGGTGGCCGGGAACAGCATCCCCTCAAGGCTCCGAGCGCGAGCGTCGTCAGGCAGGTACGACGCCTCGCGAACCAGCGATACGTAGGCCGCCTCGAGGTCGTCCCGTTCGAAGACGGGGTTCTCCTCCAGCAGCCGGGGGGCCATCTCGATCCACCGCAGGCCCTCGGGGATGCGGACCAGTTCGAAGACCTCGGGCAACGGTCCCGCATCGAACACCGTGCGCACCGAAGCGAAGTCCATGTTCTCATAGAGGATGTAGTCGCCGGCCTCCACCGCCACGACCGTGTCGCACCCGAGGAACCCGGTGATGGTCAGAAGGCCGTCGCAGCGCAGCCAGTAGCGGAAGACGGTGGCATTGGAGATAACGCCGGCGCTCTGCAACTCCCCCGCGATCTCGTTGACGGAGGCCCCCTGGGGGATCGTCAACTCGATGGCGTCGCCGGGCAGGCCCTCGGGCGTGACCTGGGCGTCCACCCACCCGTAGACACGGCCTCGCACCCACAGCACGGCCAGCACGACGATCACTCCCAGCACCACCAGGCGGATGAACCCGCCCCAGAACGGCCGGTAGCGGACCCAGTTGCGGTCGTCAGCGTCGTAGACCGGATCGACGAGCGGGTCGTCCCCGAGCTCCTCCTCGACCACCACCATCGCGCCCTGGTCCACGGTCGACCAGCGGGCCTGAGCAGCAGACGTGCGCTGCTCGTCGCGGCGGGCCGCCTTGCGCGCCGCCCGCTGGTAGGACCGCTGGGCCCGAACCGCGTTCCGCTGGGCGCGGCGATCGGGTCGGGCCTTGGGGGGCTTGGGAGGTCTAGCGCCTCTGGGGGCGGGCCGACGCTCCGCCGGAGGACGCCTCGAGGCCGCACCAGGACTAGGCGCAGCCGGCTCGGCGCGGGCTCGGGCCTTGCCCGCCGGCGGCCTCGGCGAACGAGGCGGCGGGGCGGCCGGCCGGCCGGGTGCGTCTGGGCGACCCGTGATGAAGTTGGAGAGCTTCGACGGGCGGCGACGGCGTCCGCCGGGCTCAGCCACGGTCAGCCACGGGGCATGCCTGCGTCGAGCCAGGACTGCAGGATCACCGCAGCCGCCACCTGGTCGACAATGCCGCGCCTTCGAGGGCCCTTCATCTGCTGCTCCATGAGCCTCTGCTCCGCAATCACGGTAGTCAGCCGTTCATCGTAGGAAACGACAGGCACGGCCAGGAACCGCTCGAGGCGGTCGATCTCGGTGCGGGCTCCGACAGCGGCGGGACCCTCGGTGCCGTCGAGGGAGATCGGTAGCCCGACCACCACGATCTCGGCCTGCCATTCGGTCACCCGATCAGCGATGGTCCTCAGGTCGCGTTCTGGGTCACCGCTGCGAACGAGCGTCTCGACCGGGGTCGCTACCGTCCCCCCCGAGTCGCACACCGCAACGCCGACCCTGCGCTCCCCCAGATCGAGCCCCAGGGCTCGCACGATTCAGTTGATTCCGGCCGCGGCGCGAGCCAGGTCGAGGGCCTCGTCGAGGCGACCGGCATCGCGTCCCCCGGCGACGCAAAGGTCGGCCGCGGGCTTTCCGCCGCCGCCGATGGTCTTCTTGGCCTCGGTGATCAGGTCACCGGCGTGCAACCCGCTGTCGGTGGTGGCGGCGGCAGCCAGGGCGGCTCCCCCGGAGTCGAGCGCAGTACCCAGGACCACCGCTCTCACGCCGTCGACATCTCGGATCGACACGGCCAGGTCGCGCAGGCCGTCACGGCCCACGTCATCCACCCGGGCCACGACCACGCCGTCCACCGCCGCGGCGGCCAGCTCCGGAGCCCTTCCGAGCGCCACCCTGCGCCTCAGCTCGGTCACCTCGGCCCGCAACGCCTTGGTCTCGCCCTGACGCTTGGCCACCCCGTCGGCGAGTTCGGCCGAGGGCACCCCCAGCGACCGGGCCACATCCTCTATGAGCGACTGCTGGCTACGCAGCAGGGAGAGCGTGTCATGACCGGTTATGGCCTCCAAGCGGCGCATGTTGGCACCGATCGACGCCTCCGAGGTGATGTGGAAGGCACCGATGTCGCCCAGGGCCCGCACATGGGTGCCGCCGCACAGCTCAACCGAGTGGCGGCCGGCCTCGAGCACCCTCACCACTTCGCCGTACTTCTCGCCGAAGAAGGCAATGGCACCCAGCTGCTGGGCCCGATCGAAGGTCGTCTCGAAGTGGCGGCACGACGCGTTGTCGAGCACCTCGGAGTTGACCAGGTCCTCCACCTGGGTGATCTGCTCGGCTGTGAGTGCCTCGTAATGGCTGAAGTCGAAGCGGAGCCGGTCGGGTCCGACCCAGGATCCTTGCTGCTTGACGTGCTCGCCGAGAACCTCCCGCAGCGCCCAATGCAGGATGTGGGTGGCGGTGTGGTTGCGGCGGATGCCGGCCCGGCGCTCGGAGTCCACGGCCGCGGTCACCCTGTCGCCGACCTGCAGCTCGCCGTCGATGGGCTCGACGATGTGGACATGCAGCTCGTCGACGGCGTACACGGTGTCGGTGACCCGCGCCCTGGCCCCGGTCGCCTCGCACGAGATCTCGCCGGTGTCCCCGATCTGGCCGCCGCTCTCGGCGTAGAACGGCGTGCGATCCAGAACGACCCGCCCGTCGGAGGCGTACAGGACCTCAGCCTCCGACGTCAGCTCGGCCCGCCCGCAGAACTCGGTCGGACCGGCGGCCGACAGCAGGGCCACGAACGGCGTCACATCGTCGGCGGCGGCCACCGAGCGGGCGCTGCGGGCCCGCTCCTGCTGCTCGGACATCGCGACCGCGAAGCCCTCGGTGTCCACCTCGACGCCCCTCTCCGCCGCGATCTCCACGGTGACCTCGAGGGGGAAGCCGTACGTGTCGTGCAGCAGGAAGGCGACATCGCCGTCGATCCGCTCGCCCGGCGCGAGGCCGGCCATTCGCCCGTCGAGGATGGCCTGCCCGGTGCGCAGCGTCTGGCGGAACCTCTGCTCCTCGCGGTCGATCACATCGCGCACGTAGCCGTGGTTGCGGGCCAGGTCGGGGTAGGCCTCGGCCATGACGTCCACCACCGCGTCGACCATCCCGCCCATGACGGGCTCCTCCACTCCCAGCAGGTAGGCGTGACGCACGGCCCGCCGGATGATGCGCCGAAGCACGTAGCCGCGGTCCTCGTTGGAGGGGAACACCCCGTCGCTCACCAGTAGCGATGTGGAGCGGGCGTGATCGGCGAGTATGCGGAGCGACACGTCACGGGCCTCGGCTTCGCCCAGCTTGGCGCCGGTGAGGCGCTGGGCCGCGTCGAGCAGGGTCACGAACTCGTCGGTCTCCCACACCGAGTCCACGCCCTGGAGCACGGCCACGGTGCGCTCGAGACCCAGGCCGGTATCGATCGACGGCTTGGGCAGCGGGATCTCGGTGCCGTCGGCGGTGCTCTCGAACTGCATGAACACAAGGTTCCAGACCTCGATGAAGCGCTCCTCGCCGCCGTGGGCGGGGCCGCCGCCCGGTCCATAGGCGGGTCCCTTGTCCCAGAAGATCTCCGAGCACGGCCCGCAGGGGCCGACGTCGGCCATGCGCCAGTAATTGTCCTCGCCGAGGCGCTGGATCCGCTCGGCGGGCACGCCGACCTCGTCGCGCCAGATGGCCTCGGCCTCGTCGTCGCTGAGGTGAACCGTCACCCAGAGCCGCTCGGGGTCGAGGCCCAGCACGCCGGTGACGAGCTCCCAGGCCCAGGCGCAGGCGTCGGACTTGAAGTAGTCGCCGAAGCTGAAGTTGCCGAGCATCTCGAAGAAGGTCAGGTGCCGGGAGGTGCGTCCGATCTCGTCGAGGTCGTTGTGCTTGCCGCCGGCCCGCACGCACTTCTGGACGGTGACGGCCCTCGGGAAGGGGGCCGGCTGCTCGCCCGTGAAGTACGTCTTGAACGGCACCATGCCGGCCACCGTGAACAGCAGGGTCGGATCGTGGGGGATCAGGCTGGCCGAGGGATGGTGGGTGTGGCCCCGCTCGACGAAGAAGTCGACGAAGGCCTTTCGGACCTCCGCCGCGGTCATCGCCTTCATCGATCGCGCGCTCCTGGGTCCGGTCCCCCGCCGTCATCGCGCAGCTCCGACTCGGTGTCGCGCATGGCCTCACGCCCCTCGGCGACCGCATGACGGAGGTCGTCGGCGATCCGCCGGGCCTCGCGCCCGAAGCTTCGGGCGCTGTCGGCCGCGGTCTGCTGGGCCCGCTGCGCGGCCTCCCTGGACCGGTCAGCCACCGCATTGCGGACGTTCTCCGGCGCGTACTTCTCGGCCGCGGCGCGGGCCTTGCTGCGCACCCACGCGGCCGTCCCGAGTCCGGCCGCATAGCCGGCGCCGAGCCACCACAGCCGCTTCATCGCCGCCGCCTCCGGGTCCGGCGGGAGCCTCCAGCCTCGCTCCGCCGGCGTGACGCGGCGGCCGGCGAGTAGGCGACGGGCACTCTCTCGGACGCGCCCGGGTTCGGCGCGGACCCGCCCGGCGGCGCCAGATCGAGGTCTCGGCGGCTGCGGCGCCGGTCCCGCAGGCGACGCCCGGCCTGGCCCGCGCCCGACACCAGCGACAGGCCCTTGATCAGCGGCGGGGCGAACGCCCGGTGGGTGAGCCGGCTGGCGTGGTCGACGGTGGCGGCGATGCGCTCGGCCCGCCCGATCACCCGGTCCACGCGGTGCAGTTCGGCGTCGGCCTTGGTGACGGTGGCATGGAGATCATCCACCATGGGCAGAGCCGAGTCCCTGAGGTCGTCGACCACGTCGCGCAGCTCCCGCATGGTCCGCACCAGCGAGATGACGGCCACGGTCAGGACGGCCACGGTCGCCAGGCAGACGACGGTGACGATCACTGCGGCCAGATCGACAGCGCTCACCCAGTCAAGATACCGGCAACCCCAGCAACCTAGAAGTGTTCGGGGCTGGGTCGATGCTTGCGGAGGGCGGACTCGGCGCCGTGATCCGATGGCTCGTAGTAGACGTTGCCGGCCACGTCGGCGGGCCGGTGCTCCTGGGGGACCCACCCGTCGGGGTCGTCGTGGGGGTAGCGGTACCCCTCGCCGTGGCCCAGCGACCTCGCGCCCTGGTAGTGGGCGTCGCGCAGGTGCATGGGAACCTCGCCCGCCCCGGCGGCCCGGGCGTCCGCGGCAGCCCGGCCCAGAGCGACCGTCACCCGGTTGGACTTGGGCGCGGTGGCGAGACGCACCACCGCATGGGCCAGGTTGAGCTGGGCCTCGGGCAGGCCGACGTACTCGACGGCCCGGGCCGCGGCGTCGGCCACCAGCAGGGCTCCGTCGTCGGCCAGTCCGATGTCCTCGGAGGCCAGGATCACCAGCCGCCGGGCGATGAAACGGGGATCCTCACCGGCTTCGAGCATCCGGGCCAGCCAGTACAGTCCGGCGTCGGCGTCGGAGCCCCGGATGCTCTTGATGAACGCGCTGATCACGTCGTAGTGGCCGTCACGGCCGTAGCGCACCGCCTTGGCGTCGGCGGCCGCCTCCGCGTCGGCCAGTGTCACGTGGACCGGCCCCACCGTCCCGCCGCCGGTGCCGGTCCCGATTCGGCGGCCGGCCAGCGCCACCGCCACCTCTATCCCGGTGAGGGCGTGGCGGCCGTCGCCGCCGCTGCGGGCCGCGAGGTGCTCGACGGCTTCGTCGTCGGCGGTGGCCTTCTCCTCGGCCAGGCCGCGGAGGACCAGCTCGACGAGCGACCCGCTGTCGAGCGGGTTCAGGCGGAACAGCGTCGAGCGCGACATGAGCGGCGGGTTGACCTCGAAGTGGGGGTTCTCGGTGGTGGCGCCGATCAGCACGATCAGGCCGTCCTCCACCGCGGGCAGCAGGGCGTCCTGCTGGGCCTTGTTGAAGCGGTGGACCTCGTCGAGAAACAGGATCGTGCCCGTGCCCTGGGTGCCGAGGCGGTCCCTGGCCCGCTCGATCACGGCCCGCACGTCCTTGACCCCGGCAGTCACCGCCGACAGCTCCTCGAAGTACTTGGCGGTGGTGAGGGCAACCACCCGGGCCAGCGTGGTCTTGCCCGTGCCCGGCGGCCCCCACAGGATCACCGACGACAGCCGGTCCGACGCGATCAGCTCCCGCAACGGCCGCCCCGGCCCCACGAGGTGGTCCTGGCCCACGATCTCGTCCAGGGTGCGGGGCCGCAGCCGGGCCGCCAGCGGCGCCCGCGCTTGGAGGCGCTCAGCCGCGGCCGCATCGAACAGATCCCCAGCCACGCCGTGACCCTACGCCCTCAGCTCGTGGTCTAACCGCGTCGGGAGAATGCCTCCCTGACGATCCACACGTACGAGACCGCGACCGCCAATGCGACCGCCCCCAGCGACAAGGCCGACTCGAACACCGTGATGATGTCGCTCGTGCCGGAGATGGTGTGCTCGTCTACTCGCCACTCCGCCGGATCCTTGTGGAACAGCAGGTACCCGAACGCCAACACCGGGGCGGCCGTCACGACGAGCGGCAGCCACATCTCGGGCGTGTCCAGGTGCTGCTGCCGGCCGAGGATCACTCCCGCCAGGCCCCTGACCGCAAGGAGTCCCGCGGGCAGCACGAGCAGGATCGTCACGACCGAGACCATGCTCATGAACACCAAGGGCATGCCCGCAAAGAGGGTCAGCGCGGGCCGCCCGCTCCGGCTCCCGAGGAAGGCGAGCCAGCCGAGCGCGCTGTAGGGCGCTCCGAAGGCCAACGCCCCTAATTCGGCGTTGGGCAATCCGTCGGCACCCGCGAGGTAGTGGACCAACGCCAATCCCAGACCGGCCACGACGAACACCAGCCCAGCGACGCCTTCCAGTCGTTCCATCCACGGCCGGCGTTCCCGGGACGACCTGGGCTGACGGGTTCCTGGCGTCATGGGGGTAGGACTCGTAGGCCTAGTTCCTGGAGGTGGGTGTCGGCTATGGGGCTGGGGGCGTAGGTGAGGGGATCGGCGCCCGACTGGGTCTTGGGGAATGCGATGACCTCGCGGATGTTCTCCTCCCCCACCAGCAGGGCGCCCAGGCGGTCCAGGCCGACCGCGAAGCCGGCGTGGGGCGGGGCGCCGTAGCGGAACGCGTCGAGCAGGAAGCCGAAACGCTCCTGGGCCTCGTCGGGCGCGATACCCAGGACCGCGAAGATGCGCTGCTGGATCTCTCGGCGGTGGATCCTCACGCTGCCCGAGCCGAGCTCCCAGCCGTTGAGGACCAGGTCGTAGGCCTGGCTGCGGATGTCTAGCAGCGCCTCGTCGTCGAGAGGCTGTCCCGACATCAGCATCGGTAGGTCGTCTTCGTGGGGCATGGTGAACGGATGGTGCGAGGGGATCGGTTCGCCCTCGGGCGTGAGTGCCTCGAACAGGGGGAAGTCCACCACCCACAGATAGTTGAGGCGGCCGTCGTTGACAGGCGGGCGGCCCAGTTCCAGGCGCAGCAACCCCAGCACGTGGCGAACCAGTGGCCGCTCGTCGGCCACCAGGAACACCATGTCGCCGGGCCGGGCCTCGAGGGCCTCGATCACCGCCGCGCCCTCATCCGGGGACAGGAACTTGGCCACCCCGGCGTCTAGGGCTGAGCCGCCCTCCTCGGTGGCGACGACCCGCATCCAGGCCAGGCCCTTGGCCCCCCAGCGCTGGCAGGTGGCCACCAGCTCGTCGACACGGCTGCGCGGGAGGTTCTCGGCCCCGCCCGTCAGGCAGATCCCCTTCACGCACGAGGCCTGGAAGACCCGGGCCTTGGTGTCGGCGAAGATCGGGGTGAGCTCCACCAGCTCCATGCCGAAGCGGGTGTCGGGCTTGTCGGAGCCGAACCGCTCCATCGCGTCGTGCCAGGTCATGCGATCGAAGGTGCCGGGATCATGCCCGGCGACCTCGACGGTGGCCTCGGCCACGGCCCGCGTCACGAAACCGAGCACATCGTCGCGGGTTGCGAACGACGCCTCGACGTCGAGCTGGGAGAACTCGAACTGGCGGTCGGCTCGCAGGTCCTCGTCCCGCAGGCAGCGGGCGATCTGGTAGTAGCGGTCGACGCCGCCGACCATGGTGAGCTGCTTGAAAATCTGCGGGCTCTGGGGCAGGGCGTAGAACGAGCCCGGCTCCTTGCGGGACGGCACCACGAAGTCACGGGCCCCCTCAGGGGTGGACGCGATGAGCATCGGGGTCTCGACCTCTACGAAGCCCTGAGCGTCCATGGCCCGGCGGATGGCCCGGTTGACCGCGGCCCGGGCCCGCAGGTTGCGCTGCATGCGGGGCTTGCGCAGGTCGACGTAGCGGTGTCGCAGGCGCAGCGTCTCGTCCACGTCGGTGCGCTCGTCGAGGGGGAACGGCGGCGGCTCGGCCCGCGACAGCAACTCGACCTCGCAGTCCTGGAGCTCGATCTCACCGGTGGCCAGCGCGGGGTTGGCGGTGCCCTCGGGGCGCAGCGTGACGGTTCCGGTGATGCGCACCACATACTCCGAGCGCAGGTCGCGGGCCCCGTCCACCACGCACTGGAGCACGCCCGTGTGATCTCGCAGGTCGATGAAGGCGAGGTGCTCGCTGTGCTCGCGGCGGCGGTCCACCCAACCGCACACGGCGACGGAGCGGCCCGCGTCGCCGGCTCCCAGGTGGCCGCACAGGTCGGTCCTCATGGCGGTGCCGTCGCTCCCGGTCACGGCGCCTCACCTGCCAGCATCTCGGTGACGGCCGCCACCACTTCGGGCTCGGGGACTTGGCGCTGGCCACCACCGGGGCGCATGTCGCGCACCGTGGCCGCGCCGGCGGCCCGCTCGTCGGGTCCGACGATCACGGCCACGCTGGCCCCGGAGCGGTCGGCCCGCTTCATCTGGGCCTTCATGGAACGACCGTCGAAGGCCCGGTCCACGCCCAGGCCCGCCTGCCTGAGCCGGTCGCACATCACCACCGCGCTCTCGCCACCGGCGACATCCACCACGAACACCTCGACCGGCGGCGGGGTGCCGCCGAAGGCGCCCTCGGCGTCGCAGGCCAGCAGGATGCGGTCGACGCCCAAGGCGAATCCGATGCCGGGCGTCGCGGGCCCGCCCAACTCCTCCACCAGCCCGTCGTAGCGGCCGCCGCCCCCCACCGCGTTCTGGGCGGTGTCGAGCGCGTCGGCCACGAACTCGAAGGTGGTGCGGGTGTAGTAATCGAGCCCGCGCACTAGTCGGGGTGAGACCTCGTAGGCCGCGTCGAGACTGTCGAGCCCGGCCTTGACCGCGGCGAAGTGCTCGGCCGAGGCCCCCGAGAGGAAGTCGGCCATCACCGGCGCCGCCTCGATCACGGGCTGGTCGTGCTCGCGCTTGGAGTCGAGCACCCGCAGGGGGTTGCGCTCCAGGGTGACGCGGGACTGCTCGGAGAGCTCGCCCCGCCGGTTCTGGAGGTAGTCGGCCAGCGCGGCGTCGTAAGCCGGGCGGCTCTCGGCATCTCCGAGGCTGTTGATCTGCAGGCGCACCTGCCTCATGCCGAGGGCCTCGTAGAAGCGCACGCCGAGGCCGATCACCTCGACGTCGGCGTGAGGGTCGTCGGTGCCGAGGGTCTCCACCCCGACCTGCTCGAACTGCCGGTAGCGGCCTGCCTGGGGGCGCTCGTAGCGGAACTGGGGGCCGGAGTACCAGATCTTCCAGGGCACCGTCGGCCGGTGCTCGGCGAAGGCCCGGCAGACGCTGGCCGTCAGCTCGGGGCGGAGGGCCAGATGCCGGGGAGGGTCGCCCTTGTCGAAGAACTCGAAGAGCTCCTTGGTGACGACGTCGTTGTTGGCACCGAGACGCTGGAACACCCCGAGCTCTTCGAAGATGGGCGACTCCAGCAGCTCGAAGCCGCTGCGGTCGGCCAGATCGGCGAACACGGACACCAGCCGCCGCCTCCGGACCGACTCCGGCGGCAGGATGTCGCGGGTGCCCACAGGGGCGCGGAACAAGGGCTGGGCCACGACCCCCGAGGCTACCGCCACCCCGCTCCCGCTCAGGGGAGATCGGGGGACCTGGCCAAGAGGCCCCGCGGGTAGGCCAGCGAACCCTTCCATACGGGCGGGGCCGTGGCCCGAGCGGCCCGTGAGCGCAGCGAACAAGAGCGGGAAACACCCCGTCCCGATTTGACGGGGCTGCACCTACCCCGCGCATGTTCTAGGCGGGTCGGCCGTTGCCTCCGGGGACTACCCGGTAGGCCTCGAAGACTGCTTCGAGGGCCAGCACGCTCGACAGCACCGAGTCGAGCTGGGACAGGTCGGCCAGCTCGAACTCGAAGTCCATGCGGGCGATGAAATCGTCACCGGTCTCGGCCCGCGCGCTGATGATGCTGAGGCGATGCTCGGCGAGCACATCAGTCACATCGCGGAGCAGGCCAGGACGGTCCAGCGCGAGCACCGAGACGGTCGTCGAGAACTTGCCGGCGAAGTCGGCGTCCCACTCGACCTCGATCAGCCGGTCGGTCTGGCCCTCAGCGAGCCCGATGGCGTTGACGCAGTCGTCCCGGTGCACCGACACGCCCCGGCCCCGGGTCACGAACCCGATGATCTCGTCGGGCGGCACCGGCGCGCAGCACTGCGACAGCCGGATGAGGATGTCGTCGAGGCCCTCCACGTGCACGCCCACATCAGCGTCGCTTCGGCTGTGGCCGGCCCGCCGCCGGGCCGTGGTGGGCAGGCGGTCCTGCTCGCCCTCGGCGTCGTCGCCCTGCAGGGCCCGGGCGAAGCGGCCGGCCACCGACGACGCCGACTGGTGGCCCTCCCCTATGGCCAGGAACAGCAGATCGGTGGAGCTGTAGTTGAGCTGCTCGGCGATGGTTTCCAGCAGCTTGTCCTTCAGCAGGCGCCGGGCGGGCAGGCCCTCCCGTCTCAGGGCCTGGATCAGGTCGTCACGGCCGTTCTCGATGGCGTCGGCCCGGCGCTCGCGGGAGTACCACTGCTTGATCTTGTTGGCGGCCCGGCGGCTGGCCACGAACTTCAGCCAGTCCCGGCTCGGTCCCGCGCCCTCGGTGCGGGTGGTGAAGATCTCGACCACGTCGCCCGACAGCAGCCGGCTGTCCAGCGCCACCAGCCGGCCGTTCACCTTGGCGCCGACACAGGCATGGCCCACATCGGTGTGGATGCTGTAGGCGAAGTCCACCGGCGTGGCCCCCACCGGCAACTCGATCACCTTGCCCGCCGGCGTGAACACGTACACCTCGTCGGTGTCGAGCTCCGTCTTGAGGTTGGACATGAACTCGGCCGGATCCGACGTCTCCTGCTGCCAGTCGACGATGCGCGACAGCCAGGCCATCTCCTGCGACGGCGAGTCGTCCTTGTACTCCCAGTGGGCGGCCACGCCGTGCTCGGCCCGGTCGTGCATCTGGCGGGTGCGGATCTGCACCTCCAGCGTCTTGCCCTGAGGGCCCACCACCGTCGTATGCAGCGACTGGTAGAGGTTGAACTTGGGCATCGCGATGTAGTCCTTGAACCGGCCCTGGACCGGTCGCCAGGTGGCGTGGATCGAGCCCAGCGCGGCGTAGCAGTCCCGCACCGAGCCCACCAGCACGCGGATGCCGATGAGGTCGAAGATCTCCTCGAAGGACCGGCCCTTGACCACCATCTTCTCGTAGATCGACCACAGGTGCTTGGGCCGTCCGGTCACCTCGGCCTTGATCCCCAACTCGGCCAGGCGGGACTCCACGTCGCCCAGCACCTGCTCCAGGTAGATGTCGCGCTCGGGGGCCCGCTGCTGCACCATCTGGTCGATCTCGGCGTAGCGGCGGGGCTCCAGCGCGGCGAAGGCGAGATCCTCCAGCTGCTGCTTGATGTCCTGCATCCCGAGGCGGTGGGCCAGTGGCGCGTACACGTCGAGGGTCTCGCGGGCGATGTAGTCCTGCTTGAACGCTGGCAGCACCGCCACCGTGCGCAGATTGTGCAGCCGGTCGGCCAGCTTGATGATCAGGACCCGCAGGTCCCGGGCTATGGCCACGATCATCTTCCGCACCGAGGCGGCCTGCTGCTGCTCGCGGGTGTCGTACTGGACCCGGTCGAGCTTGGTGACCCCGTCAACTATGCGGGCGACATCCGCGCCGAAGTCGGCCTCGATGACGGCTAGGGCAACGTCGGTGTCCTCCACCGCGTCGTGCAGCAGCGACGCGGCGATGGTGACATCGTCGAGCCCGAGCCGGGCCACGATCGCGGCCACGGCCACCGGGTGCCGTATGTAGGGCTCCCCCGACAGGCGCATCTGACCCTCATGGGCCTTGGCCGCCACGTCGAAGGCTCGAACGATGAGGTCCGGCGAACCGTCGCGGTGGCGCTGGCGGTACACCTCCAGCAGCGGAGCGATCTCGGCGGCTGCCGGCCTCCGGGCTCCTCGGCGCCAGGGCAGGACCCGGGTGACGGTGGCCATCTAGTCCGGCTCCCCCCGGGCCCGGGGCACGGCACTCACCGCCGCTTCTTCTTGCGGGGACGAGGGGGGATGGCGCCCGACGCCGGGGTTGCCGCGGGTGGGGAGGCCGCCCCGCCCCGGCGAGCGGTGGCCGACCGCTTGGCCGCGACCGACGTGCCCAGGACCGCGTCGTCGGCCGCGACAGTGCGGGTCGGGCCGTCGCCTGCACCGCCGCGCAGGCGGATCCTCTCGGCGATCTCGACGTAGGCGGGCTCACGCTCCTTCATCTTGGCCACCACCGCGGCTGCTACGAACAATGAAGAATAGGTGCCCACGATGATCCCCACCAGCAGAGCGATGGCGAACTCCTGCAGTGTCACCGCGCCCAGCACGAACGAGCCGATGATCAGCATCGACGCCACGGGGATCATCGACGTGATCGAGGTGTTGACGGACCGCATCAGCACCTGGTTGAGCGACAGGTTCATCATCTCGGTGTAGGTGTAACGGCCAGTGGCCGACACTCGGCCGACCACCTCCCGCACCTTGTCGTAGACCACGATGGTGTCATAGAGCGAGTAGCCCATGATGGTGAGGAACGCGATGACGGTGGCCGGCGTGATCTCGAACTGGAACAGCGAGTAGAAGCCCACCGACAGCACGATGTCGTGGGCCACCGCCAGCAGCGCCCCCACAGCCATCCTCCACTCGAGCCTGACCGCGATGTAGACGGCGATCAGGGCGAAGAACACGATCAGCGCGATCTGGGCGTTGGCGGTCGTCTCGGCGCCCCACGACGGGCCCACGTTGGTGACGCTCACGTCGTTGCCGGTCACGCCGGTCAGTTCGGCCAAGGCGTTGCGGACGCTGTCGACCGCCCCGGGTCCCTCGACGTCGGCCCGCACCCTGATCGTGTCACCGCCGACCGTCTGGATCTTGGCGTCGGCCGCGCCGGTGCCCCGCAGGGCGTCCCGCACCTCCCCCACCGAGAGCCCCCGCGCCGGGCCCCACCCCGCCGGGGAACCCCCCCCCACCAGAGACCGCAAGA
>VYCW01000014.1:3146-7285 GCA_009843735.1 Acidimicrobiaceae bacterium | reverse complement strand
CCGCACGGGTGCGCATCGACCTCGAGTCCGAAAACGGCGACCCCGTCCTGTCACTCGCATCGCTGGCGGGCGGGATCGTCGCAGCCGACGACGACAGCGGGGACCGCGGTAACTCCCTCATCCGGGAGTACCTGCCTGCCGGCGTCTACTTCATCGAGGCGACCACCTATTACGCCCGCGACTACCAGCCGCTTCAGGCCGACTTCACCCTTACCGTCCGCCTCGTGGACGAGTTGAGCCAGCAGATGGAAGCCCAGCTGAAGGTCGAGGAGGTCCGGACTCCATCGGAGGTGGTGGCCGGCGATCCGTTCCGTGTCCACTACCGGGTCAGCAACGTCGGCGGGGGCGCACTGCCCGATGACGGCAGCCACGCCCGGATCTGGTTGTCCGGGCACGCCGGACGCGACCGGATCGTCAACCTCAGAGGAATCTGGGATGCGGGCGTCGCGTACCACACCGGCGAAGAGGCCGCCAGCGCGACGAGCACCACCACCGACGAGATAACGGCCTTCGAGGCCACATTGAGCGACCACGGCCCAACCTGGATCTTCGTCGGGATCGTCGCCGACGACGCCGACGGTAACGAACTCGGCTGGCACGGGCTCTGGCACAACCTGCTGGTGCTGAGCGGACCGACCTTCGGTCCCGTCACCG
Source organism: Acidimicrobiaceae bacterium (assembly GCA_009843735.1). Lineage (GTDB taxonomy): Bacteria > Actinomycetota > Acidimicrobiia > Acidimicrobiales > Aldehydirespiratoraceae > Aldehydirespirator. The sequence continues at coordinate 6,631 of VYCW01000014.1, read as the reverse complement.
TCAGTGTCGACGGCGCTGCCTACACGGTGACGGCCGAGGCCGACGCCGACGGGAAGGTGACGACGACGGTCAGCGAGGTCGCCGACCCGGAGGCCGACGTGGACCGGAATGTCAGAGCGAAGGCGATCTACACGGCGGGCGTGCGCACGCAACTGCTCGACGGCATCTTCGAGAGGCCCGAGATCGCCGCACTGGCCACGATGGCCGAGCCGGCGCCGGTCAGCGTGGCGGACCCGTCGTCGAGCACGCTCCTGAAGGCGCTCGGCGAGCGGTTTGCCAGCGCGGACGGCGTCGCCGAGCTGCGCGCCGCTCTCGCCCGAGGCGAGGCGGTCAACCCTCTCGCAGTCGAGGAGTCAGTGCTGGCAACGTCTCGATCGGCGCTGTCGCAGTACGCGTCGATTGCCAGCTCCTGGAGCTCGCTGCTCAAGCGGCTGGATGCCGGCGAGGCCTTGTCGTTCGACGAGGCGCTGACGTCCCACGCCCAACTCGCCTACGCCGAGCGCCTGATCGCTCCGACCGCGACTGCCGGGGACCTCGTGGCCGCAGCCCGAGCCGCCGAGCGAGGCTGGGACGATCCGGCGGTGAAGGAGATGATGGACGACCAGGAGGTCTGCAGCCCGGACCCGGACGCGCTGCGCGACGCGCTCAAGGCAGCCGGATCATCGGACGTTGACGCACTGCTGGCGCTCGACGCGGAGATGCGCCTCGCTCGACCGGTCCACGGCCTGGCAGTCGACGGGGCGCTCTGCGGAGCCGCAGAGGCCGACAACGCCAACTCCAGGTTCCTGCGGCGCCTGTCGATCAGCGGCAACTTCGAGCTTCGCAGACTGCTCAGGCCCGTGACAGCAGCACTGACGCCCGATTCGCACAAGCTGCGGATCATCGCCCGGATTGGCGACGACGGACGGGTCGAGCACGGCGTGGAGCTTGACAGCGGCCGGCGAGTCCTCCCGCTAGAGCGGTTCCTCCTCGCCGACGCGCCGACGGGAAAGTGGCAGCTGAGCGCCGAGGTCAGGGTATGGCCGGACCCGATCGGGAGGATCCGCTCCCGGCGCCTGGCTGACGGCCGCGTCGAGCTGGGTTTCATCAGCGCCGACGGCAAGAAGATCACGCCCGACATCGCCTACCTGGCGGCCGACGCTCCGACCGGTGTCTGGTTCTACAGCAGCCAGATCACGGTGCCGGCCGTCTCCGTGATGGGAAGATCAAGCTAGGGGCAGCCGGCTAGGCGCCCAGCTGTGGACTGACGATTCGCGCGGCCTCTAGCTGACGAAGTCTGAGAAGATCCAGCGGCGCTCGCGCCGGGCCCTCTCGCGCGCTAGTAGGTGGTCGACGTGGTGGTCCTCGGTGCACCCCGTGACGGAAGTCTCCAACTGGATGGTGGAATGAGCGATGCCATGATCCTCGCTGGCGATGCGGCGCAACTCGCGCAGCATGGTGTCATAGTCGCCGCCATAGTCGGGGTCGGCCAGCACATGGGCAGTGAGCGACACGTACCCGGAGGTCACCGTCCACGCGTGGATGTCGTGGACGACGGTCACCCCGGGAACTTCCTCGAAGTCATGGCAGAGCTTGTAAACGTCCATGTGCTTGGGAGTTCCCTCAATGAGAACGAGAAAGACGGCCGAGGCGAGCTGCCAAGAGCTGGCCAAGACTAGGAGAACGAGGATCAGGCTCAGCGCCGGGTCGACGAAGTCCACCCACGATGCCTCCTCGAACGCAACCACCACTACACCCGAGATGACCAGAGCGACCGAGGAGAGGACGTCGACGGCCGCATGGCGCATCGCCCCCTCCACGTTGAGGCTCTGCTTGGAGGACCGGCTCAGCACATAGACCACAGCCAGCTTCACGATGATGCCCAACGCGCCGAGCACTGTCAGCGTGCCGCCCTCGAAGCCGTGATCGTGGCCGTGGGAGTGCCCGTGGGAGTGGTCGTGGCTATCACCACCGAAGCGATTCACCGCCTCCCACACGATGTAGGCCGCGAACAGCCACATCAACAAGACGTTGGCCGCCGCGGCGAGGATCTCCATCCGGTTGTACCCGTAGGTTCGCTGCACGGACGCGGGTCGCTTGGCCAACCGGATCGCCAACAGCGCGAGCCCGAAGGCCGCCACGTGCATGAGCATGTGGCCGGCGTGGGCGAGCAGCGACAGGCTCCCTGACAGGATGCCGCCGACGATCTCCGCAACCATGAGCAGACCGGTCAACATCAACGCGGCTAGAAGACTGCGCCGCGAGGCCTCCCGCACTTCATGATGGTCGTGATGGGAGTGCTGCACGAGCAGGCCTCAGGGTTCCAAGACCCGTATAGCCGCGGGCCGTGCGGCGCTGCAGCTAAGGGTCTACGCGACGTCCTGACCACAGCCTGTCACGCTGACAGGCTCAAGCGCAATCGGCGCAGTGGCCGTGCAGATCGAGACTGTGACGCAGCGGCCTGAAGCCCGCCCGGCCGGCGGCCTCGGCCAGGCTCCGGTCAACGATCGCCTCGACGTCATCGTCGAGCCGGACATCCTCGATGGCTCCGCAGTCGACGCAGATCAGGTGGTGGTGATGCGAGAGTAGGGGTTCGGCGAACTCGAAGTAGGCGTGGTCGCCGTTGGACACGATCCGGTCCACCACGCCTGAGCGTTCCAGAACGTCCAGGTTCCGGTAGACGGAACTCGGAGCCAAGTCCGGCGCGGCTGCCACGATGTCGGGCAACGTGACCGGCTGGCCCGCGGCGGCAATGACATCGACGAGCCGGCGGCGGCCGTTGGTGTAGCGGTAGGCGCGGCGGCCGAGGCGGACGCCCACGGCGGCGTGAAGATCGCTAGTGGAAAGGGGCGGACCGGCGGCGCGGCCTCGTGTCATGGCTCCCCCGAACCAAGATTGTTAGTGAGACTCGTTCTCATTATACTCACCGAATCCACATTCAGCCCTTAGGAGCGTAGCCGTGCGACCGTTGAGCAATAGCCAAATCCGCTTTCCTGGGGTCTCTACAAGATCGTTGCGGAGCCGCTGGGTGGCGGGGGCTGCCGTCCTGGCCGCAACTGCTCTCGGTGCAGCGGCGTGCTCAGGCGACTCTGCGACCATTCAGCCCGCCCCGGACGCGGGTGCGGGGGTCCCAACGATCCTGGCCACCACCGGAATCTGGGCCGATGTAGTCGCCAATGTAGCCTGCGGAGGGCTGGCTGAGGTCGAGCCCATCATCCCCGTCGGCGGCGACCCGCACGGGTACGAGCCCTCCCTCCAGGACCGGGCCCGCATGGAGAGCGCCGCGCTCGTCGTGGCCAACGGCCTCCTGCTGGAGGAGGGCCTGGAGGACACTCTCGAAGCCGTCGAGGAGTCGGGCACTCCTGTGCTCTACTTCGCAGAGACAATGGACACGATCCCCTTCGCGTCCGCGGATGCTCACGCTGACGACGCCCACACCGAAGACGACGACCACGACGAACACGAGGGCCACGACCACGACGACGAAGCCCACGAAGACGACCACG
>VYCW01000014.1:0-3046 GCA_009843735.1 Acidimicrobiaceae bacterium | reverse complement strand
CACGAGGGCCACGACCACGACGACGAAGCCCACGAAGACGACCACGCAGAAGACGATCCCCACGCAGGGCACGCGCATGCGCACGGCAGCGAAGACCCCCACGTGTGGTTCGATCCCCATCGGGTGGCTGAGGCCCTCCCCATGCTCGCTCAAGCGCTAGCCGCTGATGCAGGCCTCGATGCGGCCGCGGTGGAGGCGTGCCTCGCCAGCTACCAGGCGGAGCTGGAGGAGGTCGACGCCGAGGTCGCCGCCAAGGTCGAGCAGTTGCCTGCGGCCAGTCGCAAACTGGTCACCAACCACGAAGCGCTCGGCTACTTCGCCGACCGCTACGGGTTTGAGGTGATCGGTACGGTCATACCGTCGCCGAGCAGCATGGCCCAGACCAATCCCGCCGGGCTGGAGGAGCTGGCTGAGATTATCGAGCACGAGGGGATCAAGGCGATCTTCGCCGAGACCCAGCACTCTGTCGATGATGTGGAGGCTCTGGCCGCCCGGGTCGGCGATGTCGACGTGGTCACGCTCTACACCGGCACGCTCGGCCCCCCAGGGAGCGGAGCCGAAACCTACGTCGACTACATGCGCACCAACACCGACCTCATTGTCGACGCCCTCAGCTGACGTGCATTAGACACTTCTCCGCATGGAGTTCATCACCGACCCGGTGGCGTGGTGGATCGACCCCTTCGTATCCAACGTGTTCATGCAGCGAGCCCTCTACGCGGGCCTGCTGGCGGTGCTCACGACCTCGGTCGTTGGAACCTGGGTTGTGCTGCGAGGAATGAGCTTCCTCGGCGACGCGCTGGCCCACGGCGTGCTCCCCGGCATCGCGTTGGCCTTCATAATCGGTGTGGACACCACCATCGGAGCCCTCGTGGCGGCCATAGCGATGGTATGGGGCGTCAACATGATCCGCAGCTACTCGCCGCTGCCCGAGGACACTTCCATCGGTGTGCTGTTCGTGGGTTTCCTAGCGCTGGCCGTGGTCATAATGTCCAGTTCGTCGGGGGCCTACACCGGCGACCTGAACCGCTTCCTGTTCGGCTCTGTCACCGGAGTTGATGCGGGCGATATCCGCCGCCAGAGTGTCGCGGCGGTGATCTCGCTCGGCGGGGTGGCCGTGTTCTACCGGGCGTTCCTGGTGATGACCTTCGACCACGCCCAGGCCCAAGTGCTGGGCCTCAGGCCCCGCCTCGCCCACGCCGTACTGTTGGTCCTGCTGGCCATCACGATCGTCGCCTCCTTCGAGACGGTGGGGAATCTGCTGGTATTCGCCTTCCTGATCGCACCGCCGGCCACCGCGGTGCTGCTGGTGCGGCGGGTTCCCCGCATCATGGCAACCGCAGCGACCGTAGGGGCAGTGTCCACGGTGATCGGACTGCTGGTCAGCTACCACCACAGAACGGCGGCAGGGGCCTCCATGGCGCTCGCCACCGTCGTCGTGTTCCTGGCGGTGCTCACCGCCAAGTCGATGATGGCTGCCGCAAGATCTCGCCGCGGGCGCTCGCTCGCAGCCGCTACGGCAGCCTGACCGGCCTCGCCCGGGTCCGTTACACCACGACGGACCCGAACTGGCTATCCGTCGAGTTCGCCGGCCCGGTCCGCGGCGATCTCGCGGCCGACGGCTCTGGCTGCCTCCGAGATCCGGATCCGCTGAGCGTCGAAGTCCGGCCCCCGGGTGGCGTCGAGCGCCAGCCGTGACGTCGTGCCCAGTTTGTCGGCGGACGGGTCGAGGGCGCTGCCGGGAAGGCCGTCTATCACCATCATGTCCCGGGCGGGCTGGAAGTGGGTGGCCAGCGCCCAGAGCACGTCGGAGTCGGAGGTGATGTCGACATCCGCGTCGACGGCGACCACGGTCTTGAGGTACGGGTCCCAGCCGAGCAGTCCCAGCAGCGCCTGACGGGCCTCGCCGGCACGGCGCTGGTCGACCGCCACGTAGCAGTGGAAGTGGGTGCCCGAGTTGGGGTAGTGCACTCCCACCACTGACGGGAAGCGATCCTTGAGCTTCGCGATCATCTCGGCTTCACGTGGCACACGCCCGAGGTTGAGATGCTCCTGGGAGTTCCCTCCGACCACATCGACCCAGACCGCGTCGGCGCGCTGCATGACCGTGCACACATCGATGCGGTTGCGGGTCGAACGGTCCGACGAGTACCCGGAGAACTCCCCGAACGGCCCCTCGTCCTCATCGGCGGCGGGATCGATCTCGCCCTCCAGGACGACCTCAGCCGACGCCGGTACCCGCAGGCCGTGCCTCGGTGTGCGCACCACTTCCAGGGGCGCGCCGAGGAGTCCGCCCGCGATCTCACGCTCGTCCACGTCGAATGGCGCACGGGCCGACGCGGCCAGCATGAACAGCGGGTGGGCGCCGATGACCATCGCCACCGGGAGCCGTCTACCCGACGCGGCCGCATCCTGGAGGAGGCGCCACAGGTCTCCGCGGGAGTGCAGGCTCGTGCCGAGCGATGTGCGGGAGGCGACCACCGAGCGGTGGTAGCTGAGGTTGCCCCGACCGCCGGCGGCGTCCTCGGCCACCACGATCCCGCTGGTGATGTAGGGGCCCAGGTCGGTGGCGAAATGGGTCAGCAGCGGCAGCTCGTACAGGTCGACGCGGTCGCCGGCATCGACCCGGCCGGTGACCGGGCCGTCGTCGAGCTCGGCCATCGCGGTCGCTCCTGCGGCCAGCTGCTGGTACCGGTCGTGGAGCTCGCCGGGGCGGGCGCCGAGCATCCGCTCGATGCGCACCCGCGACGCGAAGAGGTTGGTGACGACCTCCCGGTCGGCGCCCTTCACGCACGGGAACCGCAGCAGCGGATGCTGGCCCCGGCCGGCCAGCTCCCACACGACCGCGGTGATGTCCTGGTCGAGCGAGACCTCCCGGTCGACGGTGCAGACGTCGTCGGGATGAGCGACCTCGTAGTCGCGGACGAAGTCCTGGAGGCCCTGGCAAGTCACGGCAACCGGCAGTGGCAGGTCAGTTGGTGGGGGTGCCGTAGCTGGCGTTGGCGAGTTGGTGTTTGGCGTCTTCGATGGTGGCGGGGGGGGCGGC
>VYCW01000057.1 GCA_009843735.1 Acidimicrobiaceae bacterium | reverse complement strand
CGGGTCCTGTCGCCGAGTCAGATGACCGACACGGGCTTCGCCCTATTCGTCGGTCATCTGACTCGTCGCCACCCCCCGGCCTGGCGCACCGTGCACTTACTCGTCCCGGCCGGCGGGTCCTGTCGCCGAGCCGAGATGACCGACACGGGCTTCGCCCTATTCGTCGGTCATCTGACTCGTCGCCACCCGCCGGCCTGGCGCGGCGGTACGGTTCGGAGTCGTGGGCTCGTTCAGTAGCGAGACGGTGGCTTTCGAGTCGTCTGACCCGTCAGCGGTGGTGCGGGCCATGCAGGCCTTGGCGGCCCGGGGCGATGGGCTGGGCTGGATCAACATCGGTCCCGGCCTGCGGGACGATCAGATCGACAGGCTGCCTGCGCCGACGGCGCTGGACCGGTGGTTCTCCGGTCGTGGGCCGGCGGTGCCCATGGCGACGTGGACCCCGCCCCGGGGGGATTCCGGCGACTCGCAGCCGACGGTGGGCGTGGCCCATGGGGCGGGCCCCAAGGCGCTGAACCGGCTACGCGACGCCGGGCTGCCGCTGCCTCCGGGCTGGCGCAAGGTTCAGGACCACGCCAAGCACGGCATCGTCGTCCATCCGATGCCGGGTGCGGCCCACGACGAGGTGCTCGAGTGGCTGCTGGCGGCGTGCTGGGCGCTGTGCCCCATCGAGATCGAGGACCACTGGCTGGCCGAGGTTCACCGCCCGGGCTAGTAGCTGACCACCGCCTCGACGATCAGGTCGATCACGGCTGAGGCGTCGGCGTCCCACACGACGTCGTGAACGGGCGGCGGGGCCGCCTCCGCGGCGATAGCAGCCGGCGGGCGCACGTCGGTCACGGTCATGCCGCGGGTGTGCTCGCCATGCAGTTCCACCGCCACCGGGTGGTTCGACCGGCGGAACAGGTGGGGGTGGGTTACCGCGATGATGGCGGTGGCGTCATGCACCGGGGCCGCTTCCAGGCCGAACTCGCGGCACCGGGCGTAGGCGAAGTCCAGGAGGCTGGCCGCGAAGCCGGCTGCCGGGGTGCCGGTTGAGCGCATCCGGGCCGCCTCGTCGCCGCCCAGCAGGACCTTGTGGGTGACGTCGAGGCCGACCATGGTGAGCGGGGCCGCCTCGTTGAACACGATGGCGGCCGCCTCGGGATCGGCCCAGACGTTGAACTCAGCCACCGGGGTGACGTTCCCGGCGTGGGCGCCGCCGCCCATGATCGTGAGGCCGGCCAGGCGGCTGCGCAGGTCCGGGTCGCGTCGCAGCGCGAGGGCGACGTTCGTAAGGGGACCCACCGCTACCAGGTGCAAGTCGTCGATGGACCGGGCCGTGTCGCAGAGGAAGGCCACGGCGTCGGTGGAGGCGACCGAGCGGGTGAGCCCGGGCAGGGTCACGTCGCCCAGGCCGGTGGCTCCGTGGATGCGGGCCGCGTCCATGGTGGGAGCGATCAGCGGGCGGGCCGCGCCCCGGTGCACGGGCACGTCAAGGCCGGCGACCTGCGCGGTGGCCAGCGCGTTGTGGGTGGTGTGCTCGATGCCGACGTTGCCGTTGACGGTGGTGATCCCCAGCAGCTCGCCGAAGTGGGCGGCGGTGAGGATGGCGATGGCGTCGTCCAGTCCCGGGTCGCAGTCGAGCACGATCCTGGGACGGGAGGTCACGGCTTCGGCGGTCATCGTTCGAGCCTACGCACCGAGCAATCGATCGACTTCCGCGGCGGTGGGCAGCGAGGGCTGGGCGCCTGGGCGCAGGGTGGCCGCGGCGCCCACCCGGACGGCCCACTCGGTAGCCCCCACCAGGTCGGCACCGTCGACCAAGGCGTCGGCAAGCGCCCCGCAGAATGCGTCCCCGGCCGCGGTGGTGTCCACCGGCTCGACCGCCGGCGCGGGCACATGGGTGGCGTCGGCGGGGGTAACGACCATTGCGCCGGCTGCTCCCAGGGTCACCACCGCAGCCGCGACCGGCAAGCCGCGGGCCAGGGCGACGGCCGTGTCCGGATCGACCTCGCCGATGGCCGACAGCCCGGTGTAACCAGCCAGGGTGGCCAGCTCGGTCTGGTTGGGCACGATCACGTCCACGCCGTCGAGCAGATCGTCCGGCAGCATGGCGGTTGGAGCAGGGGCCGGGTTGAGCACCACCATGCCGCGGGCGTGCCGCACCGCAGCCGCAACCGCCTCTAGTGGCACCTCCAGCTGCAGTAGCACCACCGCGGCCGCGCCGAGGACTCCGGCCGAGCTCGCCACGTCGGCTGAGCTGACCCTCCCGTTGGCGCCCGGGCTCACCACGATGGCGTTGTCGCCGTCGGCGGCCACCGCGATCAGGGCGGTCCCGCTGGGAGTGGCGTCGGTGTTCAGCAGCCAGGTCGTGTCGACCCCGGCCGCATCCATCGCCGACCGCAGCGTCGTGCCCGCGTCGTCGTCACCGACCCGCCCGACCATGGCCACCCGCCGGCCCAGGCGGGCCGCGGCGACGGCCTGGTTGGCGCCCTTGCCGCCGGGAATGCGTCGCAGATCGCCGCCCAGCACCGTCTCGCCCGGCACCGGGATGGTCGCCACCTCCACCACCAGGTCGAGGTTGGCGCTGCCTACGACCGCAATCTCCGGCCCTTCCCGAAGGTCGCCGGCCATGGTCTCATTCTAGGACGGCCTGCTGGACCGGGGCCCGCCCGCGGGACGGTCGCTAGAGCACCGCCACCGGGTTGACGGGCGAGCCGCAGCCCCCCACGAACGGCTCCGGGTTGGCTTGGAGCAGGAACTCGTAGCGGCCCGCGTCGGCGCAGGCCTCGGCCAGGGCTTCAAGGTCCCAGTTCTGGCCCTGGGTCATGCCCATGTCCACCACGTGCGCGCAGTGGACGCCCAGCGCGTCGTCCCAGTTCGGCCCGGGGAACACCTCGAAGATGTAGGTGTCGTCGGCGACCGCGGCCACATCATTGCGATGGAACCAGCGCACCGCGTCGAACCCGGGGCCGGGGCTGGTGCCGTCGGCGTCGGGTCCGGTCACGTAGGGCAGCGCACCCATCTCGCGGAAGACCTGGATCCGCCCGGTGCGCAGCAGAACGATGTCTCCGGGGCGCATGGTCACCCGCCCGTGCTCGGCTGCCTCGTCGAGGTCGTCGGCGGTCACCTCGTGGTCGCTCGCGAGCCGCTCGAGACCCTTGGCCGCGCAGACGTCGAGCAGCACGCCCCGGCCGGTGAGGTGGCGGACGTTCTCGATTCCCAGCACGGTGGCTCCGCCCATGGGATTGATCGAAGAGACGGGCACGCCGTTGTAGAGCGTGTTGTCGTAGCTCACGTGGGACAGGCCGTCCCAGTGGGTGGCGGCCTGCAGGGGCATGGTCACGATGTCGTCGGAGAAGTGGGCGACCATGCCCTTGCCGTCGGCGTCGCCGAGGTCGGGACTGTGGATCTTCACCATGGCATGCAGCGGGTTGATCCGGCCGTGCATCTGGCCGATCTGCACGCCACCGGAGTGCTTGAGATCGAGCGCGCACGAGACCCGGCGCCCGCTCCGAACAAGCGAGGCGGCGTGGGCCACTGCGTCGTCGGTGATCAGGTTGAGCGTTCCGAGGCGATCGTCGTCGCCCCAGCGTCCCCAGTTGCGGACCTCGTCGCGAAGGGCGAAGAAGGCATCCGTGAAGCTCATGGGATACTCGGTGCGGACGGCACGGCCGGGATACTAGCTTTGGACCATGATCGGTCTGATCTCGGCGCTGGGACGGCTGTCGCCCGGGTGCCCGGGGTTGCCCGGCGGGGGAGTGGCCGGGCCATGACCTGGCTCTACGCGTTCATGCTGGCGGCCGGGGCCCCGCTGCTGCTGTGGTTCGTGTTTACCGGCGGCGACAGCGAGATGGAGATGGGCGGCGAAGCGGACGGGCTGTCGGAGGTCTTCACGATCATCCCGCTGAGCAGCCTGGCCTTCGTAGCCACCTTCTTCGGTGCGACCGGGCTGGTCTCGCAGTGGCTCGGAACCGGCGCGATCTTCACGCTGCTCATGGCGGTCGTGGTCGGGGTGCTGGCCGGAGCGCTCAACAGCGCCGCCTTCGCCTACCTGCGTCGCAGCGAGGCCTCCAGCGAGGTCAGCGACCGCGAGATCGAGGGCAGCATCGCCCGGGTCTCGCTGCCCATGTCGAACGAGCGACGGGGCCGCATCGTGCTGACCGTGGCCGGCGCTCGCAGCCAGATGACGGCCGCCCCCATCGATCCCCTCGACGAGGGCAAACTCATCGAGGCCGGCGCCCGAGTCATCGTCGTGCGGATCGAGGGCGGCGTCGCCCTGGTGACCCGCCTGGACCCCGAACTGGAATAACCGACCCGGGAGGGGTTAGCTCCAGCTTGTTCGGTGTCGCTGACCCCGGAACGACCCTGGCTGGCGACCGGGCGGGGCTGGTACGCTCGGCTGGGCAGCGGGCTTTCAATACGCGCGAGGCGCGTGGGAGGGAAGGCGCAATGTCCTCAGCAATCGTGGCCGGCATCGCCTTGGCGTTGGCCGTGTTCTTCGTGATCCTGATCGTCAAGTCCCTGATCGTGATCTGCCCGCCCAACCGGGTGGCGGTCATCTCGGGTCGCAAGCGGGCCCTCTCCGACGGGCGCACCGTGGGCTACCGGATCCTCAAGGGCGGGCGCACCCTGCGGATCCCGCTGATCGAGCGGGTTGCCTGGATGGACCTCAACACCATCCCGCTGGAGGTGTCGGTCACCAACGCCTACTCGCGTGGCGCCATACCACTGAATGTCATGGGCATCGCCAACGTGAAGGTGTCGAGCGGCGAGGGCCTGCTGGAGAACGCCGCCGAGCGCTTCCTCCACGTCGACCACGTGCACATCGGCAAGATCGCCAAGGAGACCCTCGAGGCCAACCTGCGAGGCGTGCTGGCCACCATGTCCCCCGAGGAGGTCAACGAGGACCGGCTCAAGTTCAGCCAGCAGCTCATCGACGAGGCCGACGACGACATCAAGACGCTCGGCCTCGAACTCGACGTGCTCAAGATCCAGAACGTCACCGACGACGTGAACTACCTCGAGTCGGTGGGCCGGCGCCTCACCGCCCAGGTGAAGAAGGACGCCCGGGTGGCCGAGGCCGACCGCGAGGCGGAGTCCGAACAGGCCGAGGCGGCCGCCCGCCGCGCCGCGCAGGTCGCCCAGATCGAGGCCGACAAGAAGATCGTCGAGGAGCAGAACGCGCTGCGGGTGCGCACCGCCGAGCTGGAGGCCATCTCAAGGGCACGCGAGGAGGAGGCTCTGGTGGCCGGCGAGACGGCCAAGGCGGTCGCCAGCCAGGAGCTGGAATCCGAGCGCATCGAGCTGGAGAAGCGCCGGGTGGAGGCCGACGTGGTGGTGCCGGCCCGCGCCGACCTCGAGGCCCGCCAGCTCCAAGCCCAGGCCGAGGCGGCCACCATCGTCGAGGACGGCAAGGCCCAGGTCGAGGTGTTCAAGCGCCTCACGGACCAGTACCAGGCGGCCGGCGCCGACGGCCACGATGTGCTGGTCCTCAACATGCTGCCCGACCTGATCGACAAGATCGTCGCCACCGTGCAGAACGTGTCCATAGACCGGGTCGCGGTCGTCGACACCGGCGCCGGCGGGGGCGGGAACGGCGACGGCAACGGCGACGGAGGCTCCCGCGGAGGCATTCCCGGGCTCATGAGCCAGCTCCCGGCGTCGCTGGTGGCCATGACCGAGCAGATCGAGGCCGCCACCGGGGTGGACATCCTGGCCTCGTTGCGTCGCCACGAGCGCGAGCAGGGCGACGAGCGTTAGAACCCCATCGCTGGAGCAGTCCCTAGGCGAGACAGCGTGAGCGGGCACCTCGCGGGCAAGGCCATCGCGGTCACCGGCGGCGGCGGCGGCATCGGGCGGGCGGTGTCACTGGCCTGCGCGGCTGAGGGAGCCAGCGTGGTGGTGGCGGACTACGGCGTCACCCTCGACGGCTCGGACCCATCGAGCGAGGTCGCCGAGTCGGCCGTGGAAGCGATCCGGGCTACCGGCGGCGAGGCGATCGCGGTGGCGGGCGACGTGTCCCGATTCGATGTGGGCGCCGGCATCGTGGAGGCGGCCTGCGATCAGTGGGGGAGCATCGACGGCGTGGTGTGCCCGGCGGGAGTGCTGCGGGAGCGGATGCTGTTCAACATGAGCGAGGACGAGTGGGACCACGTGGTGGCCGTCCACCTCAAGGGCCACTTCAACGTGTACCGGGCCGCGCTGGCAAGGATGCGCAAGCAGCCCTCGGGCGGTTCGCTGGTCGGGTTCACCTCCGGGGCGTTCTCGGCCTCGACCGCTCAGGCCAACTACTCGGCGGCCAAGGGCGGCATCGTGAGCCTCACCCGTTCGGCCGCCATGACCGCGGCCTCCATCCGGCTGCGGGGCGGCCCGGCGATCAACGCCAACTGCATCGCCCCGACGGCCCGCACCCGGATGAGCGAGAACGTGCCCTTCGAGATCGAGACGGGCGAGCCCGAGGCGGTGGCTCCCATGGCCGTCTATCTCCTCAGCGACGCCGGCCGGCACATCAACGCCCAGATCTACACCGTCGTTGGGAGGCGGATCTCGGTCTGGAACCAGCCGGAGGAGGTTCGGTCGATGTGGTCGGCCGGCGACCGGTGGACACCGGACGAGATCGCCGAAGTGCTGCCGAACACCATCGGCCAGGAGCCGAACCCGATGATCGCCGATCTCGAGCGGCGCATGGCCGAGATGGCCGAGGGCTGAACCATGGCTTCCCAGCCCGGCCAGTGGCCCTGGCCCGAGCCTCCCTCAGAGCCGCCCGGGCGGGGCCTGTTGGACGGCCGGCGGGTGGTGGTCACCGCCGCCGCCGGCGCGGGCATCGGCTCGGCTGTCGCCCGCCGGGCGCTGGTCGAGGGCGCCAGGGTTCTCATCTCCGACATCCACGAGCGGCGCCTGTCCGCCACCTGCGACCGGCTGGAGGCCGACACCGGGTCGCGGCCCGCGGCGGTGCGCTGCGATGTGACCTCCGAGGACGATGTCCAGGCGCTGATGGACGCCGCGGTGGACCGGCTGGGGGGTATCGACGTGATGATGAACAACGCGGGGCTGGGCGGATCGGCGCGTCTGGTGGACATGACCGACGAGCAATGGTCGGCCGTGCTCTCGGTGACGCTGGACGGGACCATGCGGTGCACCCGGGCCGCGCTGCGCCTCATGATCGAGCAGGGTGCCGGCGGCGCAGTCGTCAACAACGCCTCGGTCGTCGGTTGGCGAGCCCAGACCGAGCAGGCCCATTACGCTGCAGCCAAGGCGGGTGTCATGGCCCTAACCCGCTGCGCCGCGCTGGAGGCCGCCGAGCACGGCATCAGGGTCAACTGCGTGGCGCCCAGCCTGGCCTGGCACCCGTTCCTGGCCAAGACCACCGACGAGGCGCTGCTGAACGACCTGGCCCATAAAGAGGCCTTCGGCCGGCCGGCCGAGCCCTGGGAGGTGGCCAATGTGATGGTGTTCCTGGCCAGCGACCTCGCCGGCTACATGACCGGAGAAGTGGTCTCGGTTAGCAGCCAGCATCCCTGACGGGGCGCAGCGAGACTGCCGGAAGGAAATCGACATCACGGGGACAACTGCATGTCAGGGCAAGAACATCGGGGTATGGGCTGGCCGCAGCGGTCTCCATCTGGCAGAGTTATGCGGCTAGGCGCCGGTTCATCGGTCTCAAACGGGAGGGCAATCAGGGATGGCTGTTAGACGGATCAACAAGCCTTGGAGATGGTGGCTCGGAGCCGTGCTCGCCTTCGCCCTGATCGCGGCAGCATGCGGCGGCGGGGGAGACGACGGCGAGTCGCAGCCCTCCCAGGCGGTCGAGACCACCGAGACGGCTGCGCCTTCCGAGTCCACCGACTCGGGCGCCGCCGACGACGCCGCCGCCGACGCGGCGGACGCAGGCGAGGCTGCGCCCGCTCCGACCGATACCGAGCCGGAGGACACGCAGGAGCAGGAGCCTCTGGTCGCCCCGGTCGACACCACCACCACGACCACCGCGCCGCCACCGGCCGAGGACGGCGAGGAGGCCGTCGTGGAGGCGCCGCCGACGACGACGGTGCCCCAGTTCGGGGGCACGCTGCGGGTCGGCGTGGAGGCCGAGGGCGACAGCCTCAACCCCACGTCCGGCAGCTTCGCGGTGTCGGCCTACGTCATGACCTACCCGATATTCGAGCCCGTCGCCTACTGGGACACCAGCGGCAACTGGATCCCCTACCTGGCCGAGTCGTTCACGGCCATCAACGGGGGCGAGTCGTGGCAGATGAAGCTGCGTGAGGGGGTGCGCTTCCACGACGGCACCGAGCTCGACGCCGACGACGTCATAGCCACCTACGAGGCCCAGCTGCTCGACCTGGAGGTTTCGCTGGCGGTCCGTCCCTTCTATCCCCCGGAGGGCGGGGTCGTGAAGGTCGACGACCTCACCGTGCAGTTCAACCCGCTCCAGCCCATGGCAAACTTCCCCCAGTACGTCACCAGCCAGTTGGGCATGGTCCCCCCGTCGGAGTGGCTGGCCCGGGCCCTGGAGGACCCGACGCTCAACCAGTTCCCGGTCGGCACCGGCCCCTTCATGATCGACAGCCGCGTCCAGGACGAGAGGACGGTGCTGGTGCGCAACCCCGACTACTGGGCGGCCGACATCACCGACATCTACCTGGACCGCATTGAGGTCTATCCCATTACCGACACCGTGATCGCCGCCGAGCGGCTGGCCGCCGGCGACATCGACCTGATGGTGACCAGCAACTCCGACGCCATTCTCACCCTGCGCGACTCTGCCGACGACGGCGTGAGGACCATCGAGAACGTGAGGTCCAGCGAGGACTTCGCCATGATGAACGTCCAGCAGCCCCCGTTCAACGACATCCGGGCCCGCCAGGCGCTCACGTTCGCGACCGACCGGGACGCCTACGTGGCACTCATCCGCCAGGGCACCGCGCCGGCGGCCGACTCGATGTTCCATCCGGACCTGATCTGGCACAACCCTGACGTGAAGCAGGAGACCAACATGCCCGAGTTGGCCGGACCGTTGGTGGCCGCGTACTGCGCCGACAATCCCGGTGACCATGAATGGCCCGTCTTCACCGGGCAGCGCCGCGCCTACTGCACCGACGGCAAGATCAACATGGAGCTCCAGTTCTCGGGCCCGTCGGTGGCGCAGACCCGCATCGCCGAGCTGCTCATCGACGGCTGGGAGGACTACTTCAACGTCCACCAGAATGAGCTGCTGCAGGACGAGCACATCACCGAGACGGCCATCGGGTTCTTCAACGTGGTCACCTGGCGCCAGTTCGGGGCTGTCGACCCCGACAACGATGTGCTGTGGATCCAGTGCGCCTCCATCGACCTCATCTCGCTCAACTGGCCACGGGACTGTGACGAGGAGCGCGATGTCCTGCTGTTCGAGCAGCGGGCCCTCAGCAACCGGGACCCAGATGAGCGGGCCCGGCGGGTGGAGATCTGGCACCAGATCTCGGAGGATCTCCGGGACTCCTACACCTACATCTTCTTCAACCACGCCAACTGGACGATCGGCGCCCGTGACAACGTCCACAACATCTGCGGGCAGACCTCCCCCGACGGGGTGGAGCTGTTCTGCAACAACCAGGGCCGGGTGCAGTTGCATCAGGTGTGGTTGAGCTGAGGCGCCAGAACGCCAGTTTCGAACGGTCGCGCCAATAGCATTGCCGGGCCAGCAGCGCTGTCTGGCGAAGATTCACGGCTAGGCGCCGGCTCACCGGCCTCTACTGGGAGGGCAATCGAGAATGGCTGCTCGACGGATCGACAGGTCTTGGAGATGGTGGCTAGCGGCCGCGCTCGCCTTCTCCCTGATCGCGAGTGCGTGCGGAGACGGCGGCGACGAGCCGTCCTCGCCGGCTGCCGAGACCTCTGCGCCGGCCGGGGATACCGTTCCCGCTGAGCCGGCCGACACAGGCACCACCGACGGGACGAGCGCTAGCTCCGAAGCCGGGTCGGAGCCTGTCGAGGAGCAGGATGAGCAGGAACTGCTGGTGGCGCCGGTCGACACCACCACGACCACAACCACTGCGCCGTCGCCTGACGGGGACGGCGAGGAGACCGTTCCCGAGGTGACCGCCGAGTCGGAGCCCCAGTCCGGCGGCACGCTGAAAGTCGCGATCTCTGCCGAGGGCGACGGCCTCAACCCTGCGGCCAACGCCATGACGGGGTCCGTGAACAATATCGCCTACGCGATCTTCGACCCTCTGACCTACTTCGACACCCAAGGCAACTGGGTGCCGGTCCTGGCCGAGTCGTGGACCAAGATCGGCGACGGCACGTCCTGGCAGATGAAGGTGCGCGAGGGAGTCCGGTTTCACGACGGCACCGAACTCGACGCCGATGATGTGGTTGCGACGTTCCAGGCGCAGTTCTCCGACCCGGTGATCTCGGTGGTCTACAAGCCCGGGTTCGACCCCGACGCGCCCATCGTCAAGATTGACGACTACACGGTCCAGTTCAAAGGGGTTCGACCGTCGGCCAGGCTGCCGATCGCGTTCACGAGCCAACTCGGGATGATCCTGCCGTCGGAGTGGCTCGAGCAGGCCGCGGCCGACTCGACGCTCAACCAGATGCCGGTCGGCACCGGCCCGTTCATGGTCGAGAGCCGCATCCTGGGCGAGAGGACGGTGCTGGTGCGCAACCCCGACTACTGGGCCGCGGACATCATCGACATCGGCCTCGACCGCATCGAGATCTATCCCATCACCGACCAGACCGTGGCTGCTCAGCGGTTGATCGCCGGAGACCTCGACCTGATCCTCGTCTCGGGCGCAGAGGCGATCCTGACCCTGCGCGACGCGGCGGACCAGGGGCTGACCATCATCGAGAACCAGCGCTCGGAAGAGTCGACGATGATCATCAACGCGGCCAGCGCGACGTTCTCGGACATCAGAGCCCGGCAGGCGCTGACGTTCGCGACCGACCAGGATCTGTATGTGGAGCTTCTGGGGCAGGGCACGACGCTGGCGGCCGACACGATGTTCCATCCCGACATGATCTGGCGCAACCCGGACATCGAGCAGGAGACCAACATGCCGGAGAGGGCGGGACCGCTGGTCGCCGCGTACTGCGCCGACCTCCCCGAGAACTGCTCCGACGGGAAGATCAACATGCGCTTCGGCCTGTCCGGCCCGTCGGTGGAGAGCGACCGCGCCGTCGATCTGCTGGTCGACATGTGGAGCGACTACTTCAACGTGGACCCCTCGGTCAAGCCGCTCCAGGATCTGCTCATCGACGTCGTGCTGGGCAACTACGACGTGGCCCAGGCCTTCGCGTTCGGGGGGGTCGACCCCGACAACGACGCGCTCTTCATGGAGTGCGGGGCGATCGGCTTCATCTCGCTGAACTTCGCCCGCTACTGCGATCAGGAGCGCGACGAGTTGATATACGAGCAGCGCAGGGTCGAAGACCTGGACCGGCGGGTGGAGATCTGGCACCGCATCCAGGAGATCAACCGCGACGCCTACATCTTCCTCTTCGTGAACCACGCCAACTGGACCATCGGTGCCCGCGACAATGTGGAGAACATCTGCGGCCAGGTCGGACCCACCGGCGACCCGATCCTCTGCAACAACCAGGGCCAGACCTGGTTGAGCCAGCTGTGGCTGAGTTAGGGGACCACTGACTGGCGGGCTCCGGCTCCGGTGGCCGGCGGCGCTGCTGGCCTGCGCGGCTGTCCTGGCCGCGTGCGGAGGGAACGGCGACGAGTCCGTGAGCACTGCCGGGACCGCCGAGCCGTCCGCCCAGCCGGAGCCGGCGGCCTCGCCCGAACGCTCCGACTCCGACGTATCGGCCACAGACGGCGACCGCGACGAACAGGTAGACACCGGCGCCGTGTCGCCTGATGTGGCCGGGGAGGGGCCCCGGGCGGACGAGGGCTCCCTGGTCGCCCCGCTCGACACCACCACGACCGTCGCCGTTCAGGGCTCCGGCACCGGTGTCGAGGCGCCTGTGGAACCGCTCCCGCTCGCCGGCGGGACCCTGAGGGTCGCTGTCGATGGCGAGGCCGACGGCCTGAACCCTGCGGCCAACAACTTTGCGGCGTCCGCCTACGTGATGGCCTACCCGATGTTCGATCCGCTGGCCTACGTCGACGCGGAGGGCAACTGGATCCCGTACCTGGCCGAGTCGTTCACCAGCAACGACGACGGCACGGTGTGGCGGATGAGACTGCGCCAGGGAGTCCGCTTCCACGACGGCACCGAGATGACCGCGGACGACGTCGTCGCGACCATCAGCGCCCAGCTGGCGGATCCCGTCATCTCGCTCGTGTACCGCAACACGATCGAGGCCGGTGACTTCATCACCAAGATCGACGACCTGACCGTCGAGATGAGGGTGGCCAGACCGTCGGCCCGGTTCCCTCTGGCGCTGACGGGTCAGTTGGGAATGGTCCTGCCGTCGGAGTGGCTGGAGCTGGCCCGCGAGGATCCGACCCTGAACCAGAAGCCGGTGGGGCAGGGGCCGTTCATAATCTCCAGCCGGGTCCAGGACGTGGCCACAGTGCTGGTGCGCAACCCCGACTACTGGGCCGCCGATCGCGTGCCGGTCCACCTCGACCGGATCGAGGTCTACCCGATCACCGACATGGTCATCGCCGCGGAGCGCCTGAGCGTCGGGGACCTCGACCTGGCCATCACGACCAATGCCGAGGCGACGCTCATCATGCGCGAGTCCGCCGGCGTGCAGACCATCGAGAATCTGCGGTCCGACGAGGGCTTCGCCGTGATCAACTCGGGGCGACCGCCCTTCGACGACATCCGGGCCCGCCAGGCACTGACCTTCGCCGCGGATCGGGACAAGTACCTGGAACTGATCCGCCAGGGCACCTCGCCGCCGGCCGACACGATGTTCCATCCCGACCTGGTCTGGCACAACCCCGCGGTCAAGCAGGAGACCAACATGCCGGAGCTGGCCGCACCGCTGGTCGACGCCTACTGCGCCGACCACCCCGAGAACTGCTCCGACGGAAGGATCAACATGGAGCTGCACTTCGGCGGGCCCTCGGTGGAGAACGTGCGCATCGCCGATCTGCAGACCGACGCCTGGGAGGCGTTCTTCAACATCACGCCGGTCGAGGTGCTCCAGGACAAGCTGATCAACGAGGTGGTGCTGGGCAACTACGACGTGGTCAACTGGCGGCAGTTCGGCACCATCGACCCCGACAGCGCCGCGCTGTGGCTGGAGTGCGACTCCATCGGGTTCATCTCGCTCAACTTCCCCCGCTACTGCGATCCCGAACGGGACGCACTCATGCTCGAATCCCGGGCCATCGACGACCTCGATCGCCGGGTGGAGATCTGGCACCGGATCCAGGAGATGATCCGCGACAGCTACACCTACATCTTCTACTACCACACGAACTGGGCGGTCGGTGCCCGCGACAACGTCAACAACATCTGCGGTCAGACGTCTCCCGACGGGACCAAACTCTGGTGCAACAACTCGGGGCGGGTGCTGCTGAACGGGGTCTGGCTGGGCTAGCCGCCGGCTCGGGCCGGGCGATCAGGACCCTGGCGGGCGTCGCAGTAGGCGCAGTAGTAATCTCGTTGGGGAGTGACTGCCGGACGTGAATTGGGTAGTGCCTCGATGATCATGTCGCGGCGACCGGGGCGGTAGCTGCTCGTGGCACGGTTCCTCATCCGGCGGCTGGTCCTGCTGGTGGCGGTGCTGTTCGCGGTCACGTTCCTCGGCTTCTCGGCAATGAACTTCCTCGGCGATCCGCTGTTCAACGTGGTCGGCCTGATGGCCGAGCTCGACTGCGAGGCCATAGAGGCCGGATCGGCCGAGGACACCTCGCTGGACCGGGCCCGCAGCGATTGTGAGACCGTGGCCGAGGCCAGGGCCACCTACCACCTCGACCGGCCGGTGCCCGTCCGCTACCTGCTGTGGGTGGGGGACATGTTCACCGGGGATTTCGGCACGTCGTTCCAGAACGACCAGCCGGTGGCGGAGATCATCCGCGAGAAGCTGCCCGAGACCCTAATCCTGCTGGTCATGGCCCAGATCGTCTCGCTCGGCGTGGCCATCCCCTGGGGTGTGATCGCGGCCTACCGGGCCAATCGGGCCTTCGACCGCGGCTCCACGGTGGCCTCCTTCGGGCTGCTCTCGATACCCAACTTCGCGCTCGGTGTGGTGCTGCTGTACCTGCTCTCCCTGCGCTGGCAGATCTTCCCCTCGGCCTACGAGAGCGACAGCGTCGTCGGCCTGGTGTTCTCCATGGTGCTGCCGGCGGCCACCCTCGGCCTGCCCCTGGCGGCCAGCTACCAGCGGCTGCTGCGCACCGACCTGATCACCACCCTGCAGGAGGACTTCGTCCACATGGCCCGGGCCAAGGGCCTGCCGCCCATGAGGATCATGTTCCGCCACGCCCTGCGGCCGTCGCTGTTCTCGGTCGTCACCGTCTTCGGGGTCAGCACCGGGGCCATGATCGGCGGGTCGCTGGTGGTGGAGCAGATCTTCGGCATCCCCGGGATCGGCCGGGAGATAGTGACCGCGGTGGTCCGCGACGACTTCCCGGTGGTGCTGGCCATCGTCATGCTGGTCGCCTGCACCTTCGTGGTCATCAACTTCGTGGTGGACCTGTTCTACAGCTGGCTCGACCCGAGGGTGAGAGCCCGGTGAGCCCCGACGGCCGGCCGTCCCGCAAGGGCAGGGCCTCCCGGCAGCGGCTGCTGCGGCGGTTCCGGGTCTTCCGGCTCGTGCGGTCCAGCAAGGGGCCCGAGTCCGACGGCCCGGGTGAGGACGAGGCCGTGCGCCGCCGCCTGGGGGTCGGCTTCTGGCTGGCGGTGGTCTGGCTCGTGGTCATGGCGTTCATCGCCCTGTTCGCCCCGATGCTGCCCTTCGCCGACCCCACCAAGGTGGGGTACTCGGGCCCCCGGGAGCCGCCGTCGGCGGACGCCTGGTTCGGAACCGACGCCCTGGGTCGGGACGTGTTCTCACGCACCATGTACGGCGCCCGCATAAGCCTGGCCGTCGGCGGCTTCGCCATCGTGTTCGGCATGGTGGTCGGCGGTGCGCTGGGGATCCTGGCCGGGTACTTCCGGGGCCGGCTCGACCAGGCCGTGGGCTTCGCCTTCTTCGTGCTGCTGTCGTTCCCGGCGCTGGTGCTGGCCATCCTCATCACCGCCACCCTCAAGCGCAGCCTGCTGGTGGTGAGCCTCACCATCGGCATCCTGGCCGTCGCGCCCGTCGGCCTGCTGGCCCGGGCCTCCACCCTGGTGTACGCCGAGCGCGAGTTCGTGGCTGCGGCCCGGGTGCTTGGAGCCCGCAACGGCCGCATCATCGTGCGCGAGCTCCTGCCCAACGTGGTCATCCCCATGGGGGCGCTCACGCTGCTCGGGATGGCGGTGGCGGTGGTGGCCGAGGGCTCGCTCGCCTTCCTGGGCCTGTCGGTGGCCGGGGACGAGGCCATCTCGTGGGGCAAGATGATCGTCGACGGGGCCGGCCTGCGCGACCTCCAGAACGCCACCCATGTGGCGATGTTCCCCGTGGTGGTGATGTTCGTCACCGTGCTGGCCCTGAACTTCGCCGGGGACCGCATCCGCCAGTACTTCGACGTCAAGGAGCTGGCCTTCTGATGGCTCCGGACCAGACGACCGCTGCACCCGTCCCGCTGCTGTCGGTGCGCGACCTGCACGTGCGGTTCCCCACCGAGCGGGGCACCGTCAACGCGGTCAACGGCGTGAGCTTCGACCTGTACGAGGGCAAGACCCTCGCCATCGTGGGCGAGTCGGGCTCGGGCAAGTCGGTCACCGCCAAGACCCTTATGAACCTCCTGCCCAGGACCGCCCGGGTGAGCGGTGAGGTGACCTACGACGGCAGGGACGTGCGGGCCCTGGCCGCAGAGAAGGTCAAGCACTTCTTCGGGGTGCAGATGACGATGGTGTTCCAAGACCCGATGACATCGCTCAACCCGGTCAAGAAGGTGGGCGAGCAGATCGCCGAGACCCTCCGCTACCACCTCGGCCGGTCCCGCAGCGAGGCCCTGGAGGAGGCCGTGGAACTGCTGGACGTGGTGGGCATGCCCGAGCCGGCGCGGAGAGTGTCTCAGTATCCGCACGAGCTGTCGGGCGGGCTGCGCCAGCGGGTGGTCATCGCCATGGCGCTGGCCTGCCAGCCCCGGCTGCTGATCGCGGACGAGCCCACCACCGCAGTGGACGTCACCGTCCAGAAGCACCTGCTGGACCTGCTCGACGAGCTGCGCCGAAACCGGGGGATGTCGATGATCCTCATCACCCACGACCTGGGCGTGGCCCACGGCCGGGCCGACGACGTGGCCGTGATGTACGCGGGCCGGGTGGTGGAGACTGCCGACGCCCGCACCCTCTTCTTCGACATGCGCCACCCCTACACCGAGGCGCTGCTGCGCTCGATCCCCCGCATCGACGACCCGGTCCATCACCGTCTGGACCCGATCCCGGGACGACCGCCCGAGTTGATCGACCCGCCCGACGAGTGCGCCTTCGCGCCCCGGTGCATCTACGCCCAGAGCGACTGTCTCGGCGGTGTTCCCGAGTTGAGCGGGCTGGTGGGGCTGCACCGCTTCGCGTGCCTCCATCCGACGGGCACCGAGCGGGGAATGGCCGCGATGTCGTCCAACCGGGCCGCCGGGGCGACCGCGGCCGGGCTGCCCGTCACCGGCAGCGGGGGAGGCAGCGGCTGATGGCCGGCACCGGCCACGCGCAGCTGCGCGACCGCGACGACGTGCTGCTGCGGGTCAAGGATCTGGTGGTGCACTTTCCCGCGGGCCGCAGGCGCGTGGTCCACGCGGTCTCGGAGGTGACCTTCGACGTCGTGAGCGGTGAGACTCTCGGGATCGTGGGCGAGTCCGGCTGCGGCAAGTCGACGGTCGCCCGAGCCATCATCCGCCTGGTCGACATCACCGCGGGCGAGGTGCTCTACGAGGGCCGGGATCTCGCCCGCCTCGAGGGCGAGGACCTTCGTCGGGTCCGGCCGCAGGTGCAGATGATCTTCCAGGACCCGATCTCCTCGCTCAACCCCCGCCGCCGGGTCCGTGACGTGATAGCCGAGGGCCTGGCCGTGTGGGGTGACGACATAGGGTCGTGGAGCCGTGACCGCATAGACGAGTTGATGGACGCGGTCGGGGTGGAGGCGAGGTACGGGGCCCGGCGCCCGCACGAGTTCTCGGGCGGACAGTGCCAGCGCATCGGCATCGCCAGGGCGTTGGCGCTCGATCCCAAGGTGCTGATCTGCGACGAGCCGGTGTCGGCGCTCGACGTGTCCATCCAGGCCCAGATCCTGAACCTGCTGCAGGACATGAAGCGTCGCTACGGCCTGACCGTGCTGTTCATCTCCCACGACCTGTCGGTGGTGAAGAACGTCAGCGACCGGATCGTGGTCATGTACCTGGGCAAGGTGTGCGAGATCGGCAGCACGGAGGAGCTCTACTCCAGTCCCGCCCATCCGTACACCCGGGCGTTGCTGGCGTCGATTCCCGAGCCGGCCCCCACCGTGGACGTGAGCGAGGGCGACATCGGCGACGAGCTGCCGTCGGCCACCGCGCCCCCGAGCGGCTGCCGGTTCCACACCCGCTGCCCTCGGGCGACCGACGTGTGCCGTGAGGTCGAGCCGGCCACCGAGCAGGTCGGCGACGCCGACCACTTCGTCGCCTGCCACCATCCGGTGGCGGTAGAGGTAGCTCTCGGCGCCCGGTGACCGCTCCCATCTGAATCTCGGGTTGAAAGTGTGTGCTGTGTGCACACAAGTAACCCGAGATCTCTCGGCGGGCGGTCTATGTGGCGCACTCCGAGGCGCCGGTCTCCACCGTGTAGGGGCCGGTCTCGTCGAAGTCGACGTAGAAGGACGGGTCGTCGTCGAAGGCGGGGAACTGGTCGAGGTCCTTGAGGGCCTCGGCCACGGCCCGGGCGCCGCCGACCCGCTGCATCCAGTCCCGGAAGTCCTCACCGGCCTGCCGCTCCTCGGTGAAGCGCCGGATCACCCGGGCGGTGGCCTCGGGGGCGTTGCGGGCGGGCAGGCGCAGGGCCTTCTCGCCGAAGTGCATCTGCTGTGAGCCGATGTGGCCGCCGAGCAGCATCTGGTAGCCGGGCGCGCTGCGGCCGTGGGCCCGCCGCTCCGCGCCGAAGAACCCGATGTCCGACGCGTGGTGCTGGCCGCAGGAGTTGGGGCATCCCGAGATGTTGATGCGGATACCGCCCACCTCGGCCAGGCCCTCGGACTCGAGGCGCTCGCCGATGGCGTGGCCCAGACCTCGGCTCTGGGTGACGGCCAGATTGCAGGTGTCCGATCCCGGGCAGGCCACCACGTCGCGGGACAGCTCGGCGCCGGGCTGGGCCATGTCCATGCTGTTCAGCCGGTCGAAGACCAGCGGCAGGTCCTCGACGTGTATGCCCCTGAACACAACGTTCTGGCGGTTGGTGAGGCGCACGTCGGTGCCGAGGTCCCGCTGCAGCGCGGCCAGCGCACGGAACTGATCGCCGGTGATGTCACCGAGATGGGCCTGGGCGTACACCGAGACGGTGCCGTCCCGCACACCCCGCACCACGTTGGCCCGCTCCCAGCGCTCGTAGGGGCTGCCGGTTCCCAGGGTCACCGGGGTGCCGTGGCCGATGGCGGTGATTTCCGCGGGATCGCCGGCGCCGGCCGGGTCGTCGCCGCCGGCCAGCACCTCGGCGGGGATTCCGCCGGGCCAGGACGTGGAGGCCACCAGGAACTTGCGCTGGGTCAGCACCCGCCGCTGGACCTCCTCGAAGCCGAGGGTGTCGACCAGCCACTTCATGCGGGCCCGCAGCTTGTTGTCTCGGTTGCCGGCCTGGTCGAACACCCGCAGGCAGGCCTCGATGGTGGGCAGCAACTCCTCGCGGGGGGTGAAGTCCTCCAGCGCCAGAGCCGGATGCGGCGTCGTGCCGAGACCGCCCGCAATGAACACCTTGAAGCCGCTCTCGACCTCGCCGGCGTCGGTCCGGCGGACCACGCCGATCACGCCGACGTCGTTGAACATGGCCTGACCGCAGTCGGACTCGCAGCCCGAGAAGTTGATCTTGAACTTGCGGGGCAGCCGCTGGCTGATCGGGTTGCGCACGAAGTGCCGGTAGGTGGCCTCGGCCCAAGGCGTGATGTTGAGCACCTCGTGGGGGCAGGCGCCGGCCAGGTGGCAGCCCTGGACGTTGCGGACCGTGTCGCCGCAGGCCTCGCGGGTGGTGAGGCCCACCGACGCCAGATGCTCGAGGACGTCGGGGATCTGATCGAGTTGCACGTAGTGGAACTGGATGTTCTGGCGGGTGGTGATGTGGCCCCAGCCGCGGCTGTAAGCGTCGACCAGCCAGCCCAGCATCTCGAGCTGGTCGGGCTGGATGGAGCCGTAGGGCACCTTGACCCGAACCATCTGGTTGGTGCCGCCCTGCCGCTGCCCGTAGATGCCGTTGGTGAGCCGGTACACCCGGAACACCTCATCGCTCAGCTCGCCGCTCAGGAACCGGGCGTACTGCTGCCGGTACTTGTCGACGTCGGCGCGTATCTCGGGGTCGACCGGGCCCCGGCCGGTGGGTGGCGCGGGCGGCTCGGCCCGCGTCGGGGCGGCGGTGCGCGGCTCCAGAAGGGTCATGGCACAGTTCCTTGGGTCGCTAGAGCGTTGAGTTCTGAGGCGGCCAGCACGTCTTCGGCCGCGACCGCGCCGACGACGATGGTGGCCGGGCTGGACACCCGGAGGCGGCGCAGACCGGACAGGTCGGTCCGGTCGATGCGCTGTTCACTGGTGGTGGCCGCGCTGATGACTGCCACCGGGGTGTCGTCGGCCATGCCGCCGGCCCGGAGCCGGTCGGCGATCTGCTCGGCCCGAGCCGCGCCCATCAGGATCACCAGCGTGGTGCCGCCCTGGGCCAGCGCGTCCCAGTCGAGCCACCGGCCCGAGGCCGGATCCTGGTGGGCGGTGACCACGGTGAAGCCGCTGGAGACGCCTCGCAGGGTGACGGGGATGCCGGCCGCAGCCGGCGCGGCCACCGCGGAGGTCACTCCGGGGACAATCTCGACGTCGAGTCCGGCGGCCCGCAGGGCGGCGGCCTCCTCGCCGCCGCGGCCGAACACGAACGGGTCGCCGCCCTTCAACCGCACGACGCAGCCGAAACGGCGGCCCCGGTCCACGAGGATGGCGTTGATGTCGTCCTGGGACGGGCTCGGAGCGCCGGGTGTCTTGCCCACGCAGATGAGCTCGGCCCACGGCGGTGCGAGATCGAGCACAGCCGGGTCGACGAGCCGGTCGTAGACCACCGCGTCGGCCTGGCGCAGCAGGCCGACGGCCCGGACCGTCAGCAGCTCAGGGTCACCGGGGCCCGCGCCCACGAGGTGGACGGTCACGATGCCAGCGCCTCGGTGGGTGCGTTCTCGGGGGCATGGAGTCCGAGGTGGCCGCGCAGCAGGGAGCGGGCCTCGTCGACGCGCCCGACCCTCACCAGTTCGAGCAGGCCGCCGTCGAGAGCGGCCTCCCAGCCCTGTACTTCCGACGTACCGAAGGCGGCCTTGGCCTCAGCCCTGGTCTCGGCCAGCAGCTCCAGCAGCGTGGTGTAGCCGGAGTCGATCTCCCGCTCGATACGGCGGCGGAGCCAGCGGGCCAGCGCGGGGCTGCGGCCATCGGTGGAGACGGTCACCTGCAAGTGCTCGCGCCGGGCGACCGACGGCAGAGTGAAGGTGCAGTTGGCCGGGTCATCAGCGGAGTTGACAAGAACGTTGGCGACTTCGCAGTCCTGGGCCACCTGGGCGTTCACCGCCGGGTCGTTCGTCGCTGTGACGACCAGCCGGTAGGAGCCCGCCTCCGGTGACTGGTAGCTCCGTCGGAGCCAGGTCATGTTGGGCTGGTCGGCGATGGCCTTGGCGGCGGCCGGGGCTACCACAGTCACCCGGGCGCCGGCGCGGAGCAGCGCCTCCACCTTGCGGGTCGCGACCGGACCGCCGCCGACAACCAGGACGGGCTGTCCGGCGAGGAGGAGGTTCACGGGGTATGGGGTCGGGGCGCTGGGCATCTGAATATGATAATTCCGATAAGAAAAGTCGGGATTCGAGAGGGTAGCGCACTCTCGGGCGCGATACAACACAAATCCGATCAGAATTATCAGGTTTTGGGACGCAGGCTTGAACTACCCGGTCCTGGGGACTCAGCCGCGTCCCTCCTGCCCGCCGGCTGCGCGCAGCAAGTGTCGGCCGACAGCGACATTGACCAGCACGAACAGCACGTCGATGAAGTACCACATCACCTGCCGCAGATCCGGCGGGGGAGTCTCGGCCGCGTCGAACACCCACCAGGCCAGCCAGAGCCGGTAATAGAGCAGGAACAGGGCCGCCGAGGCGATCAGCATGCACACCGATCTGAGATCGGCCCCCTCCTCGGACTGCCGCGACTGCTGGACCCGGATCAGGCTGAAGACCACTGCGGAGGCCGCGCCCACAGCCATGGGGATGGTCAGCACATCCCAGACATCGCCGCTCGCGTCTATGTCGTAGGTGGGGGACAGCACGAACTGGGCCGCGACCGCAAGGCCCAGCAGCAGGTGCACGTACCCGCACCATCGGTTGATGCTCGTCATGCGTCCATTGTTGCGAGTCGGAGCGACCCGCTCACAACTCAGGGGCTGCCTTCGGAGAGTCGGACACGGGCGGCACGCGCCGCTCGGGCGATTCGCCACATGATGAAGGTGACTGCAACTGCCACCACTCCCAGGGTGACGAACTGAAGGCTCCCGCCCCGGTCGCCGGAGTGCTGGGGGTCCGGTCCGGGGTCGGGGGATCCGATTATCCGGTCGGCGCCCGGAGGGATCTCGTAGACCGGTCTCAGGTCCTCCCCGGAGTCGGTCGGGAGTGGTTCATCCTCGCCCTCATGGGCCCAAGCGCTGGAATGGGCGGAGACGAGCACTGAAGCCGCGAGCAAGGACAGAACGATGGCACGGCCGGTCCACCAGCGGCGCGTCGTTGTCACGGCTCGGAGCCCGGCCGGTGCTGAGCCACTTCGCCGGTGGTGGCGAGGAGGTACGAGGGCACCTCGCCGCCGCCGTGCACCGGAACCGACGCCCCCGACATGTAGGAGGCGAGCGGCGAGGCGCAGAACAGCACGACGTCAGCGATCTCTTCGGGACTTCCCATCCGGCCGAGGGCGAGAGTCTGGCCGACGGCCTCGATCCCGGCCTCGTCGCCGTAGTAGAGGTGGGCCTGCTCGGTGCGCAGCAGCCCGACCATCACGCTCAGTACCCGGATGGCAGGGCCCCACTCGTGAGCGAGAGTCCGGGTCAGGCTGTCCAATCCGGCCTTGGCCGCTCCGTATGCCGCGCTGGCCGGGGAGGGGCGGATGCTCGACACCGAGGAGATGTTGATGATCACCCCGCCGTCCTGCTGGGCGCTCATCACCGGGTGGACTGCCTGCGCGAAGGTCAGCGGGGCCAGCAGGTTGAGCGCGACGATCTTTTCGTTGAACCGGGGAGAGACCGTGGCCGTCTCCGCGGGCGGAGCTCCCCCGGCGTTGTTGACCAGCACGTCGATCCGGCCGGTGCGGCCCACGGCGTACTCCACTACTGCGGCGACCTGATCGGGATCGCGAACATCGGCGGCCACGAAGGCCGCCTCCCGGCCGCCTGCGGTCACCGGCTCCTCGGGCTCGCGGCGGGCGCACACGACCACGTCGGCGCCCTGCTCGAGGAACTTTGTGGCGATCACCCGGCCGAGGCCCATGGTGGCCCCGGTCACGATCACGGTCCGGCCGGTCATGTCGAGCGGGTTGTCGGGCACGCGGCACCCCGGGGATAGGCAGGCTTGCCTCGAAGCTATCGCCGCCGCGGAATTGGCAGCGTTTTGCACGGTATGCGCGCATTCTGCTGCTAGTTCTCGGCGGGGCGGTGGCTGCGTGTCGAATTGGCAGCGTTTTGAACGGTATGCGCGCATTCTGCTGCCAGTTCCGCGGCGGCGGGAGTAGCAGCGGCACGGCCGGCGCTCTACCGTCGGGCGGTGCCCGACAAGCGGATGACCGAGGACGATGTCGTCGCCGAGCTCAGCGATGGCATGACCATCGGCATCGGCGGCTGGGGGTCGCGCCGCAAGCCGATGTCGCTGGTGCGGGCCATCCTGCGCAGCGGGCTGAAGGATCTTCACGTGGTTAGCTACGGCGGGCCCGACGTGGGTCTGCTGTGCGCTGCGGGCCGGGTCCGCCGGCTCACCTACGGGTTCGTGTCGCTCGACTCCATCCCGCTCGAGCCCCACTTCCGGATTGCTCGCCAGACCGGCTCGGTGGAGGCCCGGGAGTTCGACGAGGGCGCCTTCTACCTGGGGCTCCTGGCCGCTACCCACCGGGTGCCGTTCTACCCGACCCGAGCCGGGCTGGGCTCCGACATGCTCACGTACAACCCCGACCTCAAGACGGTGACGAGCCCCTACGACGACGGCACCGAGCTGGTGGCCGTTCCCGCCTTCGAGATCGACGTGTCGCTGGTGCACATGAACCGGGCCGACGCCGCCGGCAACGGGCAGTTCCTCGGTCCCGACCTCTACTTCGACGACCTGTTCGCCATGGCGGCCAAGCGCACGTTCATGTCGTGCGAGCGACTCGTGGCCACCGAGGATCTGCTGCGCGAGGGATCGGTCCACACTCTGAAGATCCCGCGCCTGCACACCGACGGCGTGGTGGAGGCGTCTGGTGGCGCCCATTTCACCGAGTGCCTGCCCGACTACGGCCGTGACGAGGCGTTCCAGCGGGAGTACGCGGCCACGGCCCGGGACCCTGAGGCCTGGGCCCGGTTCCAGGCCGACTGGCTAGACCTGCCCTCACACGACGAGTACCGGGCTCGCCTGGCCGGGCGAGCCGACGGGGGAGAGGCGACGTGAGCGACGCCACCATCGATGAGATCTGCCTGGTGGCGCTGGCCGAGGCCTTCCGCGGCGACGGCGAACTGCTGTGCCATCCGATGGGACCGTTCCCGGTGGCGGCGGGAAGGCTGGCCCGGGCCAGCTTCGAACCCGACCTGATGCTCACCGACACCATCGCCTACGCGGTGGTGGGCACGCTGCCGCTGGGCACGACCGTGGGGGACCCCTCCGGCGACGAGGGCATCGTGGTGGAGGGCTACCTGCCGTTCCGCACGGTGTTCGACCAGGCGTGGTCGGGGCACCGTCATGTGGTGATGGGCGCCAGCCAGATCGACCGCCACGGCAACCAGAACTTCGCCGCCATCGGGGACTACCGGCAGCCCAAGGCACAACTGCTTGGGCTGCGGGGCGCGCCCGGCAACGTGATCAACCACACCACCAGCTACTGGATCCCCAACCAGGCCCGCACGTTTGCCGAGAGCGTGGACGTGGTGTCGGGGCCGGGCTATGACCGGGTCGCCGCGCTGCCCGAGCCCAGCGGGCGCTTCCACGAGATCCGCAGAGTGGTCACCGAGCTGGCCGCCTACGACTTCGAGACGCCCGACCACACCATGCGCCTGCGGTCCGTCCACCCCGGTGTCAGCGTCGACGACGTGCTGGCGGCCACCCCCTTCGAGCTCGCCGTGCCCCACGAAGTACCCGCCAGCCGCCTGCCCACCGACGAGGAACTCCACCTCATCCGCAACGTGATCGACCCCACCGGCATCCGCAAGCACGAGTTCCGGTCGTAGGGTTCAGCCGCTGTGGTGACGGCAATGGGTGAGCGGCCGGTGGTGTACATGGTGTGCACCGGGAACGCGGCCCGGTCGCCGATGGCCGCGGCCATGCTGCGATCCCTCGACACCCGCCAGCGGCTCGACGTTCGCAGCGCCGGCACCCTCACCGTGGAGGGGCATCCGATGGGTACCCGCACCCGGTCGGCCCTGGCCCGGCACGGTCTCACCGACCACGCCCACCGATCCCGCCAGTTCCGGGCCGCCGACGCGGCTGAGGCTGATCTGGCGGTTGTCATGGAGCCGCTCCACCTCCACTGGATGCGGCGCAATATCCCCGAGGCGGCGCCAATCACCGGCTCCCTGCGTCGGCTGGCTCGGGACCTGATGCCTCCTCAAGGCGGTTCCGCGGTCCACGATCTCGGCCAGAGGGTGAGGGATCTTGAACTCGATGGACTCGCGCCGGAGGCGTGGGAGGAGATCGTCGATCCCGGCGCAGGCGAGCAGGACGACTTCGACCGCTGCTCCGACGAACTGCGCCTGCTGGTGGCCGAGCTGTACCGCCGCCTCGGCTAGCCGGTCACATTGTGAAGGTTCGGGGCCAGTCGTCGGAGCGCATGAGGGCGTCGGTGCCGCCGTCCACGTAGATCACCGATCCGCAGGCGAACCGGGCCGCCGGCGACAGCAGGAACTCGACCCAGGCGGCCAGCGTGTCGGCGCCGGGGGTCTCGGTCACCGGCACGGGGAACGCCTCCATCAACGGGCCGTACACCTCGTGGACCTGGCCCGCTCGCAACAGGGGGGTGTCGACCGGCCCTGGGGCGATGACGTTGAGTCTGATGCCCTCGCCGACCCACGGCTCCGTGACCGCGGCCCGGCGGCACCACCGCGTGATGGCCAGCTTCGAACCGCCGTAGGCGATGGCGGGCGCGAACACGGGTTCGGCCGACCCGATGATGGCCACCGCGTCCTCCTCGCGGCCTTCGAGGTAGGCGGCGATCAGGTCGTCGGGCAGGTTGGGAGTGGTGGTGGACGAGTTCGACCCGAACTGCACCGCCTGGGCCGCGCCCGAGGCGGCCAGAGCGGGTCGCAGCCCCTCCAGCAGAGCCCGCGATCCGAAGAAATTGACTCTGGCGATGAGATCGCCGGCTACCGGCGGACCCAGACCGGCAGCCGACACCGCGCCGTCCAGCACGCCGCCAGCCGCGTCGATCACGGCGGCGACCGCCCCGGCGCGGCCCTCAGCCGTTCCCAGGTCGGCGATCACCTCCGCGTCGCGCAGGTCGATCCCGACCACACGGTGCCCGGCGGCCTCCAGCCGTTGCCGGGTGGCTGCGCCCATGCCCGAGGCCGATCCGCTGATTGCGTAGGTTCCCATTCGCCTATCCTGCCCCGGTCGGCGCCGGGTGTCGCGCTCGGGCGGCTCACCGCCAGACTGGGACCATGGACAGAGACGCAATCGTCAACCAGATCGAGCTCGACGGCCGCCGCCTGATCGAGGTGGCCCGCTCCGACCTCAAGGCCGCGGTGCCTACGTGCGGCGATTGGAACCTGCTCGACCTGGCCGGGCACATGGGTTGGGTCCACGGTCTGGTCGGCAGCTACGTGGCCAGCCGGGCCACCGAGCCCCTGGGCCGGGAGCAGATGCCCCAGGTGCCCGACGACGACTCGGCGGTGGACTTCGCGGCGGAGGCGCTCGACCGGCTCGTCGATGCCCTGGCAGGAATCGAGCCTGACACCCCGGTGTGGAACTGGTCGCCCCGGCCCGACGCCGGCTTCTACTTCCGCCGGATGCTGCACGAGACCAGCGTGCACCGCTGGGACGCCGAGAACGCGGTCGGGGCCACCGGCCCGGTCGACGGCGACCAGGCGAGGGACGGGGTGGACGAGTTCTTCGAGTTCGTGCTGCCCAACGCCCAGAATCGCAAGCGGCGGGATCTGCCGGCAGGGAGCCTCCACCTGCACCGCACCGACGGCGAGGGCGAGTGGATCGTGCATGCCGAGGGCGATGACGTGGTGTTCGAACGTGCCCATGTGAAGGGCGACGCCGCGGTGCGGGGACCGGGCGGCGCCCTGTTCCTGGCCATGTGGAACCGGCTGCCGCTCGACGACGACTCGCTGTCGGTGGTCGGCGACGAGGCCACCGCGCAGGCATGGGCGGCTCTCGCTCCGTGAACGAGGGCTCCGACCGGTCGGGCGCCGAGCCGGGCGGGGCGCCGGGCGCTCCGCCCGAGGTGCCCGAGCCCGTCGATTCCGGCGGCTCGGCGACCGAGCCCCGGGAACTGGCCAGGACGTCGCGCCAGGCGGTGTGGGGCTGGCGAAGCAACCTCGACCAGTTCATGCCGGTGGTGCTGTTCCTGGTCTTCTACAACCTCGCGAACACCGAGGTGGCCGTGATCGCGGCCACCGCGTGGTCGGTCAAGGCGGCCTACAGCCGCCGCCGCCGGGGCCTGCCGATAGGCGCCTGGCTGCCGGCCATCACCGGGTACCTCCTGGCCCGGGCGGCGGTAAGCATCGCGGTCGAGCGGGATCTGGTGGACTTCGGTGTCAGCAGCGAGGCCGTCTACTTCGGCATCGGCATCGGCACCAAGATGCTGGTCGGTGTGGCCGCCGCGGTCACCATCCTCATCGGCAAGCCGTTCATGGTGTGGGTGGCCCATCGCTTCCTGAACCTGCCCGAGGAGCTCAAGCACAACCCCGACTTCCTGTCCACGCTGCGCAACGTCACCTGGGTGATCACCCTCTACGAGGTCGGCTCGTCGGTGTGGGACTTCTGGCTCTACAACAGCGCGGGGGTCAACCTGTTCCTGGTCACCCGCCAGGTCGTGAACTTCGTGGCGGCCTTCCTGCTGATCTTCGCCACCCTCTTGTACGTCGACCGCCGGTTCTCCAAGATCGACGGCTGTCCGAGCCTGGTCGACCTCATCAGCCGCGCCACCGGCCGGGCCCCCGCCGACGGTTCATGACCGGGCCGGCGCCATCGCCCGGCCGTCTGCGGGGCAGGTCAGTGCTCGTCACCGGAGGCGGCACCGGCATCGGTAGGGCCTGCGCGGCCCGCCTGGCTGCGGAGGGGGCGGCGGTGACGATCTGCGGGCGAACGGAGCAGAGATTGGCCGCGGCCGCGGCCGGCATCTCATGCGGTGACGGCGGATCGGTGGCCTACGAGGTCGCCGACGTGACCTCCGAGGACGACATGTCTCGGGTAGCCGAGGCTGCCTGCGACACCGACGGGCACCTGCACGGGGTGGTGGCCAACGCCGGCGGCGGGGGACGGATGGGGCCGTACCACCTGCTCGACACCGAGGACTTCAAGCGCGTGCTCGATCTCAACGTGGTCGGCACCATGCTCACCATCAAGCACACCACCGAACGCATGGCCGCCGCGGGCGGCGGGTCGTTCGTGGCGATGTCGTCGCTGGCCGGGGCGGTGACCCACCCGTACTTCGGGGCCTACACCGCGGGCAAGGCCGGCATCGAGGCGATGGTCCGCAACGCGGCCGACGAGTTCGGGCCCGCGGGCGTGCGCTTCAACGCGGTCAGGCCCGGGTTCATCGCCACCGAGATCATGGAGGCCATCCCCCGCGACTCCGCGGTGTACGACAGCTACGTCCGGAACACGCCTCTCGGCGGTGTCGGCGAGCCCTCGGATGTGGCCGCGCTGGTGGCCTTCCTGATCTCGGACGAGGCTCGCTGGATCACCGGCGCCGCCATCAACGTCGACGGCGGCCACAGCCTGCGGCGCGGGCCCGACTTCGGATCGTTCCTGCCCTACGGTGACGACGTGAAGTCGGGCCGGGCCCGGCCCCAGACCTGAGCTAGACGGCCCGCAGCCTCTCCCATTCGTCGAGCAGGCTGGAGTCCACCTCCCGCACCAGCGCGCCCAGCCACTCGATCACCTCGGCCAGGCGGTCGTTGACGGCCGAGGCCGGCACGGTCTGGGCCAGCGCCTTGTAGCAGTCGGTCAGGTAGCGCAGCACCAGGCCCTCGGAGCGCTTGAGCCCGTAGCGGCTCACGTACTGGTTGAAGGTGTCGGCGTGCTCGACCATGTCGCGCACCACCGACTTGGGGCTGGGCCGCAGATGCCCGACCCACGGGTGATGGCGGGCGAAGGTGTCGAAGGCGGGCTCGATGAACTCGGCCTCCGGCTTCGGCCAGGTCACCTCGGCCAGCCGGGCCATCCGCTCCTCGTACTCCACGCCCTCCTCCTTCATGCGGGTCATCAACTCGTCCCGGGCCGCATCCCTCTGGGCCAGCAGCACCGCCAGGGGATCCTCCAGCACCGACTCGGCCACGCTCAGCGCCTGCAGGTGGTAGTCGGGAGCCTCCGGGTCGAGAACCGAGATCGCCTCCACCGCGAACAGCCCCAGCGGCTGGTTGAGCCGGAACTCGTCCTGAAGGTCGATGTTGACCCGCACCGGCCGGCCCGACCCGTCGGGCTCGGGCAGCACCTCCACGATCTCGGCGTCGATCAGCGAGCGGAACACCCCGACCGCCTTGCGGATGTGCCGCCGCTGGCGGGAGCGGGGCTCATGGTTGTCGACCAGCAGGCGCTTCATGGCCGCGCAGCCGTCGCCGGGCCGGTCCAGGACGTTGAGCATCATGGCGTGGGTCACGTCGAAGCTGGATTCCAGCGTCTCGGGTGTGCCATCCCACAGCCGGGTCAGGGTCTTGTCGTCGTAGTGGGCGTAGCCCCTGTCCGGAGGCTTCTTGCGCACCAGCTTGCGGAGCTTCCTGGGATCGCCCCCGGCCCGCATCTCGGCCCGCTTGTTCTCCACCGCGTGCTCGGGGGCCTGAACCCACACGCTGCCGACGGTGTCGAACCCCCGACGGCCGGCCCGGCCGGAGATCTGCTGGAAGTCCCGCACCGACAGCACCCGGGTGCGCCGGCCGTCGTACTTGTAGAGCTGGGTGAACAGCACGGTGCGGATGGGAACATTCACGCCCACCCCGAGCGTGTCGGTGCCGCAGATCAGCCTGAGGTGGCCCTGCTGGGCCAGCTTCTCCACCAGCAGCCGGTACTTGGGCAGCATCCCGGCGTGGTGCACCCCGATGCCGGACAGCACGAAGCGGCGCAGGTCCTTGCCGATCGGGGTGTCGAAGCGGAAACCGCCCACGGCCTCCTTCACCGCCTCCTTCTCGGCGGGTCCGAGAACCTTGAGGCTGGTGAGGCTCTGGGCCCGGGCGGTGGCCTCGCGCTGAGTGAAGTGAACTATGTAGACGGGGGCGCGGCCGGCTTCCAGCAGCTGCTCGATCGAGACGTGCAGCGGGGTCTCCCGGTACTCGACATCGAGCGGCACCGGACGCTCCGCTGAGGCGACCAGGGCGGTGTCGCGCCCGGTGCGGGCGGTCAGATCGCGGCGGAGAGCGCCGGTGTCGCCGAGGGTGGCCGACATCAGCAGGAACCGGGGCTTGGGAAGCTGCAGCAGCGGCACCTGCCAGGCCCAGCCGCGGTCGCGGTCGCCGTAGTAGTGGAACTCATCCATCACCACCAGGTCCGCCGGAGTGTCGGCGCCGGCTCGCAGGGCTCGCTGGGCCAGGATCTCGGCGGTGCAGGCGATGACCGGGGCGTCGCCGTTGACCGACGCGTCGCCGGTGACCATGCCCACCTCGGAGGGGCCGAACGCCGCGGTCAGCTCGAAGAACTTCTCGCTCACCAGGGCTTTGATGGGGGCGGTGTACACGGCCCGGCGGCCCTGGGCCAGCATGGCGAAGGCACCGGCCAGGGCCACCAGAGACTTGCCCGAGCCGGTGGGCGTGGACAGAACCACGTTCTCGCCGGCCAGCAGGCGCAGCACCGCCTCCTCCTGGTGCGGGTACAGCTCGAGGTCGGCCGCGGCCGACCACTCGATGAAGGCGTCCAGCAGTTCGTCGGCGCCGGGAGTGTCGGGCAGGAAGTCGCCCAGCGGGGGCAGGGCCATGGGATTCGCAGGCTAGGGCTCGGCCTCCGGGAGCGCATTAGCGTTGGGTGGATGCCGAACGACGATTCACCGGCGTCGGGCGCCGGGTCGTCGGCGGCTGAGCCGGCGCGGATCGGTCCGAGGCTCTGGGCGCTGTTCGGGGTGACCTTCCTCTCGATGGCGATGACCATTGGGCAGCTCACGATCCTGGGCAAGCAGGTGTTCGACATGACCGGCGAGACGCTGTACCTGGGCCTGCTGGGATTGGCGGAGTTCGTGCCCGCCTTCCTGCTTGCACCGGTGACCGGAGTGGTCGCGGACCGCTTCGAGCGTCGCTTCGTGTACGCGTGGGGTCTCGGCGGCGAGGCCCTGGCCTCGGTCGGCCTGTTCCTCTACGTGACGAACGATCCCACGTCGGTGCTTCCGATATACGGCCTGGTCGTCGTGTTCGGCACGGCCCGGGCCTTCCTCATGGCGGTGAGCCGGGCCCTGCCGGTGGATCTGGCGCCGGAGGAGGCCCGGGAGCGGACGGTGGCGTTGAACGTCGCGGCCTGGCAGGCGGGCTTCATCGTCGGCCCCGCTTCGTTCGGCTTCGCCTTCGAGGTCGATCCGGCCTTCCCGTACCTGCTGGCCGCCGGGGCCTCGGGAGCCGCCATCGGCCTGCTCATGCTCCTGCCTACGAGCGAAGTGCAGAGGGCCGCGTCCGCGGCCGGGGCCGGCGTGCGGGCCGCGCTTGAACATGCCCTGGAGGGGCTGCGCTACGTCCGGCGCAACCGAGTGGTTCTCGGAGCGATCTCGCTCGACCTCTTCGCCGTCTTCATGGGCGGCGCCCATGCGCTGCTGCCCGCCGTCGCCGAGGTGCGCCTCGGAGCGGGTGCGGTGGGCCTCGGCTGGCTGGCGGCCGCGTTCGGCATTGGGGCCTCTGTGGTGATGGTCGCCCTGGCGGTGCGTCCGCTCCGGCGGCGGGTGGGCACGTCGCTGATGGCGGTGGTGGCCGCTTTCGGCATTGGCGCGGTCGTGCTCGGGCTGACCCGTGTCTACGCGGTCGCCTTCGCGGCGCTGCTGGTGATGGGAGCGGCCGACGCCGTCAGCGTCTTCATCCGCAGCACGCTGGTGCCCCTGGCCACGCCGGAGGACATGCGAGGACGGGTTATGGCCGTGGAGTACGTGTTCATCGGCGGCTCGAGCGAGTTGGGCGCGTTCAAGTCGGGCGTGGCCGGAGCCGTTCTGGGCGTGGCCGGGGCGGTGGTCTTCGGCGGTGTGGGGGCCTTGGCCGTGGTGGCGATCTGGTGGTTTGCCTTCGGTGAGTTGCGCAGCATCGACCGCTTCGCCGAGGCGCACCCCGACGCCTAGCCATAATGCGCTCGGTCTCTTAGCGTCTAGCTGATGCCGAACGACGATTCACCGGCGGCCGGCGCCGGGTCGTCGGCGGCGGAGGCCGCCCGGATCGGTCCGCGGCTCTGGGCCCTGCCGGTCATCATCTTCCTGACTGCGGCTATGACCGTGGGTCAGATCACCATCCTGGGCAAGCAGGTATTCGACATGACCGGCAGGCCGCTCGATCTCGGCTGGCTCGGTCTGGCCGAGTTCGTGCCCACCCTGCTTCTCGCACCGCTCAGCGGCGTGCTGTCGGACCGGTTCGACCGGCGCCTGATGTACGCCGTCGGACTCGTGGGCGAGGCGGCCGCATCTGCGGGGCTCTACTTCTACGTGGCGTCGGACCCGACATCGGTCATGCCGATCTTCGCCCTCGTGTTCGCCTTCGGCTGCGCCCGGTCGGTGCTGAGCGCGGCCAGCCGGGTCATGCCGGTCGACATGGCGCCTCCTGGAGCAGTCGAGCGGATGGTGGCCGTTTGCATGTCCGGCTGGCAGGCTGGCTTCGTCGTCGGGCCGGTCGTGTTCAGCTTCGTCTTCGTGGCCGATGTGGCCGCGCCCTACCTGCTGGCCACGGCCGTGTCGCTGGGGGCGGCAGCTCTTCTCGCGGTCGTGCCCGCCAGTGGAGTGGCCCGCTCCACCGCCGTCGTCGGATCTGGAGTGCGGGCGGTGCTCGTACACGCTCTGCAGGGCCTCCGTTTCATCCGGAGAAACCGGGTGGTGCTGAGCATCATCTCCCTCGACCTCTTCGCGGTCCTGTTCGGTGGAGCGGTGGCGCTCCTTCCTGCGATCGCCGAGGAACGGCTCGGAGTCGGTGCGGTCGGCCTCGGGTGGTTGCGAGCTGCGGTGGGGATCGGAGCCTTGGCGACGATGGCCATGCTGGCCGTGCGGCCGTTGACGCGGCGGGTCGGTGTGATCCTCATGGCTGCTGTCGGCGCGTTCGGCCTGGGCACGATCGTGCTCGGCCTCACCCGCTCCTACGCGGTGGCGTTCATCGCGCTGCTGGCGCTGAGCGGGGCCGACTCGGTGAGCGTCTTCGTGCGGAGCACGCTCGTGCCGCTGGCCACCCCCGAGGACATGCGGGGCCGGGTGATGGCGGTCGAGTACACCTTCGTCGGGGCCTCCAACGAGTTGGGCGCGTTCGAGTCCGGCATCGCCGGGGCGCTGCTCGGGGTGGCCGGCGCAGTCGTGTTCGGCGGGGTCGGAACGCTGGCGGTGGTCGCAGCGTGGTGGATGCTGTTCCCGGAGCTGCGCCGCATCGACCGCTTCGCCGAAGTGCGCCCCGACACCTGACGGGCGCGCTACCTGCCGCGGTACATGGGGCAGGTATCTTTGGGGCTAGGCCGGGTGCCGAGGGCAGGGGTGCAAGCAGATGAGGATCGTGCTCGACGTGGACAGGTGCATCGGCAGCGCGAACTGCGAGATGATCGCCCCGGACGTCTTCGAGGTGCGGGACGACATGGTGTGCCACATCCTCGTCGAGGAGCCCGGCCCGGACCTCGAGGAGGACGCCGAGCTGGGGGTGGAGGCCTGCCCGACCCGGGCTCTAAGGATCGAGTAGCTGGACACTAGAGTGCCGACTGTGGACGAGGTTCGTGTCCTGGACAGCGGTGAGGCCTGCCCCGAGCTGCCCATCGTCGAGAACGGGGGACGCGCCCTCGCGGTCGTCTGGCCGGGGGTCGGAGCCCTGCACCGGTCGATGCACCTGGTCAGGCTGGACGGCGACGGAAGGACCAAGCCTCTCAGCCACCCGTCGGACGCCGTCTACCACCTGTGCGAGGGATCGGCGACCGCCGTCGACCCCGGCAGCGGCGAGCGCTTCGAGATCGGCGTGGGCGCCATGCTCCACATCGACGCGGGAACGACATACCGCATCGAGGCCGGCCCGGCGGGCGCCCTGCTGATCGGCGGGCCCTGCCCTCCCGACCCAGCCCTGTACGACCATCTGGAGGACTGACCATGGCCATCCGAGTGTTTCACCGGGACACGCCCAGCCTGAAGGCGCCCATGATCTCCAGCGACGCCCGATTCGTGGTCTGGCCCGGCGTCGGCGCCGAGGTGGCCAACATGAACTACGTCGTGCTCGAACCGGGAGAGGAGAACATCCCCCACACCCACGACGAATCCGAGGACACCATCTTCTGCCTCGAGGGCCGGGGCACGGTAAGCGACCTCACCAACGACGCCCGGCTCGAGTTCGAGGCCGGCCAGGTCATACATGTGCCCGCGGGCGTGGAGCACGCGGTCATGGCCGACCGGGGCGAGCGGATCGTGAGCATCGGCGGCCCCTGCCCTCCCGACCGGAACCTGCTGCGCCTGCTCGGATTCGACTGATCGAGCCTCCCGCGGCCTGTCCTTCTCTGGTCAGCTCGGGATGCCGGCTATCGCCTCGATCTCTACCTTCATGCCGGGAACGACCAGTTCGTTGATGCCGATCAGGGTGCTGCATGGTCGCTCGTCGCCGAAGAACTCCTGGCGCACCGGATTGATGGCGGCCCGGTCACCGATGTCGGTGAGGTAGACGATGACCTTGAGCACGTCGGCGAAGGTGGCGCCGGCCGCGTCGAGGATCGCCCCGATGTTCTCCAGCGTGGCCCGGGCCTGGGCGGCCACGTCGTCGCCGCCCACGAGCTTCCCTTCGGAGTCGAGCGGTCCGCACCCCGAGATGAACAGCAGGTCGCCGAACCGGGTCGCGTCGGTGTAGTGGCTGATGGGCGGGTTGAGGTGGTCGACTCGGATCTCCTCTTTGCGGGGCACGGCGCCTCCTATCGGGGGTCTGTTTCGGGTTGGCGGCTCCGCCCCGGCCCGA
Source organism: Acidimicrobiaceae bacterium (assembly GCA_009843735.1). Lineage (GTDB taxonomy): Bacteria > Actinomycetota > Acidimicrobiia > Acidimicrobiales > Aldehydirespiratoraceae > Aldehydirespirator. Next base: position 8,394 of record VYCW01000057.1, on the reverse strand, counting down.
GCCGATCTGCGATCACGCTCGATGCGCCCGCGAAGCCGGGGCGAGCATAGGGTTGTCGTCCGGTGAGCACCGCATCCTCCTCTCAGATTCCGGTGCGGGCCCGGTGACGCCGTGAAGCCCGCCGCCTTCGAGTACCACGCGCCCCGGACGCTGGAGGAGGCCCTGGGTCTGCTGCACGAGCACCAGGACGAGGCCAAGGTTCTCGCTGGCGGTCAGAGTCTCGTGCCCGCCATGAACTTCCGGCTGGCCCGGCCATCGGTACTGGTCGACATCGCCCACCTGCCCGATCTCGACCGCATCGAGGCGACGGAGCCCGGCAGCGTGACCGTCGGCGCCCGGGTGCGCCACCTGGACCTGGAGCACAACACGATAGGGGGGCCGCTGGGATCTCTGTTCGCCCTGACGGGGCGCTGGGTGGGCCACTACCCGATACGGGTCCGTGGCACCTTCGGCGGGAGCCTGGCCCATGCCGACCCGGCCGCGGAGTGGTGCGCTCTGGCCTGCGCCCTCGACGCCGAGATCCACTGCCGCAGCGCCAGCGGTTCGCGCTCCGTGGGCGCCGGCGACTTCTTCGAACAGATGGCCTTCACCACCTGCCTGGAGCCCGACGAGCTTCTGGTCGGCGTGCGGCTGCCCGAGCTGAGCGACTCCTGCGGCGTCGGCATGGCCGAGTTCGCCCGCCGCTGGGGCGACTTCGCCATCGTGCTGGCGGTCACGGCTGTGGAACGCGACGGCGACTCGATCGCCGGTGCCCGCATCGCGCTGGGCGGCGTGGCCGGGGGGCCGGTGCGGGCATCCAACGCCGAGGCTGCCCTGGCCGGACGTCCCGCGACGGCCGGGACGGTCGCGGCCGCGGCCGCGGCGGCGGCCGAGGAGGTCGATCCCACCGGCGACATCCACGGTTCAGCCGACTACCGCAGAGACCTGGTGCGGGCCATGGTCACCCGGGCGTTGGACCAGGCGCTCAAGTGAGGATCGTGCGGGCATGACGGCCGGCGTGAGGTGGACCGGCCGGTCGCTGCGCCGCTTCGAGGATCCGGCCCTCGTCCGGGGACTGGGCCGGTTCGTGGCCGATGTCGCCGACCGGGATCGCGGCACGCTTCACGCCGCATTCGTGCGAAGTGCTGTCCCGGCGGGCGAGATCCGCTCGATCGAGGCGCCTCCGGGCGCGCCGGTGCTCACCTCGGAGAGCTTCCCGGGCATCCGCACCATGTGCGCCCGGCTCGACCGGCCCGATTTCGTTGCGCTGGAGACACCGGTGCTGGCGACGGACGCTGTGCGCCATCCGGGCGAGCCGGTGGCTCTGGTCGTGGCCGGCTCCAGGGCCGAGGCTGAGGACCTGGCCGAGCAGGTAGTCGTCGACATCGACGCGACCCGACCGGTGCTCGACGCGGCCGCGGCCACCGACCCGGCCGCGCCGACGGTCCATGCCGGTCTCGACATGCCGATGGGGAACAACGTGGTGCTCGACGCCCGCTTCTCCACCGAGGGCGTGGACGCCGCCTTCGATGCAGCCGATGAGATCGTGACCCTCGACATCCGGGCCCACCGGCAGAACGCGCTTCCCATCGAGGCCCGGGGAGCGCTGGCGGCCCACGACCCCTCCACGGGACGGACGACGCTGACGGCCGCCAACCAGATGCCCCACATGCTGCGCACCGCGCTGGCCGACATCCTGGACATCGGCGAGGCCGAGCTCCGGGTCGTGACCCCGGAGGTGGGCGGAGCGTTCGGGCAGAAGATGTGCGTGCCCCGCGAGTACGTGGCCCTGGTGGCGGCGGCCCGCCTGCTCGGGGCGACCATCGCGTGGATCGAGGACCGGTCCGAGAACCTGCTGGCCTCATGGCACAGCCGCGACCACACCTACCGGTTGAGGGGAGCCTTCACGCGGGGCGGCCGGCTGCTGGGCCTCGACGCCGACATCGTGTGCAACATCGGGGCCTACAGCAACTATCCGGTCACCTTCGGTGTCGAGCCGCTCATGGCGATGGCCGAGCTTCCGGGGCCGTACCGGCTGTCGCAGTACCGGGTGCGCTCCCGGGCGGTAACCACCAACATGTGCCCGATCGCGCCCTACCGCGGCGTCTCCCGCCCGGTGCTGACCCTGGCCATGGAACGGTTGATGGACACCGCCGCCCGCCGGCTCGACCTCGATCCGGTCGAGATCCGCCGGGCCAACCTGGTGAGGGAGTTCCCGTACGCGATGCCCACCGGACTCCCGGTCGATCCGGGCTCCTACGTGGAGACGCTGGACGCGGCGGCCGAGGCGTTGGACCTCGAGGGATTTCGCCGTCGCCAGCAGCAGGCCGCGGCCGAGGGCCGCTACCTGGGGGTCGGGTTCTCGGTGTTCGGCGAGCGCACCGGCTACGGCACGCCCGCGTTCGCGGCCCGGGCCATGGAGATCACCCCCGGCTACGAGACCGTGCAACTGGAGATGAACCCGTCCGGCGACGTGACCGCCCGCATCGGCGCGTCTCCCCACGGTCAGGGGCTGGCCACCGCCCTGTCGCAGCTGCTGGCCGACGAGCTGGGGGTCGAGCCCCGGCAGGTGTCGGTGGTCCACGGAGACACCGACACCACCCCCTACGGCTGGGGCACCTTCGCCAGCCGGTCGATGGTCATCGCCGGCGGGGCCGCCAAGCTGGCGGCCGAGCGTCTCGCAGCCCAGCTCCGAGAGATCGCAGCCCACCATCTGGAGGCCAGCCCCGCCGACATCCGGCTGGAGGACAACTCCGCGGTCGTGGCCGGAACGAGCGTCGGCGTCACCCTGCCGGAGATCGCCCGCATCGCCCACCACAGTAGCCACCTCCTGCCGGCACCGATTGAGCCCGGGCTGAGCGTGTCGGCCACCTACGACCCGGGAGGCACCTTCTCGAACGCCTGCCACGCCGCCGTCGTCGAGGTGGACCCCGACACCGGCCATGTCCGCCTCGAGCGCTTCGTGGTGATCGCCGACGCCGGCCTGGAGGTCAATCCCATGATCGTCGAGGGCCAGATCCACGGCGGCGTGACCCAGGGGATCGCCAACGCCCTCTACGAGGAGCTTGTGACCGACGACGACGGCAACCTCCTGACCGCCTCGCTCATGGACTTCCTGCCCCCGACGGCCTGCGAGGTCCCCCTCATCGAGGTGACCCACGTTCAGACCATCACCGATGCCTCGATCACCGGCGCGAAGGGCGTGGGGGAGGGCGGAGCCATCGGCGCCCCGGCGGCGGTGCTGAACGCCATATCGGACGCGCTCTCGCCCCTCGGGATCGAGGTCGACGAGATGCCGGCCACGCCGTCGCGGGTACGCGAGCTGATCCGCCGGGCGCAGTCCACCACCACAGGAGACCGAACATGAACCAGCGGCGCGTCGAGTTGACCCTGACCGTGAACGGCCAGCGGCACGAGGTGGCGGTGGAGCCCCGCAAGACCCTGGCCGACACCCTGCGCGAGGACTGCGGGCTGACCGGCACCCATCTCGGCTGCGAGCACGGCGTGTGCGGCGCCTGCACCGTCCTCGTCGACGATGAGCCGGTGCGGTCCTGTCTCATGTTCGCGGTGCAGTGCGGCGGCCAGGCGATCCGCACCGTCGAGGGACTCGCCGACGGCGAGCGGCTGCACCCGATCCAGCAGGCCTTCTGGGAGCATCACGGCCTGCAGTGCGGCTTCTGCACCCCGGGGTTCCTGATGCTGGCCACGTCGGTGCTCGAGTCCCGCCCCGACATCGGCGACGAGGAGCTGCGGGAGGTCCTGGCGTCGAACCTCTGCCGCTGCACCGGCTACCAGAACATCATCACCTCGGTGCACGCCGCTCGCGACCAGATGCGATCGTGATCGGAACTCAAACGGCTCCGGCAGCCGGATTGCCGTGATCGGCGAGTCGGTTCTCCGCCTCGAGGACCAGCCCCTGCTGCGGGGCGAGGGCCGATTCGTCGCCGACATCAACCTCCCGCACCAGCTCCACATGAGGATCGTCAGGTCCCAGGTGGCCCATGGGACGATCGAGTCGATAGACGCCGCCGAGGCCCTGGCCGTGCCCGGCGTGGCCGCGGTCTGGACCGGCGCCGATGTGGCCGCCATACCGCCCATCGACTTCAGACAGGTGGGTGCCGACCAGATGGTTCCCTACCGCCAGCCGATCCTGGCCCAGGACCGGGTGCGCTACGTGGGCGAGCCCGTGGCCGCGGTGTTCGCCGTCGACCCGTACGTCGCCGAGGACGGCGCCGAGGCCGTGGTAGTGGAGGTGTCGGGACTGGCACCGCTGCTCGACGCGGCCGGTCCGCTCGGCGACTTCGACGGGCGGCTCGACACCGAGGCGTACGTGTTCACCGAGAAGACCGGCGATGTCGACGGGGCCTTCGGCCGGGCCGAGCACGTGTTGGAGGCCGACTTCAGCGTGGGGCGTCACACCGGCGTGCCCCTGGAATGCCGGGGCGCGGTAGCCGTGCACCATCGCTCCACCGGCACGCTCGAGTTCCTGGGCGCGGCCAAGGTCCCGTTCCAGAACCGTGACGCCCTGGCCAGGATGCTCGGTCTGCCGCCGTCGGGGGTCGTGCTGCGTGAAGCCCATGTCGGCGGCGGGTTCGGCGTTCGCGGCGAGCTGTACCCCGAGGATGTCCTGGTGGCGCTGGCCGCCCTGCGTCTGGGCCGGCCGGTGAAGTGGATCGAGGACCGCCAGGAGCACCTGGTGGCGGCCAACCACTCGCGCGATCAGCGCTACCGGCTGCGGGTGGCTACCGACGCCTCGGGCGTGGTCGAAGGCCTCGAAGTGGAGTTCGTCAGCGACCAGGGCGCCTACGTCCGCACCCACGGAGCCACGGTGGCGACCCTGGCCGCGGCCATGCTGCCGGGCCCGTACCGGATCCCGAACTACCGCGTGACCGGCCGGGTGCGGCTGTCGAACAAGACCCCGGCCGGCACGTACCGGGCGCCGGGACGCTACGAGAGCACGTTCGTGCGGGAGCGGGCCCTGGACGCGGTGGCGGCCGCGCTGGGCATCGACCGGGCCGAGATCCGGCGCCGCAACCTGATCGGCTCCGAAGAGATGCCGTTCGAGCGGGGCGTCGACGCGCTCGGCACGCCGGTCGTCTACGACTCCGGGCAGTACGAGATGATGCTCGACCGGGTCATGGCCCACATCGACTACCGGGCGCTAACCGATTCGCTGGCCGAGCGCCGGGCGAACGGGGAGTTGGTCGGGCTGGGGCTCGGCTTCTTCGTGGAGAAGTCCGGCCTGGGGCCCTTCGCCGGGAGCCGGATCGAGGTCGACCCCGCCGGCCGCGTCACCGTCACTACCGGCGAGGCCTCGGTCGGCCAGGGCTTCGAGACGGTGATGGCCCAGATCTGCGCGGAGACTCTTGCCGTGGACCTCGACAAGGTCTCGGTGGTCCACGGCCAGACCGATCAGATGTCCTACGGGATGGGCGCCTTCGCCAGCCGGGCCACCGTGATGGCAGGGACCGCGACCCACGCCGCCAGCGTCGCCCTTCGCCGGCGGGCCATCGAGGTCGCCGCCGAGATGCTCGAGGCCAGCCCGGACGACCTGGAACTGGTCGATGGCGCCGTGAGGGTGGTCGGCTCGCCCACCCAGGCCGTGTCGCTGGGCGCCATCGCGTCGTCTCTCGGCCCGGCGTCGCCGCATGTGCAGGACAGGCCGGGGCTGGTGACCGAGGAGTGGTACACCACCAGCCACATGAACTACCCGTACGGCCTGCATGCCGGCGTGGTGGCACTCGATCCCGACACGGGGAGCGTGGGGATCGAGCGGTACGTGATCGCCTACGACATCGGGCGGGCCATCAACCCGATGCTGGTGGAGGGCCAGATCGTTGGGGGCGCGGCCCAGGGCTTCGGCGGAGCGCTGTTCGAGGACTTCAGCTACGACGAGATCGGCCAGCCCCTGGTGACGACGTTCATGGACTACTTGATGCCCACCGCGGCCGAGATGCCCGAGCTGGAGATCCTGCTGTCGGAGGACGCGCCCAGCCCGCTCAACCCGCTGGGAGTCAAGGGCGCCGGCGAGGGCGGCACCAACGCCTGCGGCGCCGTGATCGCGTCGGCCGTGGACGACGCCCTCGGCCGGCCCGGCGCGGTTTGCTCGTTGCCCCTCACCCCCGAACGCCTACACACCCTCTGCCGGTCGGGCGGAGCGGCGTCGAGGGTCTAGGCGGCGGCTCGGAGCTCCTCGGAACTGCCGGGGATGATCCCCAGGCCCGGGTCGCCGGATGCGCCGAAGGCGGGGGGCCGGGGGTTCGATGTGCCCCAGAGGTCGGACTGCTCCGGCACGGCCTCCCATGTCCGCGCAACCCAGTCCGGGCTGTCGGCTACCGCCAGTTCGGTGGTGAACTCGCAGACGAAGCCCGCGGGGGAGCGGAAGTAGGCGAAGGCGTTGTCGCCGGGCCCGTGGCGGCCCGGACCCCAGAGGATCTCGTGGCCGAGCCGCATGGCCCGGCCCGTCGCCCGCATGAAGTCGTCGATGTCGGCGCACTCGTAGGCCACGTGGTTGAGGCCTGGCTCGGGTGTGGCGGCCAGAGCGACCTGATGGTGGTAGCGGCTGGTGCTCATGAACACGAGCTTGTCCTCCAGCCAGTCGGTGACCCGGAAGCCCAGCGCGGTGCAGTACCAGTCCGCGAGCGCGGCGTTGTCGCTGCTGTTGAACACGACGTGGCTGACGTCGAGAGGCAGGCCCTTCCCGCGTTCATGTGGTGGCGGGGTACGGACGGCCGTGCCGGCCGAGATCGACAGCAGGTGGCCCTCAGGATCGAACACCTCGAATCCGTACCCGCCGTCCGCCGTCGGGCCAGGACGGCCGACCAGATCAGCCTCCAGCCCGACGAGGTGATCGTGCATCTGATCGACCGCCGAGCGGCTGTCGACTCCGAAGGCCACTGCATCGGCCCGATCCATGGGCGCCGGACGAAGCGTGGTTATGGCGGGCTCGATCGATCCGGGTGCCGAGAACCGGACGCAACCGTTCTCGCCGTCCTCGCGGACCAGCCCGAACACGTCGCGCAGGAAGTGGGCTTGGCCCTCAACGTCCCGCACTCCGAAACTGACGCTGCGCAACCGCAAGGCAATCTCCTTCGCGTGACCGGTCAGACGATAGTCCTGATACGGGGCGCAGCCACGACCGCGTCCAGGAGCACGACAAACCGCGACATGATCGAGAATGAGTCGCCGGCCCGGCGGACGACGTCGAAGCGCTCGCCGGTCATGTCCCCCGACTGGGTTCCGTGACGCACCATCGCCACCCGGACGTTCAGCCGGGCCAGGTAGGTGTAGGGCCGGTCCATCGAGCGGACCCGGAGCGCTGACAGGAACCGGCGGGTGCGGACCGGGGGCCGATCGGCCCAAGACACCGCGATGTTGTCGTCGGTCAGCCGGGCCGCCCAGTTCTCGTTGATCGACTCCCGGGTCTCGTCCATAAACAGGGCCGACGGGTCGTAGCCGAGCTGGGGGTGCTGGTCGGTCACCAGCGGCGCCGGGACGAGGTAGGTGAAGTTCTCGTCGACGAGGTCGAGCCACTCGTCGAGGCGCCATTCGTCCAGCAGTTCGGCCTCGTAGGCGTAGAAGACATCCAGCTCCTGATGGACTCCGAGCGGTGCCGGATCCCCTGTGGTTGTCGGATGGACCCAGCGCGGTTTCGTCATCTACCGGATCCGGCCGGCTCGGCGACCGCCGTGAGCTCCATGCGGCGGCGCCACTCGGTGAGGAAGCCGCGGAGGGTGTGCTCGCTGCGGTCGGCGTCCTGCACATGGCCGGGCCATTCCAGGCCGTGCGCGTCGGGATGATGGGTGCCGGCCACATAGTTGTAGAACTGGTCGAGCCCGACTGGGCCGCTGTTGGCCTCGACCATGCCGAGGAAGTTCTCGTTGTCGTCGAGCTCGAACATCCCGCCGGGGCCGTTGGTCCTGAGATAGGCCCGCTGGGAACGCTCCTTCCATGTCTCGGAGGCGTCGGCCGGCACGAAGTGCCACCACCAGATCTCGGTGGAGCCCTCGTCGATCGGGACCTTCAGCGTGAGTCGGGTGTAGCGGCACATCGAGCCGGGCCCGTCGGTGGCGGTCTTGAAGTTCTCGAGGAAGGACAGGTTGGGGAACACGCTGCCGTGGGTGACCGAGGTGCGGGCCATGATGTCGACCTGGCCCGGCTTGAGGTTCTGCTCGATCTGGGGCCAGAGCTCCTCCGGGTAGCCGAGGAACCCGGGCGGGCGGGTCTCGATGGGCAGGTGCTGGATCCGGATGGTGTGGCCGTTGCCGCACTGCACGGTGCGGCCGGGGAACTTCGGTCCGATCAGGTCGCCGTAGGGGGCCACGTCCTCGGGGCTGGGGAAGAGCCCGAACCGCAGTGCGGTCTCGTGGGTGATCATGGTGTGGTAGCCGTCGCCGGAGAGGTTCTCGGTCTCGG
>VYCW01000021.1 GCA_009843735.1 Acidimicrobiaceae bacterium | reverse complement strand
CGGCGTCAACCAGCGAAGTGAACTGCGGGATCTGCATGGCCACGGTCATGTGCCGGGCGGCTCCATCACCGTCGCCGACGTAGAGGCCGCAGCCGCTCCGGATCTGGATCGGACGCCGGAACTTCCTCACCGGGCTCGCCGACCACGATGAGGGTCTGGCCCACCTCGATCACGTCGCCGGGCTCGCCCCCGAGGGCCAGCACCGTTCCCCGGTAGGGGGTGGTCATCTCGACCACCGACTTGTCGGTCTCGACCGAGCAGATGGGCTGGTCGAGGTCCACGGTGTCGCCGATGTCCACCAGCCATTCCACGATCTCGCCCTCGACCATGGTGTCGCCCACGGCCGGGAGCTTGAAGATGCTCGCCATCAGTCTGCGAGCGCTCTGCGGATGCCGGCGGTGATGCGGTCGGCGGTGATCATCGAGTGGCGCTCGAGTTGGGTCGGGCCCCAGAACACGTCCATGTGGGCCACCCGCACCGGAGGCGCCTCCAGCGAGTAGAGGCCGTGCTCGCTGACCGCGGCCAGCACCTCGGCCCCGAACCCGCTGGTGGTCTGGGCCTCGTGCGCGACGACTAGCCGGCCCGTCCTGTCCACGCTGTCCAGCACCGTCTCGCGGTCCCACGGATACAAGGTCCGCAGGTCGACCACCTCGGCCGACACCCCCTCGGCGGCAAGGGACTCGGCCGCCTTGAGCGCCTGGCGCACCGGCGGGCCCCACGACACCACCGTCACGTCGGTGCCTTCGCGGAGCACGCGGGCCCGCCCGAACGGGATCCGGTAGGGCTCGACCGGGACGTCCTGCTTGAGGCCGCGGTACAGCGAGATGGGCTCCAGGAACACCACCGGATCCTCGCTGGCCAGCGCCGACTCCATCAGGCCCTTGGCGTCGTAGGGGTTCGAGGGGTACACCACCACCAGCCCGGGCGCGTGGGTGAAGAACGACTCGGGCGAGTCGGTGTGGAACTCGTGGTTGTCGAGGTTGGTGCCCACCGGCAGCCGGGCCACCACCGGCGCGGTGAGGTGGCCCCGGTAGCGCCACCGGATGCGGGCCACATGGCCGATGAGCTGGTCGAAGGCGGGGTACACGAAGCCGGCGAACTCGATCTCGGCCACCGGCCTCAGCCCGGCAATGGCCATGCCCACCGCAGTGCCCATGATGCCGGTCTCGCACAGCGGGGTGTCGATCACCCGGTCGGCGCCGAAGCGCGCGAGCATGCCCTCGGTGATCCGGAACACGCCTCCCTCCTCGCCGACGTCCTCGCCCAGCGTCACCAGCGACGGATCGCGTTCGAAGGCCGCGTGCAGCGTCAGCTTGAGAGCCTCGGTCATGTCGAGCTGGCGGGTCTCGCCGGTGGGAGACTGGTCTTCAGCGACGGCCCAGATCTCGCCGGGCGCCAGTGCGGCTGGGGCTTCGCCGGCATCCTGCTGCTCGCGGTGCAACTGCTCGGCCAGGGAGGCAGGCGCCCGGGCGAACAGCTGCCGGGGCGAGTAGTGGCGCGACACCGGCGGCCGGGCCTCGAGCTGGTCGACGAACGCCTCGAGGTCGGCCGAGATCCCGGCCCTCATGTCGTCCTCCTGCCCGGTCTCCCACAGGCCCTTGTTCACCAGGAAGGCCCGCATCCGGGTGATGGGGTCCCGCTCGCGCCACTGGGACTCCTCGTCCGTGGTGCGGTACACCGGCGTGCCGTCGTACGTCGAGTGTGGTGCGAACCGGTAGGTGAGCATCTCGATGAGGGCGGGGCCTCCGCCCGAGGCGGCCCGCTCCACGGCCTCGCGGGCCGCCTGGTACATGGCCAGCGGGTCCATGCCGTCGACGCGCTCGCCGCAGAACCCGTACCCGTCGGCCTTGGCGGCCAGCGTGGCCGCCGCAGTCTGCTTGTCGATGGTGGTCGACTGGGCCACCTGGTTGTTCTGGCACAGGAACACGGTGGGGGTCTTCCATACCCCCGCGAAGTTCATGGCCGCATGGAAGTCGGACTCCGAGGTGGCCCCGTCGCCGAACACCACCATGGCCACCGTGTCGCGTCCCTGGAGCCGCTCGGCGTAGCCGAAGCCCACCGCGTGGGGGAGATGGGTGCCGATGGTGGCGTTGAGACGGGTCACCCGGTAGCGGCGAACGTCCCAGAGGTCGTCGTCGTCGGCCACGCCCATCCACAGGCCGACCGCGGCGATGGGGCTCATGCCCCGGGCCAGCCACATGCCCAGCTCCCGGTAGGCGGTGAAGAGCCAGTCGGTCTCTCGCAGGGCCAGCGCCGCCCCGACATGGGCCTCCTGGCCGCTCACCTGGTAGTAGGCCGGCATGCGTCCCTGGCGCTGGAGGTTGAGGAGCTTCTCGTCGGCCATCCTGGTGGTGAGCAGCAGGCGCAGCATGTCGACGAGCTGGCTGTCGTCGAGATCAGGGATCGGCCCCACCAGCTCGCCCGCCGGGTCCAGGATCTGCCGCATCCTCAGGCTCCTCCCGTGATCGGCCACCAGCGACACTCTACGATGAGAAACGCTTGCATTTCACCTTGTGTGCCTGTGATTCTGCATCTCCAGTCCCGGATACAGCATGATTTTCTACGACTAGGCTCCCGTCATGACCGAGACAAGCACGGGTAGGACGGCCACCGCCGACACCTTCGACGTGACTGGCCGCCGGGTGGTCATCACCGGGGGAACGGCCGGGATCGGCCTGGCTGCGGCCGCCCATCTGGTTCGCTGTGGCGCCCAGGTGGTGATCGGCGGACGCCGGACGGAGGGCCGCGCCATCGCCGAGAGCGTCGGCGCGGAGTTCGTGCCTGTCGACGTAGCCGACGAGGTCTCGGTGGCGACGGCATTCAAGGCGGTGTCTGAGCGTTTCGACGCCCTCGACGCCTTGGTCCTCAACGCAGGAATCGACGCCTGCCACGGCGATGTCGAGGACCTCGATCTCGAGGTCTTCGAGCGGGTCATGGACGTCAACACCATGGGGGTGGTGAGGGCGGTGCGCCACGGCGTGAACATGGTGCGGGATCACGGCTCGATCATCGTGACCAGTTCTCCGGCCGGCTCGGTCGGCGCGCCCGGCATGGCCGCCTACGGCGCCTCCAAAGCAGCTCTCGACCAGTTGGTCCGGGTTTGGGCGCTGGAGCTGGGACCGCGCCATGTGCGGGTCAACGGCGTCCTGCCCGGCAACGTCAGGACCGAGATGACGCCGGAGTCGACGCCCGATGTGGAGCTGATCCGGCACCTGACCGCCAACGACACCTACAGGCCCGCGCCTGATATCGCACCGGTGTTCCACTTCCTGGTGAGCGATGCCAGCGCCCCACTGACCGGCTCGCTGGTGGGCTGCCACGACGGCATCCCCGCCGGCTTCAGCCTGGGGGTCATGTCCCGCCTGGCATCCGACCTGCCCGATAGCGGAGACGGGTAGTGGCCGGGGTACTGGCTGGCCAGGTGGCGCTGGTCACCGGGGCGGGCCGATCCGGAGGGATGGGCGAGGCAGCGGCGCGGCGTCTGGCCGAGGCCGGCGCCGATGTGGTGGTTACAGACTTGGCCCGGGACCGCCCCGAACTCCGCCAGGATCCAACCCACGGCCTGGGCGACGATCTGGCCGTGCTGGAGGTGCTGGCGGCCGAACTCCGGGACCGCTACGGGGTGAGAAGCCTCGCGGCCGCGCTGGATGTCACCGACCAGGATCAGGCCGACGCTGTCGTACAACAGACCGTGAGCGAACTGGGGTCGCTGGACATCCTGTTCAACAATGCGGGGGCCACGACCGGGGTGGGCCGCTTCGTCGACCAGACCGAGGAGCAGTGGAACCTGTCGTGGCAGGTCAACGTCATGGGGTCGCGGCGGATGGCGCTGCTGGCCCTCGGCCCGATGGTCGAGAACGGGCGGGGCGTGATCGTCAACAACGTGTCGATCGGGGGATTGGTGTCGGACGCCGGCTACGGGGCCTACAACGTCACCAAGTTCGGCCTGACCGCCATGACCAAGCTCATCGCCAAGGAGCACGGTGCTGACGGGATCCGCTGCGTGGGCGTGTGCCCCGGCCCGATCGACACCCAGATGGCGGTGGCCAACCGCAGGCTGGTCGCCGACCTGGCCGGGGTGACCGACGACGAGGCCAGCGAGATGCTGGTCGCGGAGGTTCCGCTGGGACGTTGGGGCACGGCGGACGAGGTGGCCCAACTGGTCGTGTTCCTGGCGTCGCCGGCCGCCGCCTACATCAACGGCGCGCTCATCCCCATCGACGGAGGCGTGCTTCCCTAGGGCTCCCGGGCTGCCTAACTGAGTCCCGCGGTCATCGACTCCTTGACTTCCACCAGGTAGACGAACGCTTCGACCTGGCGCACTCCCGCGGTCGAGCGGACCTGGTCGAGTAGTTCGGCCAGATGGGCCTCGTCGCGGTAGCTGGCTTCGACAAGTACATCACAGTGTCCGAGCACGGTGGCCACCATGGTCGTGTCGGGCATGGCTGCCACTTGCTCGGCCACAGGTTGTGCCGGGCCCTCGACGTCGATCATCAGTCCGGCGTAGCCCTGGATCCCGAGCACTCCGGGACTGACGATGGTCTGCACGGTCACCACTCCCTTGGCCATGAGTGCAAGGACGCGCTCACGGGTGGCGGCGTGCGACATTCCCGCCACGCCCGAGAGGTCGGCGAAGGTTGCCCGGCCGTCGGCGGCCAGGCACTCGAGCAGCCTTATGTCGGTGGTGTCCACGGGCCTCTGGCGGGCCCCGAGGCGATGATCGCCGCCCTTCGATCCGTCGCCGGCATGGGACCAGTCCTGCTTTACGTAGGCGACCAGTGAGGCGGCATCGATGCCCCTAACCTGCGGTTCGGCCCGGGCCTGCTCGATGGCGGCGTTCAGATGCTCGGCATCACGAGCCCTGAACTCCACGAACAGTCCGCGCGGCCCGGCCAGGATGAGCACGAAGGCGGCCTCGTCCATCCCGGCCAGTCGTTCGGCCACCGGGGCGACCGCACCGCTCACGTCCACCAGGCAGTAGGCGAACTCGCCGTAGCCCAGGGCACGAGGATCGATGCGTCCGAGAATGTGGATGGTGCCGCGGTCGCGCAGCCGGATGACGCGCGCCTTGACCGCGGCCTGCGACATGCCGATCCGTCGGGCCAGCGCCGCGTAGCTGGCCCGACCGTCGGCCACCAGGCTGTCGATCAGGGCGCGGTCTACGTCGTCCAGTTCCATCATGTCGACATCATCGTAGGCGCCGACTGAAACCAGCTTCCGGTCGTCAATCGCGCTCATCTAGGAAGCGCAGGCTGTTGATCGAGTTCGGCACTGAATCCGTGGCCATCCCATCATGCGGCAAATAGAACTATTGCCTTTAGCGCTGGGTTGCCAACATATGTACAATTCAGCTATCAAGACTCACATGATCACGCGTGCTTGCGCCGCGAAGGAGGAACACACCATGAGTCCCAAGTCACCCTGGAGGATCTTGACGGCGGTTCTGCTCGCATTCGCCCTGGTGGCGGCGGCCTGCGGCGACGACGAGGATGACGCCCCCGCTGCCGTGGACGAGCCAGCACCGGCGGCACCCGCGGAGCCGGCTGAGGAGCCCATGGAAGAACCGGCTGAAGAGCCGGCTGAGGAGCCCATGGAAGAACCGGCCGAGGAGCCGGCTGAGGAGCCCATGGAAGAACCGGCCGAAGAGCCCATGGAGATGGCGCCGCTCAAGATCGGGTTGATCGCCCAGGTCGAGGAGCTCATGGCCTTCCCCGAGGTTCCCGCGGTGGCCCAGGCCTACGTCGACTACTTCAACGCCGAGCACGGTGGCGCTGACGGGCACCCGTTGGAGCTCGTGGTCTGCGGCGCCGGTGACGCACCGGAGTCCCATATCGCCTGTGCCAACGAGTTCGTGAACGCCGACGACGTCCATGTGGTCATCAACGGCGGTTTCCTGTCCAACAGCATCGTCTCGGGCACGATCCTGGCCGAGGCGGGCAAGGCGAACCTCGGGTTGGGTAACGACTTCATCGACTACCTGACACCGAATCTCTACAACTTCGATCCCGGCCTGCCCGGTTTGGCCCAGGTCTTCTTCGTGTTCGCCAAGGCGCAGCGCGATGTATCCACCATGTCTCTGTTCCTGGCCGACGATCCGGCCATCGCACCGTTCGAGCCGGCCCTCTACGCCATCGGCGAGAGCAACGGCATCACGATCAATGAGACCATCTACCTGGGGTTCGAGCCGGACCTGACCGGACCGGTCTCCGCGGCTGACGCCTCCAACGACGGCTGGCTGTTCGTGCTGGCCGACGGTGCCCAGTGCACCGCGGCTGCAAACGGCGCGGCAACGGTTGGCTACGGAGGCCATATCTTCGGCAACGATCTGTGCCTGAGCCAGGACCTGGTCGAGTCGGGCGCCGTGGATGGCTGGTCCGGCCCGATCGTGTCCAGCGCCCCCACAATCGACGGCGGCGCCGAGATCGACGAGATAAACCGCATCCTCGACACCTACGGTGGAGCAGACGTTCAGACCGCAGGACTGGCCGGCTGGACGCTGGCCCAGGTCTTCATCGCCCGGGACATACTCATTGCGGGCGGCAGTGCTGACGCCAACGACGAGTCGGTACTGGCCGCACTCAGCACCTATTCCCGCAGCGACATCCCCGGCTATCCCGAGGTGAGCTGCCCCGGTCCCGATCCGTGGGCGGGCGCCTGCAACACCTCTCCGCTGATGGTCACCATCGCGGACGGGCAGATGACGGCCCCCGACGGGTTCACGTTCCTGGACTTCTCGGAGCTGAACTTCCTGCTGGGCTGACGCCCGCGATAACCACGCTCTCATCGACGCCGAGTCCGGCCGGGCCCCGCTGAGGGGCCCGGCTAGGCTCGGCCTCACAGGGGGTCTCGTGATCGCCAGACTGTCTCCAGCTGAGCGGATCGGAACCGTTGCTGTCGGGGCCATCGCGCTCGCCTGGATCGTGGCGGCGATCGCTCGCCGAGACATATTCTTCGACCCGGTGCTGTTCGGGCTCGGCTCTGGTGCCATCATCGCCGCGCTGGCCATCGGGCTGGTGGTGGCCTTCCGGGCCTCGGGGGTCATCAACTTCGGTCACGGAGCGATCGCCACCTACGTGACCTATGTGTACGTCTCGCTGGTGGGCACCGGTCAGTATCCGGTTCCGCCGCTGCCCAACCCGCTGGCGCCGATCGAGGGCATTGCCGGGGTGGAGATCATCGACTTCCCGACCTTCATCAGCATGGGCGACTCGATGGGCAAGGCTCCGGCGATGCTGATCGCGCTGGCCACCGCGGCGGCCCTCGGGCTAGTGGCCCATTTCGCCATCTTCCGCCCGCTGCGCTACGCCCCGGTGCTGGCCAAGGTGATCGCTTCGGTGGGCATCATGCTGT
>VYCW01000058.1 GCA_009843735.1 Acidimicrobiaceae bacterium | reverse complement strand
CGGCTGCGCCGGCCACTACCACCGAGGCGCCGACGACTACGGCTGCGCCGGCCACCACCACCGAGGCACCGTTGCTGATGGTCACCGACGGCAGCGGGCGGGAGATCACCCTCGAGCATCCTGCCGAGCGGATCGTGTGCGTCCAGGACAACTGCACCGACCTGACGTCGGACCTCGGAATCGTGCCGGTCGCCCAGCATCGAGGCGGCGCCTGGGGCACCGCGGCCGCCTACTACGGCACGGCGGCCGCCGACATTCCCGTGCTCGGCGACCGCACCTCCGTCGAGGAGGTGGCCGCCTTCGAGCCCGATCTCATCATCGGCCGGGTCGGCGAGGAAGAGGTGCGCGACGCTCTCGAGACGGTTGCCCCCGTCTACCTGGTCGACATCGGCGGCGTCCAGACCCTCAAGGAGGGATGGGCCGACATCGGCGTCCTGACCGGCAGGCAGGCCGAGGCGGAAGAGGCCATCCACCGGTTCGAGCACAACATCGAGCACCTCTCCGAGGACCTCCCCGCCGGCGCTGTCGACACGAGAGTGGCGGTCGGATTCGGCGACTCCAACTGGATGATCTGGGACTCGTCCTCGTTCTGCGAGTTCCTCCACGACGCGGGTGCCGGTACCTGCGTGTTTCCTGCGCAGCCCGAGTCCGAGTACGGCTCGCCGGACAGCGAGTTCGCATGGGAGTTCATCGTCGAGGCCGATCCCGAGGTCTGGGTGATGATCACCTGGGAGGGCAGCGCCCGGGCCGACTCGGTCACCGAGGAGGCGTGGTTCGAGACCACCGCTCACCGGGAGGGTCGCATCTGCAATGAGGACTCAGCAGGCTCCTTCGGTCATGGACTGCTGATGCTCCAGTGGGCATACCAGTGCTACCTCAACGCCGGCTGGCCGGACATCTACGATCATCCGGGCGACCTTGACGTGTGGCTCCCCGAGGACCACTGAACAAGCCCGGGAACCGGCGCAACGATGGAGGGGCCGCCAACCACGGCGGCCCCTCCATGACTTGAGAGGGAACCTCGCTGTACCGGAGCCGTCGTTGGAAGCAGGCGGTCACGGTTGTGATCGTCCTCTCCTGCGTGTCCGCGGGAGTGGTGCTCTGCTCCCTGGCGTGGGGCACACCCACTCTCTCGGTGGGGAAGGTTGTAGGCGCCCTGTTTGGTTCAGCGGGTGTGGAGGACAGCCACCGCTTCATCGTGCGTGATCTCCGGCTTCCCCGTGTCATCGGGGGAGCGCTGGCCGGGGGAATGCTGGGCGCTTCGGGCGCAGTGATGCAGGACACGCTCCGCAATCCCCTGGCCGGGCCGGAGCTGATCGGGGTGTCCGCCGGAGCCTCCCTGGCCGTGGCCACCATCGTGGCGTTCCGGCTCCCGTTTCCCGGGATCGCCCTGCCCGTTGCCGCCCTGGTGGCCGGGCTCATCACCGGGACACTCATCCTGTCCCTGGTGAGCCTCAAGAAGAACCCAATGCACATGCTGCTGGTGGGAGCGGCCTTCACCGCCCTGATCAATGCGCTGGTGATCGCGGTGATAACGCTGGCGCCCAACTTCGGCGGCGTCTCCATCATCTACCGCTTCCTGGTGGGAAGCCTCTCGGACGTGCAGTGGGACGAGGTACGTCTGGCGGCGCCGTGGACGATCGCCCTTCCGCTGGTGATCCTGCTGGCGGGGCGCCCCTTGAACGTCCTGAAGCTCGGCGACGAGGTGGCTGAAGGTCTGGGCGTCGGAGTCCGTCGAACCAGGGCGGTGCTCTTCGCGGCGTCGGTCCTCCTGGTGGCGCCGGTGGTCGCCATCGCCGGCCCGATCGGCTTCATAGCCCTTGTCTCGCCCCACATTGTCCGCCGCCTGTTGCGAACGTCCGACGCCCGAGTGGTGTTGCCGGTGGCTGCCGTCACAGGGGCAGTACTGGTACTGGCGGCTGATGCAGCCGCTCGACTCGCCCTGCATCCCCACGAGGTGGCCGTAGGGCTATGGACTGCTCTCCTCGGCGCTCCGACGCTTCTGGTGTTGATGCAACGAGGCATCTTCCGAAGGAGGCCGTCGGCATGACCGCAGCAGCTGCCGGGCTCGTCCGACGGAAGCGGGCGGCCAGCCCAAACCTCCGCTATCGCTGGTCGGTTGCCGTGCTGGCCGTCTTGCTCGTAGCTCTCATGCTCCTCTATGTGATGGTGGGGCCAGTGCTGTTCGCTCCCGACCTGGTCATCAAGGCCCTCGCCGGTCAACCCGAGGAGCCCCTGCACCGCATAGCCGTCCGGGAAGTGCGCCTGCCGCGAGCCTTGATGGCAGCCCTGGCCGGCGCGATGCTGTCGTCATCTGGAGCGTTCCTCCAGTCGGTGCTCAGGAACCCGCTGGCGGCTCCGGCCACCGTCGGCATCACCCAGGGCGCGGTCCTGGGGGCCGTCCTTGCGCTGGTGCTCACCTTCGGCTCGGAAGGTGCCCTCGACGATCTCAACACCTTGGTTCCTCTGGCCGCAATGGCCGGGGGCCTCGCTGCCGGGGGCCTGGTGTACGGGCTCAGCTACCGCCGAGCGGGCTCCGACCCGCTGCGGCTCATCCTGACCGGCGTCGTTGTGGCGGCCGCCCTATCGGCAGCCACCTCGTTTCTCGTGCTCCTGTCAGGTAGCCATACCGACTCGATCATCAGGTGGCTGGTGGGCTCGCTCAGCACCAGAACCTGGGACCACCTGAGGTTCCTGGTTCCCGTGGCGGTCCTGGCTGTTCCGTTGGCGGTGGCCACCATTCCGGTGGGCAATGTTCTCCAGCTGGGAGACGCAACGGCAGTCAATCTGGGCCTCCGGGCCGAACTCGCTCGGGCAGGCGTGCTCACTACTGCGGTGGTGCTGGCAGCCGGCGCCGTGTCCGTTGTCGGGGGGATCGCCTTCTTGGGCATGATGGGACCGCACCTGGCCCGGACCCTGGTCGGCTCCGATCTGCGTCGACTGGTGGTCTGTTCAGCGTTGGTCGGTGCCATCATCCTGGTCGCTGCTGATCTGATGGCCCGGACGTTCTCGCTCGACTGGATCCCACTCCTCAGTATTGAGACCGAGAGCGGCAGCCGTGTCCCCGTAGGCGCCTTCACGGCCTTGGTGGGTGCGCCGTTCTTCGTCTACCTGTTGAGGGCGCGTGCGTGACTGGCACCGATCCGACCATCAACCACCCGTCGATCCGGGCCGACCGCGTCTCGGCTGGCTATCGAGGTCATGAGGTTTCGCGGCGCCTCAGCCTGAGCATCGAGCGAGGCAGCCGGACAGCGCTGGTCGGTCCCAACGGGTCGGGCAAGAGCACCATCCTCAAGACCCTGGCCCGGCTCATCAAGCCGCTGTCCGGTTCGGTCTACCTGAACGGAAAGGACATCGGCCGCCTTCCCACCCGCGAAGTCGCCCGCCGGATGGCGATTCTCCCCCAGGTTCACGAGGTGCCTCCCGAGCTCACCGTGCTGGAGCTGGTATCACAAGGCCGGTTCCCTCATGTCGGTGCGCTCAGGATGCTCCGCCACACCGATGACGAAGCCGTCCGGGAGGCCATCCGACTGACCGGTCTCGAACACCTGATAGACCGCTCGGTGGACACCCTCTCGGGTGGGGAGCATCAGCGAGCCTGGATGGCGCTGGCCCTCGCCCAGCAGACCGACCTCCTGCTCCTCGACGAGCCGACCACGTTTCTCGACGTCGGCCATCAGCTCGACCTGCTGGGACTGGTGGCCCGTCTGAACAGGGACCACGGAGTGACCGTCGTGATGGTGCTCCATGATCTCAACCACGCCGCCCGGTTCGCTGACCGGATGATCGCAATCCTGGACGGCGAGGTTGTGGCCGACGGACCACCGACCGAGGTGCTGACGCCCGGGCTGCTGCGGGAGTGTTTCGGGGTGGAGGCCTCGGTTGTGAAGGACCCCCGGACCGGCGCACCGATGTGCATACCTCACACCACGATCTCACCCAGCGACGATGAGCGAGATTGAGGCTCTAGCGACCATCAACTTCCTCAAGCGGTTCCAGAACGAACGCCGGTGACCGCGCGGCCCCGACCCGGGTGCCGTCTGACACCACGGCCAGCAGCCGCACGGCCTGTGAGCCTTCGGCCACGATTCGAGGGATCTTGTGTGTCCTCACACCAGAACTCACCGCGAACGGCGAGCCGTAGTCCTCAGCGATGAGTGGCCCCATGCTGCTGAGGCCTTGGAAGCTGCTGCTCAGAGAGCTGCTGGCGGCGAAGCCGGCGGGGTCGTACATGTATTGCCCGCCATCGACTGAGACCAGAATCAGGAGTTCCAGGTCATCCTTGTCCTTGTCGTCGATGAGCAACTCGAACCAGAACTGATCGTCAGCGGCGAACACCTGACCCTGCTCCAGCCTCAAGAAAGACACCTCGGGCGCGTTTGGGGAGACGGACTGCTCATAAACGGTCTGAGAGCCGCGCACGAACCGAAACGACGCGAAGTCCGGGGGATCCTGGAACACTGCCTCCCACTCCTCGTAGTCGGGCCCCGGGTCGACTGCTACATGTTGGACATACACCGGATACGACTCCAGCACGGTCCCGTTCCGATCGAGCAGCTCCAGAGCACGGTCCGCTGCCAGGATCTCTGGCCGGAACCCATGGCCGTCCAGCAACTCGTCCAGGGGCCGGGCATGAAGCCAGTGACGCGCCTCGCCCCTTAGGCTGCCGTCGACCGAATCCACGTGTATGCGGAAGCTCTGTGCGGGGACCACATCAGACACCGGCGGCTCAGACTCGGGCCGGTTGCTGACTTCGGGCTGGCTGCTACAAGCAGCCGCGGCCAAGCACGCCAGCAACACACACCACGACCCTAGGCGTAACGCCCGACAGGTCACCCCCGACCAGAGCATCAGCCCGTGAGAGTAGTAGATACAACGATGCTCTGCTTTGGTCCGCCATCATGACCGCAGACGCCTCTACCTCGCCGGCGAGTGTCGAATGGGTGACACCCTCTGGCTGGCGCGGAGACGGTGGGATTCGAACCCACGAACGACTTGCATCGTTACTTCCTTAGCAGGGAAGCGCCTTCAACCGGACTCGGCCACGTCTCCGGAAGCTCCGAGCGTACCGGCGTACCGGCTAGGAGCAGTCCACGCAGGTCACGTCGTCTACGTCCTCGCCGCCCACGAACCGGGTGAACCAGTCGAGAAAGGCCACCCCCTCCACCTCCAGGGTGTACATCATGTCGGCGTACAGGATCCCGTGGTCCTGGCCGGGCGCGGTATAGCTCGCCTGGTTGACCCCGGCCGCCTCGATGGTGGCCTCGTTGAGCGCCATCAGCTGGTCGATGCGGCTGGCGTCGAATCCGGCCAGCGAGGCGAAGAACTCCTGGGTGCTGTCGAAGGCGTTGTCGTAACGCCCGAAGCGGATGCGGGGCGCGTGCAGACCGGCCTGGATGAACAGCTCGGGCAGGCCCCACTCCTCGGGGGTCATCCCCTCGTTGACCGGCCAGTCCGGGATAACCGTGGTGGTCCCCCAGAAGCCGCCGATGAAAGCGTTGATGGCAGGCACGCTGGGGTAGGCGCCCGACGCGTCGGCCATCACCGTGATGGCGGCCTCCGGCCAGGCGTCGGCGGCCAGACCGCCGTACAGGGCGGCCGACGCCGAGCCTGCGCTGGTCCCGGCCACCACCACCTCGGTGGCCCCGCCGAAGCGCTCCACCGCCTCGGCCAGGGCGGTGGTGGCGTTGACGAAGCCGTTGTGGTGCACGTCGCCGCCGCCGTAGTCGGTGGTGGCGTTGCCGAGGTGCACGTCGCCGGTGCAATAGGGCACGCCCACGAACGAGTAGTCCCGCAGCGGGTTGAGCGGGTTGTCGAAGTCGAAGATGCCGCCCGCGTTGCTGGGATCCTCGCTGGGGTCGCTGGGATCGACGTCTGGGTCGTAGTTGCCGGTGGTGAACGAGCAACTCTCGAGGCTGAAGCAGGCCCCGCCGCCCTCCAGGTAGAACACGACCCTGGTGGGGTCGGCCTCCCGCACCCAGAAGATGTAGTCGCTGCCGTCGGCGCAGACACAGTCCTCGGTGCCGGGCACTATCTCCCACTCGGGCTGCGGCGCGGCCGTCGTGGTTGGCGCCGCGGTTGTGGTGGGCGCGGCCGTGGTGGTTGGCGCCGCAGTCGTGGTGGGCGCGGCCGTGGTGGTTGGCGCCGCGGTTGTGGTGGGCGCGGCCGTGGTGGTCGGCGCAGCAGTCGTCGCGGGTGCGGCCGTTGTCGTTGGCGCCTCTGTACTGGCTGCGGCCGTGGTCGGCGCGGCGGCCGGCTCAGGCACTTCAGCTCGCTCCGTGCCCTCGTCTGATCCGCCGCAGGCCACGGCCACCACAGCGACAGCGGCCACAGCAGCCAGGACGCGGATGCGGGTCATGGAAGCCCCTTCACAACTGGTCGTCCCGGCAGGCTAGGCCGCTTGCGGCCCGGCCGCCCTCAGAGCGCGACCGGAGAAGGCCTGTGCCGCTGGTAGTGGCGGGTCTCGGCTGATTCTGCCGAGCTTCTCTGGGCTCGGCCGGGGGCGCTGATTCGGCCGGTTGAGGGCCCCCGAAAAAGAAATCCGGAGAAATTCGTGGCTGACATATTGCTGCCACATTCGGTTCTTACGGTGCGCTGCATCACTGGATCTTCACACGGAAAGGAGCAGAACAGTGATCATCAAGAAGCTGACAAACAAGTACGTGATCGGGCCCGTGGTGGGCCTCCTGATCGGCGCAGGGATTCTGGTCGGCTGCACGGGCGACTCCCAGAGCGAGACACGCTCCGGGGAGAGTGCCGGTGAGCACGGCTCCGGCGGCGAGGGCGGCTCAGAGCACGGTGCCGAGGGCGGTGGCGGTGGCGAGGAGGGCAGCGCAGCGATGCTGGCGCCCGACGAGACGTTCGACGCGGTCCGCGGCGGCGCCCGGCTGATCATGGGCTACGACCCGGCAGCCAACGCTTTCACCGGCACGGTGGCCAACACCACCGACAACACCCTGACCCGGGTCCGTATCGAGGTGCATCTCGACAACGGGACCGAGCTCGGTCCGACCACGCCGGTGGATCTGGCGCCGGGTGAGGTGATGGCGGTCAACCTGCCGTCGACTCAGGCGTCGTTCACCGGCTGGGTGGCCCATGCCGAGGTCGGCAGCGGTGAGGGTGGCGGCGAGTCCGGCGCCGAGGGCGCTGAGGGCTCCGGTTCAGAAGGCGGCGCTGAGGGTGCCGGCGGCGAGGGTCACGGCCCCGGCGCCGAGGGCGGCACTGAGGGCGGCTCCGGCGTCGAGCTCAACGAGGCCGCCATGTCGAGTCCGGTCATCCCGCTGGACCAGGCCTGGGACGGCACGCTGGGCCCGCTGAGCGTGTCGGCTTGGTATGACCAGGCGACCCAGACGGTTCACTCCACGGTGACCAACACCAGCAACCAGACCCAGTGCTATGTGCAGGCCGAGCCCCATCTGAAGTCGGGAACGACCACGGTGGGCGAGCTGGGACCCGACAAGCTCGGTGATCTGGCCCCCGGTGAGACGGTGACCTCGAGTGTGGCGCTGGCGACTGAGCCGGCACTGGCCGGGGTGGCCTTCGACGGCTACGTCGTGCACATGGAGGTCTTCGACTGCGCCGGACCCGGCCCGCAGCCCCACACGAGCGAAGGCGGCGAGGGCGGCGGCGGCGAGGGTGCCGGCGGTGAGGGCCACGGCGCCGGAGGCGAAGGCGGCTCGGAAGGCGGCACCGAGGGTGCCGAAGGAGGCGGTGCCGGCGGCGAAGGATCCGGTGAGCACGGCAGCCGCGGCGAGGGCGGCAGCGAAGGCGGCGGCAGCTAGACCCACCCACACCGGGCGACCCGAGACGGGACCCATCCTCACCAAGCCGAGGTGTACACACCAGCGGCGACACCGTGAGGATGGGTCCCACCGCGCCCATGACCCAATTGAGGGCCGGCGGCCATTCCCGATCCTGTTCGCTGCGGATCGGATCTATCCGCCCGGCCTCTACAGCGGAGGGAGGGGGATTCGAACCCCCGGGACCCGTGAAGGCCCAACGGTTTTCAA
>VYCW01000061.1 GCA_009843735.1 Acidimicrobiaceae bacterium | reverse complement strand
GGTCACCGACCGCACCCGGATCCTGCTGATCGACGCGGTGACCTCGGCGACCGGGCTGGTGATGCCGGTGGCGGAGATCGCGGCCGCGGTCGAGCCCGACGTGCGGGTACTGGTTGACGCCGCCCACGCGCCCGGGATGATCGACTTCGACGCGGTCGCACTGAGCGCCTCGTATGTGACCGCCAACTGTCACAAGTGGATGTGCTCGGCCAAGGGCGCCGGGTTCCTGTGGGTGCGGGACGACCGGCGCGACGACATGTACCACTCGGTGATCAGCCACGGCTACAACGGCGGCTGGCCCTCCGGAGGCGATCGGCTGCACGCCCAGTTCGACTGGACCGGGACCGACGATCCGAGTGCCTGGCTGACGGTGCCCGACGCTCTGGAGGCGGTGGGGGCCATGCACCCCGACGGCTGGCCCGGCGTCCGGCAGGCGATCCGCGATCTGTGCCTGTCCGGCCGCCGGATCCTGCTGGACGCGCTGGGGATCGACCCGCCCGCGCCCGACGACATGATCGGCGCCATCGCCTCGGTGCCGGTTCCGCCCGCCGGTTACTCAGGCACCGAGATCTTCGACCCGCTCATGGCTGCGCTGGAGCAGCGGCACCGCATCCAGGTCCCGGTCTTCATCTGGCCCGCGCCGCCCGAGCGGCTGCTGCGCATCTCCGCGCACCTCTACAACGACGAGTCGCAGTACCGCCGCCTGGCCGAAGCCGTCACCGCCGAGTTGAACGCCTAACGAGCGACAGCACCCTGCCCGATCCCGCCTACCAGTCGGCGGCTATGTACTGGGTCTCGCAGAACTCGTAAATGCCTTCGGAGGCTCCCTCGCGGCCCAGGCCGGACTGCTTCATGCCGCCGAACGGCGCGGCCGGGTCCGACACCGCGCCCCGGTTGAGCCCGACCATGCCGGCCTCGATGCGCTCGCTGACCCTCAGGCCCTTGGCCAGGTCCTCGGTGTAGACGTATCCGATGAGGCCCATCTCGGTGTCGTTAGCCGCCGCGATCATGGCGTCGGTGTCGGTGAAGCTGGTCACCGGCGCCACCGGTCCGAAGATCTCCTCGCGGGTGATGGGCGCGGCCGGGTCCACCCCGCCCAGCACGGTGGGCTCGTAGAAGAACCCGGGCCCGTCGATGGCCGACCCGCCGGTCACCGCGCTGGCCCCGCCGTTGATGGCGCCCTGCACCAGCCTGTCGATGTTGGTGATCGCGGCCGGGTTGATCATCGGACCGCAGGTCACGTCCGGGTCGAAGCCGCTGCCCACCTTCATCGACCCCACGGCCCCGGCCAGCCGCTCCACGAACTCGTCGTGCACAGACTCCTCCACGAAGAACCGGTTGGCCGCGGTGCAGGTCTCGGCCGAATGGCGCATCTTGGCCACCATCGCCCCCGCCACAGCCGCCTCCAGATCGGCGTCGGCGAACACCACGAACGGAGCGTTGCCGCCTAGCTCCATCACCGTCTTGAGGACCCGGTCGGCGCAGCGGCGCAGCAGGACCCGCCCCACCTCCGTCGAGCCGGTAAAGGACACCATGCGGACCGCTGGATGGTCCACCGCGGCGTCGAACCATGGCCCCGAGGCGGTGGTGGGGACCAGGTTGACGACGCCGGGCGGTACCCCGGCCTCGGCCAGCAGCTCGCCGACCCGCAGCGCGGTGAGGGGCGCCTCCCTCGGTGGCTTGATCACCACCGCGTTGCCCGCGCCCAGCGCCGGCGCCAGCTTGCGGGTGATCATGGCCGCCGGGAAGTTCCACGGCGTGACCATCACCACCACCCCCACCGGCGGGTGGAGCGTGATGATCCGCTTGTCGCCGGCCGGCGCGGTGCTGATCGATCCGTGGATGCGCACCGTCTCCTCGGCGTTCCAGCGGAAGAACTCGGCCGCGTAGGCCACCTCGCCGACCGCGTCGGCTCGGGGCTTGCCGTGCTCGAGGGTGATCAGATCGGCCAGCTCGTCGGTGTGCTCCATGAGGATCCGGTGACAGTCCCGCAGGATCTCGGAGCGGGCCCGGGGCGCGGTCGCAGCCCAGCCCGGTTGCGCGGCGGCGGCCGCGTCGCAGGCCGCGACGGCCTCGGCCGGGCCGCCGGCGGCCACTTCGGCGATGCCGTCGCCGGTGGCGGGATCGAGCACCTCGATCCGCTCGGCCCGGCCGTCCTGCCAGCTCCCGCCGATAAGCATCTGCGTCTGCATTGTCTCAGCCTCCCAGCTTGGGGATGGGGTGGTCGCCGTGGGCGACGGCCACGTTCTTGGTCTCCATGTAGAAGTCGAAGCTCCAGTCGCCGCCGTCGCGACCGATGCCACTGCGCTTGATGCCCCCGAACGGTGTGGGCAGGTGGCGCACGTTCTGGGAGTTGACCCACACCATGCCCACATCGACGGCGTCGGCCACCCGGTGGGCCCGGCCCACGTCGCCGGTCCACACGTAGGCGGCCAGCCCGTAGTCGGTGTCGTTGGCGGTGGCGACGGCGTCGGCCTCGTCGTCGAAGGCGATGGCGGTGAGCGCCGGGCCGAAGATCTCCTCACGGGCAATACGCATGTTGTTGGTGGCCCCGGTGAACAGCACCGGCGCCACGAAGTTGCCGTCCTCGGGTGCGTCGTCCCATCCCGTGCCCTCCACCACGGTGGCGCCCTCCGTCGAGGCCAGCTCGATGTAGCTGCGCACCTTGTCGCAGTGGCGCCGGTGGATGAGCGGGCCGATCACGGTAGCGGGGTCGAGGGGGTGGCCGACCGGAATGTCGCGCAGCTTGGCCGCCAGACGCCCAGTGAAGTCGTCGTAGATGCTGCGCTGCGCCAGCAGGCGGCTGGAGCTGGTGCAGCGCTCGCCGTTGAGGCTGTAGATCATGAACACCACCGCGTCGAGGGCCCGGTCGAGGTCGGCGTCGTCGAACACGATCACCGGGTTCTTGCCGCCAAGCTCGAAGTGGAGCCGCTTGAGGGTGGCCGCCGACTGGGCCTGGATGGCCGACCCGGTGGCCGACTCGCCCACGAAGGCGATGGCTGCGATGTCGGGGTGCTCGGTGAGGGCCCGGCCCGCGGTCTCGCCCATGCCGTGCACCACGTTGAGAACCCCGGGGGGCAGGCCCGCGTCGAGGGCAATCTCAGCGAGCAGGCAGGCCGTGAGCGGGCTCCACTCCGCCGGCTTGTGCACCACCGTGCAGCCCGCGGCCAGCGCGGGGGCGATCTTCCAGGTGGACAGCATGAACGGCGTGTTCCACGGCGTGATCACCCCGACCGGGCCGATGGCCCGCCGGCTGGTGTAGTTGAGATGATGCGCCGACGGCAGGGCCAGGCCGTCTGAAGCGGCCGGGGCCCGGTCGGCGAAGAACCGGAAGTTCTCGGCGCCCCGCAGCGCGGCCGAGGACATGAACCGGATGGCCTGGCCGGTGTCGACCGACTCCACCACCGCGATCTCGCCAGCCCGGGCCACGATGGCGTCGGCCACCGCGTGCAGGATCCGCTTGCGCTGCTCGCCCGGCGTACGCGACCAGGCGTCGAAGCTCTCCCGGGCCGCTGTAGCCGCGGCGTCGAGGTCCGCGGCGTCTCCTGCTGCCACATCCCCCAGGTGCATCCCGTCGATAGGAGATGCGTTGGCGAACGTCTCGCCCGAGCCGCTGGCCGCAGCCTCGCCGCCGATCAGGTGTCGCGTGGGCTCGGCCGCGAAACGAGCCAGATGCCGCCCGGCGGCGGCGAGGTTCTCCTCGAAGCTGGCGGTGGTGACCATCGTGCGTCTCCCGTCGGCGCCGGATCCGAGGCTAGGTGCCACCGGGCTCGGCGAGGTGGCCGCGGATGTGGTTGCGGTTGATGCGCATGGTCGGGTCGATGAACTGGACCTCGGCGCTGATGGCCACCGGATGGTCGGCCTGCAGCGGTGCCAGCGCCTCATCGACGGTGTCGATCAGCCTCCTCAGGAACCGCTCGATCACCTCCGGCTCCCGGCCGGGACCGATCCGGGCGGTCACATAGACGAATCCGTAGGCCGGGTCGCCGTCGGCGATGCGGTAGTGGTCGCGGGGCGCGGCTCTGGTCCGGAGGGCGTCGAGGGCGGGCAGGCCGTCGTCGAGGGCCGCCTGGTGGACGGCCGCCACGAGGGCGTCCACGTCGGTCAGGGCGGCCAGATTGGCGGAGTGTTCGATGATGATGTGAGGCATGGGCGGTCCCGTCCGCCACGATTGTACGGTTCTGTCCCTCCGCCGATTCCCACCGACACCCATGCGCTTGCTCAGCTACACCGCCCACGCAGACCCGTCGTTCGGGGTACTCACGCCGGACGGCACCGGGGTGATCGACCTCGCTTCCCGCCTCGACGGCGTGACCGACCTCAGCAACCTGATCGCCCAGGGCCGCCTCGATGAGGCTGCCCGCTGGGCGGGCTCCGGCACCGCCGCCGACCACGATCTCGCTGACATCGCCTTCGAGCGCCTGATCCCGCGCCCCGGGAAGATCATCTGCATCGGCGTGAACTACGGCGGGCGGGGTGCCGAGTACGCCGAGGAGCGCCGCGACTCCTACCCGAGCGTGTTCGTGCGCTTCCCCGAGACGCTGGTCGGCCACGAGCAGCCCCTGCTGCGACCCCCGGAGTCCGAGCAACTCGACTACGAGGGCGAGATCGTCGTCGTGATCGGCACTGGCGGGCGCCGCATCCCCGTCGAGCAGGCCCGCAGCCACATCGCCGGAGTGAGCCTGGGCAACGAGGGCACCATCCGGGACTGGATACGGCACGGCCGCTTCAACGTCACCCAGGGCAAGAACTGGCACCGCAGCGGTTCGCTCGGGCCGTGGCTGGTGACCATCGACGAGATCGGCGCGCTGGGCGACCTGCACCTCACCACCAAGGTGAACGGCGAACTACGCCAGGACGACCTGGCCTCCAACATGCACTTCAGCATCGAGTACCAGATCCACTACCTGTCCACGTTCGTGGGCCTCGACGCCGGCGACGTGATCTTCACCGGCACCCCCACCGGCGCCGGCGCCCGCTTCGACCCGCCGCGGTGGCTGAAGCCCGGCGACGTCGTGGAGGTGACCGTCCCCGAGATCGGCATCCTCCGCAACCCGATCCGCGATGAGCCCGCCGCCTAGACGGTTGCATTGCCGGACGGCGCCCGCCGGTCCCCGCCACGGCAAGAGCAAGGCGGGGGGTGCGGGTGTTCGACTTGCGAGCGAGTAGGGCGAAGCCCGTGCGAGCAAGCGGACGCACGCAGCGCCCGCCGGACCGGCATCCCCTAGCCTCTGGCCGGACCTAGTGCGGGAGGCGCGAACATGAGCACAGCAGCGGGCGGGACGAGTGCGGCTGTTCAGATCTCGGAGACCGGCGGGCCCGAAGTGATGGAAGTCGTGCAGCGGCCCAACCCGGTGGCCGGGGAGGGTCAGATCACGGTGGCGGTGGCCGCGGCCGGGGTGAACTTCATCGATACGTACCACCGTTCAGGCCTGTACGACATGCCCCTGCCACTGGTGCTGGGCCAGGAGGGGTCCGGGACCGTGCTCGAGGTCGGAGCCGGGGTGGACGGCTTCGCTCCCGGCGACCGGGTGGCGTGGGCCGGGTCGGCGGGCTCGTACGCCGAGCGGGTCGCGGTGAACGCCGGAGTGGCCTACAGGGTGCCCGACGGCGTCGACCTCGACACCGCCGCCGCCATCGGCGTGCAGGGCCTGACCGCCCACTACCTGATCGCTGACTGTCCCCGGATCGGGCCCGGCGACCGGTGCCTGGTCCATGCCGGCGCGGGCGGCACCGGCAGGCTGATCGTGCAGATGGCCAAGCTGCGGGGTGCCGAGGTGGTGGCCACCGTCGGGTCGGACGCCAAAGCCGAGCTGGCCCGGGCCGCGGGCGCCGACCACGTCGTGAACTACACGACCACCGACCTCGTGGCCGGGGTGGAGGCCGCCGTCGGCGCGGAGGCCATCGACGTGGTCTACGACGGGGTGGGCGCCGCGGTGTACGACGCCAGCCTGCAGCTGCTGCGGACGCGGGGCTCGATGGTGACCTTCGGTAACGCATCGGGGGCGGTGGAGCCGAAGGCGCCGCTGCACCTCATGGCCAAGTCGCTGTGGCTGACCCGGCCCAAGCTGTGGGACTTCATCGCCACCCGCGAGGCGCTCGACGCCCGGACCGCCGAGGTGTTCGGCTGGATCGCGGCCGGCGAACTCGACGTGCGGATCGCGGCGAGGCTGCCGCTGGCCGAGGCGGCCGAGGCCCACCGGCTCCTGCAGGGCCGGAGCCTGGCCGGGAAGATCCTGCTCGTCCCGTGAGCTGCCGGCGCGGCGATCCCGGTGGCGCCCGATGACCGACAGCGCAGGGCTAGACCCGACCGGACTCACCGACGGCGCGATCCGGGCAGAGGCCGAGCTGCTGGACACCGCCGAGCGCGGGCGAAGGCAGGTCCGCCAGACGACCGGCGTCCACCCGCACATGACCATCGACGAGGCCTACCGGGTGCAGGCCGCCTGGCTCGACATCCGGCTGGCCAGAGGCGAGCGTGTGGTCGGCCACAAGATCGGGCTCACCAGCCGGGCCATGCAGCAGGCCATGAGCATCGACACCCCCGACTCCGGCTTCCTGACCGACGCCATGGTGTTCGCCCCCGGCGAGCCCATCACGACCGCCGACTTCTGCGACCTTCGCCTCGAGGTGGAGCTGGCCTTCGTGCTGGCCGACGATCTCTACGGCGCCAACCTCAACGTCGACGACGTGCTCGACGCCGCCGATCATGTCACCGCGGCGGTGGAGCTGATCGCCTCCCGGACGCCCCGCACAGATCCTGCCACCGGCCGCACCCGCACCGTGGTGGACACCATCGCCGACAACGCGGCCGACGCCGGGATCGTGACCGGCGGCCTCCCGGTCGGTCCCCGCGATCTGGACCTGCGCTGGGTGGGTGCCATCGCCTACCGCAACGGCACCGTCGAGGAGACCGGGCTAGCCGCGGGAGTGCTCGACCACCCCGCCAACGGCATCGTGTGGCTGGCCCGCCGCTACGCCGAGCAGGACCTGTCGCTGCGGGCCGGCGAAGTGATCCTGTCGGGCTCGTTCACCCGGCCGATGGCGGTGTCGCCGGGCGACGAGTTCCGTTTCGACTTCGGCCCGCTCGGTTCCTTCGACATCCCGATCGTCTGATCGGGCGCGCCGCCGGCTGCCGCCGATTGGCCGTCTAGCGGCGTTCGAACACGCTCTGCAGGCCGCCGATGACCGAGCCCTCGCCCTGGGAGCCGCCGGGTCTGATGTTGGCCAGAACCCGGTCGGCGAACCGGTTGAACGGAAGCGACTGCAGCCACACCCGGCCCACGCCGGTGAGGGTGGCCAGGAACAGGCCCTCACCGCCGAACACCATCGACTTGAGGTTGCCGGCCCGCTCGATCGAGTACTGGATCTGGGGCTGGAAGGCCACGATGCAGCCGGTGTCCACCCGCATGGTCTCACCCTGGAGCTGCTTCTCGACGATGGTGCCGCCGGCGTGCATGAAGGCCAGGCCGTCGCCGGAGATGGACTGCAGGATGAAGCCCTCCCCGCCGAACAGGCCGGTGCCGAACTTGCGGTTGAAGACGATGTCGAGCTTGGTGCCCGACGCCGCGCACAGGAACGCGTCCTTCTGGGCGATGAGCTGCCCGCCGGCCGCGGCCAGATTGATGGGCAGGATCTTGCCGGGATAGGGCGCGGCCATGGCCACCCGCTGCTTGCCCTGGGGCGCGCTGTTCATGAAGTGGGTCATGAACAGGCCCTCACCGGTGAGCCCCCGCTTGGCGGCCGACTTGAGCTTGCCCCAGCCGCCCTGGTCGGGGTCGGAGCCGTCGCCCATCTTGGCCTCGAAAGTGATGCCCTGCTCCATGTACATCATGGCACCGGCCTCAGCGACGACGATCTCTCCGGGATCCAGCTCGATCTCCACGAACTGGAGGTCGTCGCCGTAGATCTGGTAGTCGATTTCGTGGCTCCGCATGGCTGCCTCCTGGGTGTCGGGGCCCGCTGCGGCGAGGCTAACCGACGCATAGTAAGAGTCAGTCGATCCTCGAGGCGCGGTTCGTCACGTTCAAGGAGGCCTGATGTCTCAGCGACAGTGCGAGGGGCGGGTGGCACTGGTCACCGGCGCGAGCAAAGGTGGCACCGGCACCGCGATCGCGCTGCGCCTCGCCGCTGAGGGGGCCCGGGTGGCGATCACGGCCCGCAGCGTCGACGGCCTCGAGGCGGCCCAGGCCCGGATCCGCGAGATCGGCGGCCGGTGCGTGGTGCTGCCCTCGGATCTCAGCGATCCCCACGGGGCCCGAA
Source organism: Acidimicrobiaceae bacterium (assembly GCA_009843735.1). Classification (GTDB taxonomy): domain Bacteria; phylum Actinomycetota; class Acidimicrobiia; order Acidimicrobiales; family Aldehydirespiratoraceae; genus Aldehydirespirator. Next base: position 37,255 of record VYCW01000061.1, on the reverse strand, counting down.
CGAGGCTGGTGGAGCGGACCGAGGCCGCGCTCGGCCCCATCGACATCCTGGTCAACAACGCGGCCGTCGGCGGCTACGGGTCGTTCGAGTCCGTGCCAGCCGGACGCCTCGAGCGGGCCCTGCAAGTGAACCTGTGGGCGCCGTGGCTGCTGACAGCCGAGGTGATCGGCGGGATGCGCGAGCGTGGTCACGGGGCGATCCTGAACATCACCACGTTCTCGGCCGAGCTCCCGCCGGGGCCGCCGTTCCCGACGAACAAGCCCTCCAAGGCGGGCGCGATGTACGGCGCCACCAAGGCGGCTCTGAACCGGCTGACTGTGTCGGTGGCCAGCGAGTGCGAGGGCCAGGGCATCGCGGTCAACGCCCTAGCGCCGCAGGGAGCCATCGCCACACCGTCACTGGTCGCGGCGGGGTGGGTGGAGGGCGTGATGTTCGAGCCCCTGGAGACAATGGCGGAGGCCGCGCTGGCCCTCTGCACCGGCGACCCGGACCGGTTGACCGGTCGCATCGCCTTCAGCCTCCAACTGCTCACCGAACTACGGCGGCCGGTATTCGACCTGCTCGGCGAGAGTCTGGTCGACGGTTGGCAGCCCGAGGACCTGCCCGACATCATCTCCCGCCAGGAGCAGAGCGTCGCCGGCCGCGGCTGGCCCGACGCCTACACCTTCGGCCGGGTCCACAGCCCCCGGCCCTGAACGCCGGAGGCAGGCCTGGCCGGTTCAGGACCAGGACCAGCCGTAGGTGGCTACCAGACCGGCCGCTGACACGAGGACAGCCATCTCCCCGACCTGCTCGATGGCGCCGAGCACGTCGCCGGTGGTCCCGCCGAAGGCCCGCCGTGCGATCAGGCCTACCGCTGCCGCTCCAGCCGCTGCGCCCAGGAGTGCGACCGCGCCGGCGGGTCCGAGACTGGCTGCGACCGCTGAGGAGGCGATGACCGCGACAGCTGTCCAGGCGCGAGGCAGGTGGGCCGTGTAGCTGTGACCGAGGCCGGTGCCGGCGGCCGCGGGTACTACACCCATCAGTGCCACCGCCATCGCCCGACCCAGCATGTGCGCCAACACCAGCGCGACCAGCCCATCCAAGGGCTCCAGAGATGAGACCGCGAACACCCGCACCAGCGTGAACAGCACCAACGCCAGCACCCCGAAGGCTCCCACCCGGGAGTCCTTCATGATCTCGAGACGCCGTTCCCGGGTCGACCCGCCGAGGGCGTCGGCGGTGTCGGCCAGGCCGTCCTCGTGGAACCCGCCGGTGGCCGCGGCGCCGGCCCCAACGGCCACCACGGCGGCGATCGACGGGCCCAACGGGCTGTGGAGCGCCCAGTAGAGAGCACCGGACAGCCCTCCCACGACCGCGCCCACCGCGGAGAACCATGGCACGCTGCGGCCCAGTTCACGGTCATCGCGTGGATGGGCGCCACCGGGCAGGCGGGTGAGGAAGGCCCAGGCCCGCCGCAGGCTCACGGGGTGTCCTGACGCGGCGTCACGGTTGCAGTCCCCACTCCTCAAAGGTGGCCACTTCCACCACGGCGGCGGCCGCCATCCGGATGATCGGCACGGCCACCAGGGCCCCCGATCCCTCCCCAAGCCTCAGGTCGAGTTGCATGAGCGGGTCGAGACCCAACACCGCCAGCAGCCGTTGGTGACCCGGCTCGGCCGAGCAGTGTCCGGCGACGCAGTGGTCGAGGCTGCCGGGCCTGGCTACTGCCAGCGGAGCGACCGCAGCGCTGGCGATGAACCCGTCGAGCACCACTGGAAGCCGGCGCCGGCGTGCGGCCGCGACCGCTCCGGCCATGGCGACCAGTTCCCGGCCACCAAGACGTCTGAGAGCCTCCAGCGGAGTGACCGCACCCACTCGGTCCAATGCAGCCTGTACTACGTCGCACTTGTGGGTCAGGGCTGCTCCGACCACACCGGTCCCAGGGCCGACCCAGTCGACGGCACCGCCTCCGAGGGTGGCGGCGGCCACCGCGGCCGCCGCGGTGGTGTTTCCGATGCCGATCTCCCCCACCACCAGCAGGTCGGCATCGACCGAGTCCACCGCGGCCGCGCCCGCCGCCGCGGCCTCGTCGAACTCCTCGGCACTCATGGCGTCGGTGACCCTGATGTTGCCGGTGGGCCGCCCCACCCCGACGTCGAACAGCTCCAAAGTGGCACCGACCTCGCGAGCAAGAACGGTGATGGTGGCCACCCCGCCGCGGATGGCGTCGACCATGGCCGCGGTCACCTCGGCCGGGTAGGCGCTGACCCCGTCGGCGGCCACGCCGTGGTCGGCCGCGAACACGGCCACATGAGGGCGCTCCACCCTCGGCGCGGACGTGCCTTGCCAACCGGCCAGCCACGCGGCCACCGCGTCCAGCCGAGCGAAGGCGTCGGCGGGGCGCAGCACGGTGGCAGCCCGGGCCGCCACCTGGTCCCGTGCGTCACGGTCCGGCCCCGGAAGCCCCGCGAGCAGCCCGGCCAGGACGCCGCCCGCCACGGTCACTGGTCTCTACTTCAGTCCCGCGGCGCGGCAGCCGGATCGATGAGGGGAAGCAGCCGGCCCGCCACCACCAGGTAGGCGTCGTCGGCGGCCCGAACGACCGCCTGGTTGACCAGCCCCAGCAGGTCTCGGAAGTCGCGTCCCAGCGGGGTGGGTGGCACCACGCCCGAGCCGACCTCGTTGGTCACTACCAGCGTCCGGCCGGGCCGCGCCACCAACTCTTGAGCCAGACCCGCGGCCTCCGCCACCAGCTCGTCGCCGGCTGCCGGGGGGTCATCCAGCATCCGGTTGGTCACCCACAACCCGAGACAGTCGATGACGAGCGTCACGTCCGAGTCGACCGAGTCCACCGCGGCACGAAGGTCCCGGGGGGCCTCCAGAGTGGTCCAGCCGGCGGGCCGTTCGGCCCGGTGACGCTCAATACGGGCTGCCATGTCTTCATCGCCCGGCTCGGCGGTCGCCACGAACACCACCGGGGCACTGCCCGCCGAGGCCGCAGCCGACGCGGCGGCCGACTTGCCGCAGCGGACCCCTCCCGTGAGGACGGTCAGCGGCATCAGAAGTCGATGCCCTTCTTGGCCAGGATCCCGGAGTCGTAGGCGTGCTTGGTCTTGACCATCTCGGTGACGGTGTCGCCGAGCTCGATCATCCAGGCGGGGGCGTCACGGCCGGTCAGCACCAGCGACACCTGCTCGGGACGGTTGCGGAACGCGGCCTCCACTTCCGCGGCGTCGATCCAGCCCCAGTTGAGCGGGTAGGTGATCTCGTCGAACACCACCAGCCGGTGCTGGCCCGCTTCCACCAGCTCCTTGCCGTGACGCCAGGCTTCGCGGGCCTCAGCCTCGTCGCGGGTCAGGTCGTCGCTATCCCAGGTGAAGCCCTCGCCCAGGGACCAGAAGTCGATTCCCAGCGGCTCGGCCATCAACTGCTCGCCGGTCACCCAGTCGTCGGACTTGAGGAACTGCACCACCGCCACTGGCCATCCCCGAGCCCTAGCCCGCATGGCCGTGCCGAACGCGGCCGACGACTTTCCCTTGCCGTCGCCGGTGTTGACGACGACCAGGCTCTTAGCGGTGCGCATCCCGCCGGGGCGGGGATCCTCCGTCAGCGGGGCGTCGGCCGTGGTCATGGCTGGTCTCCATTCTGGGTGATCGGGGCGGACGCAGCCTGCGAACGGCCGGCCGCCGTGGTGGGCACGATCACTGGACCCTCGGGGTCGTCGACGATGCGCACCGTCGCTCCGAAGTGTGCAGCGATGTTCTGCACGGTGAGCACCTCCGTGGGCGGGCCGGTCTCGACCACCCTCCCGTGAGCAAGTATGGCGATGCGGTCGCCGTAGCGGGCAGCGAGGGTGAGGTCGTGCAGCGTCGCGACCACGGTCAGGCCGCGCTCGCGGCGCAGCGCGTCCACCAGCTCGAGCACATCCTGCTGGTGGCCCAGGTCGAGGGCGGTGGTGGGCTCGTCGAGCAGCAGCACATCGGCCTGCTGGGCCAGGGCTCGGGCCAGCACAGCCCGCTGGCGCTCGCCGCCCGACAGCGACTGCACTGCTCGCTCCCCGAAGCCCCCCAGGTCGAGACGTTCGAGGATCTCGACCGCGATCCTGCGGTCGTTGGCGGTCTCAGCCGCGAACACACCCCGGTGGGGGGTGCGGCCCAGCAGCACGTAGTCGGCCACCAGCATCCCAACAGGGATCACCGGGGTCTGGGGGACGTAGGCCAGCTTGCGGGCCCGGGCCGCCCGGCGGCGCTGATCGGCAAGCCCGCTGATATCGATCTCGCCGTCGAAGGGCACCAGGCCGAGCAGCGCCCGCAGCAGCGTGGTCTTGCCCGCGCCGTTGGGTCCGATGACGTTCACCCACTCCCCCGTCGACGCGGCCAGGTCAACGCCGCGCAGCACGTGGGTGCCGTCGAGGGTGACGTCCAGCGCCCGCACGCTCACCGCCGCGGTCACCAGATCTCCCGGCGGCTGGTCCTCAGCACCAGCACGAAGAACGGCGCGCCCAGGAACGCGGTAACCACACCGATGGGCAACTCCGCCGGTGCCAGCGCGGTGCGGGCGGCCAGATCGGCCAGCACCATGAAAGCCCCGCCGAACAGCACCGACAGCGGCAGCACCGCCCGGTTGCTGGTGCCGAACGCCAGCCGCACAGCGTGGGGCACGATGATCCCGACGAATCCGATGAGCCCGCTCACCGACACCGCCGCAGCCGCGCCCAGCGAGGCAGCCAGCACCACGATCATCCGAACCCGCCGCGGCTCCAGCCCGAGCGCGGCGGCCTCCTCATCGCCCACCGCGAGCACGTCGAGGGCCCGGCGATAGCGCAGCACCACCGCCGCGGTCACCACGACGTAGGGCAGCATCAGGGCCGGCTCCGACCATCCTGAGGTGGCGATGCGGCCCAGGATCCAGGCGAAGATCTGGCGGAAGGCGTCGCTGTTGGCCTGCAGCACGTAGGTCTGGCAGGCGGTCAGGAAGCTGGCCACCGCGATGCCGGCCAGGATCAGCGACGCGGTGGAGCGGCCCCCGAGATGGCCGGCGGCATACGAGACCGTCACCGAGATAAGCGCGCCTGCGAAGGCGGCCAGCGGCACCGGGTCGAGAGCGCCGGCGCCGTCGCCGAGGTTGCTGGTGATGGCGACGGTCGCCCCGAGCCCCGCGCCGGCCGCGATACCCAGCAGGTAGGGGTCGGCCAGGGGATTGCGGAACGCGCCCTGGTAGGCGGCGCCACTCATCGACAGGGTGGCCCCCACCAGCAGCCCCAGCACCACCCGGGGCAGCCGGATCTGCTCCACAATGGCTGCGTGGGCGTCGCTCAGACCGGAGTCGAGCGAGACCCCCGGCAGCCCGTCCAGCAGCTGGATCACCACCCGGTGGGCCGCTATGTCGACAGGCCCGATGGTCAGCCCGGCGGTCACCGCCACCACGACCGCAGCCAGGCCCGCGACCAACGACGCGGGCCGCAGCCCCGCAGCCCGCAGGGCCGTCTCGGCCCGGTCGCCACCCTGGGTTGCGGTCACCGCGGCCTCCCGACTCGTCCAGCCCTCAGCTCGCCGCGCCGATGGACACCAGCACGCCGGAGATGGCCGCGATGAAGTCCACCAGGCGGGGACCCCAGCGCGACACGATGTCGTCGTTGAGCTCCACGATCCGGCCGGTCTGAACCGCGGTGAGCTGGTCCCATCCGGGCCTGGCGGCGACGGTCTGCGCGTCTTGGCCGCAGCACAGGGTGTCGGCCAGGAAGATGATGTCGGGATCGGCGTCCACCAGGTACTCGTCACTGAGCTGCGGGTAGCCCCAGGCGCTGCCGTCGGCGTCGGCGGGATCGGCCACGTTGGCGAGGCCGAACAGTCCGTAGACCTGACCGATGAACGTGCTGCCGGTGACGGTGTAGAGCGTGTTGTCGAGCTCGTGGTAGTAGCTGAGCCCCGATGCGTCGGGCGCGGCCGCGATCAGCTCGTCTATCTGGGCCTGCATCTCGGCCACGACCGCGGCGGCCTCGTCAGCCTGGCCGGTGACCGCGCCGAGTTGCTCGATCTGGACGTAGACGTCGTCGAACGCGAAGGGAGCGTCGTGGGCCCACACCTCGATACCGAGCGCCTCGAGGCTGGCACCGACATCGCCGCTGGTCTGCATCAGCACCAGGTCGGGGTTGTAGGAGGCGATGGCCTCGACGTTGGGGTTCCAGCCGTCGAGCTCGGTCACCGGGGCCTCGGCGGGGTAGTACGAGAACTGGTCGACGGCCACCACGCGGTCGCCCGCGCCGATGGCGAAGACCATCTCGGTCGCGGTCGGCGAGATCGACACGATCCGCCGATGGGCGGGTTCATCTTCGTCGAGCGCGGCAGCAGGCTCCGTCGTTGTCGCCGCGGCGGCCTCCGTTGTCGTTGACGCAGGCGCCTCGGTTGTCGTCGAGGGGGATTCCGCAACAGGCTCCGGTGGCGGTGCAGCGGTAGTCGATGTGACGGTGGTGGCAGGCGCTTGTGCAGCGCTGTCGGCGCTGTCGTCGCTGCCTCCGCACGCGGTTGCTGCGAACGCGACGGCGAGCAGCGACAGCAGGAGCCTGGCCCGTAGCGGGGCCCGCCCGGTTGCGGTGGTGGTCATCTGGTTCTCCCTTCTGCTCGAGTTCGGGGCCGAGCAGCGGGAGTGCCACCGCACGAGCCTCCCCTTACCTCGAGGGGTCGGATCGTCATGCCGGCAGCCAGGCGATCGGACTCATCCCGCCGGCCGGGGCCGGCGAGCATCACCGCTGCGGGACAGTGCCGGGTTCTCACCGGCTTCGCTGCCTATCGGCGCCCCGGAGCCTAGCCGCTCCGGACGCGGCGGGCCCTTCAGACGGTCGCTGATCCGACGGTCAGCGGCAGATGGGCTCGTAGCGCAGGCCCCGATCGGCCAGCCGCTCCATGGCCATGTCCAGTCCCTGGACCGTGTTGGAGCGATTGCCGCCGCCGTCGTGCAGCAGGATGACTGCTCCGGTCGGCGCCCACTGCACGAGGTAGTCGGCGATCTCCGTCGCCGGGGGGCGCAGCCAGTCCATGGGGCTGCCGTCCCACGTCAGTACCGACAGTCCGTGGCCCGCGGCCCACTCCCTGGTGTGAGCGCCGATCGACCCGTACGGCGGCCGCAGGCACGGCGTGGCGAGATCTCCCAGGATCGCCTCGGTCCGGCCGACCGTCTCGTCGAACGCCGGCCGGGTCAAGGTGGCCAGATCCTCATGGTTCCAGGTGTGGTTGGCGAGGGTGTGGCCCTCTGCCGCGATCCGCTCGATGATGTCGGGGTAGGCCTGCGCCAGCCGGCCCACCACGAAGAACGTGGCCTTGGCGTCGTGGCGGGCCAGGATGTCGAGCACCTGGGGCGTGTACTCGGCGTGCGGGCCGTCGTCGAAGGTCAAGTACACGACGCCGTCGCCGGCCGGCGCGACCGGTCTCGGCAGCCGCACGGTCGGCGCGGTGGTGGTCGTCGCGGGGCTGGCCTCAACCACCGGGAGCACTTCGATCGTCAGCCGATAGTCGACCGGACCGGCGTGGGAGGAGAACACGGTCGCCTGCCATGGGCCGCTGGCGGTCAGCTCGGTGGTCACCAGCTGTGACCGCTGCGAAACCGGGGCGACCACGAGATCGTTGAGTCGGACATCGAGCCACACCCCCGCAGACGCGTCGAGCGTGGCGGTGAACGGCTGGCCCGCCGATGCCTGCACCGTGTAGGTCTGCCGTTCCCGGAAGTCGATGGACCCGGACTGCACCGCACTGACCGCACCCGGATCGAACCGGATGTCGATCACTGGACGCCCGGGGCCGGGCAGGGGCACGTCCTCGATGGGCTCGGTGCCGGTGACCGCGACAACCGGCGTCCCACCCGACACGTCGATCTCCAGCATCGTGCGTGTGGTGATGATCGTGAAGGGCTCGTCCAGGCCCCGATCGAACAGCGACACCTCGATCAGCCCGTCCTGCACCCAGATGCTGTCCATGACTATGCGGTCTCCGACCAGGACCGGTGCCCGAGCCACCGCGGTGCCCGCCTCGTTGATGACGGGTACCACATAGTGGAAGACTCCCGTCCCTGCCGAGCGCTCGACGACGTGGGCGGCTAGATCCTCATCGCCGTCGCCGTCGAGGTCGCCCTGAGCCGCCCGGTTCCGCAGGGTGAAGGTGCTCGTCGACTGGCCGCCGTAGGTGAAGGTGGCCCGACCCCCCTCGAGCCGCACAGAGTCGCCGTCCAGTTCGATGACGAGACGCTCGAGGTCCTCCCAATCGATGGCCTCAGGCACTGTGGGCGCTTGATCCGGAAGGCTCTCGCTCGGCGCGGCAGTAGTGGGCGTCGCCGCCGGCACGGTCGATGTGGTCACCGCCGTCGAGGTCGTGGTTGTGGTGGAGGTGGAACGGGCGCTCGTGGGAGCAGTCGTCTCCGGCGGCGGGGCCGCATCCGTCAACGGTGGGGCAGACCGCGACGGGCTCGCACCGCTGCACCCGGCGGCCAGCATGGCCAGCCCGGCAAGCACCGCGAGTCCCCTAGCCGACGGCCGCCGCCTCATAGCGGCAACCATATTTCTTGGTGCGGTCGGCAAGGGCCCAGGACCTAGTGCCATCCGCTCATCAGTCCGGGTCGGGTGCGATGCGCTGCAGGATCCGCAGGGAGCCGGCCACGGCCTGCTCCCGGAAGCAACCGTCCAACAGGGCACGGCACCAGATCTCGTACGGCGGGCGGCCGCCGTCGGCGGGATTCTCGAACACGTCATGTATGGCCAGCAACCCGCCCGGCCTTACATGCGGGGACCAGCCCTCGTAGTCGCGGTGAGCCGGTTTTGAGCCGTGGCCGCCGTCGATGAACACCAGGGCCAGCGGTGTGGTCCACAGCGACGCCAGCGTGGGCGAGTCGCCCACCACGGCCACGACAGTCTGCTCCAGCCCGGCGTCACGGATGGTGCGGCGGAAGAACGGCAGCGTGTCGATCACACCCAGGTCGGCGTCCACCACTTCGGGATCGTGGTGCTCCCAGCCGGGCTGGTTCTCCTCGGAGCCGCGGTGGTGGTCGACACAGAACAAGACCCTCCCGTCCCGCTGGGCCGCCGCGCCGAGATACACCGCCGACTTCCCGCAGTAGCTGCCCACCTCCAGCAGCGGTCCGTCCACTTCGACCGAGGCCGCGGCCTCGTAGAGGGCCAGTCCCTCGTCGGGTGGCATGAAGCCCCGAGCCGCCTCGGCCGCACGGCGCAGGCGGTCCTCCATCAGTCGTTGCGAACCCGCGGCCACATCACCCGGTCGAGGAAGACGTACTTGGCCACCCACACCGTCCCGTAGGCGGCGAGGTTCCCGGCCACCACGAAGACGGTCTCGGACGTGAACTCCTCCACTACCCACACCGCGGCTGACGAGAGCAGCAGCCCGATCAGCGCCATCACCCAGAACGTGAGCACCTCACCGGCCAGCCGGTGGGGCCCGCTGCGCTGCCAGACCCAGGCCCGGCTCAGCAGGTAGGCGGGCACTGTGCTGACCATCCAGGCGGCCAGGTTGGCTCCGACCGCCGGCCAGCCCAGCAGCCCGTGGCAGATGGCCAGCACGCTGACCCCGACGCTCACGTTGACGACCGACACGCCGCAGTAGCGCAAGGCCTTCAGGCCGTGCTCGGCTCTCAGCCGCTGCAGGGTGGAGATCGGCGAAGCGCTCATCGGAGCGCAGACTATTGCAGTCGGCCACCGCTGGGACGCCCGCAAGCTGCCTTCGCGGGGCATCATGGGCCAATGCAGACCGCGCTCGACAACGTGGTGGCCCTGCTCGACCTGGAGGCCATCGAGGTCAACATCTTCCGGGGCCGCTCGCCCGACGACGACCGGCAGAGGATCTTCGGCGGGCAGGTGGCCGGCCAGGCGCTGGTGGCCGCGGCCCGCACGGTGGAGCGGGGCGCAGTGCATTCGCTGCACGCCTACTTCCTGCGGGCCGGCGACCCCAAGGCGCCGGTGCTCTACGACGTGGACCGCATCCGGGACGGCCGGTCGTTCACCACCCGCCGGGTGGTGGCCATCCAGCACGGAAGGGCCATCTTCCAGCTCGCCGCCTCGTTCCATATGGCCGAGGAGGGCTTCGAGCATCTGGAGCCGATGCCGGAGGTGCCCGACCCCGAGACGCTCGAGTCCCGCGCCGAGCGCCTCAAGGCCGCCAACCCCGACCGGCCCCATCCCGACCGCATGATGGCGCTCGACATCAGGTACGTGACCACCAGCCCGCTCGACCGCAGCGGTCCGCTGCCGCCCACCCAGAGGGTGTGGATGCGGGCCAACGGGATCCTCGGCGACGACCCGGTGCTGCACACCTGCCTGCTCACCTACGCCAGCGACATGACCCTGCTCGACACCACGCTGGCCCCGCACGGAACCAGCGCGGCCCACCCGGGCGTTATGTTGGCCAGCCTCGACCACGCCATGTGGTTCCACGGTCCCTTCCGGGCCGACGAGTGGCTGCTGTACGACCAGCACACCCCGGCGGCGAGCGGGGCCAGGGGGCTGGCCACCGGCCGGGTGTTCACCCGCGACGGCCGCCTGGTGGCCTCGGTGGTGCAGGAGGGCCTGATCCGCCCGATCGGCTGATGCCCGAGGGGACGGTGACTCGTCGGCTCTGCTGGTTGTGGGCCTGTGCCGCAATGGTGGCGGTCATGGCAGCCGCGGGCGGGTGCGCGGCCGACGACGACCTGCTGTCGCCAAGGCCCACGGTGCCCTCCGTGACGGCGGCCCCCGCACCGACCTCGGAGCCGCGTGCGGAAGAGACCGGGACAGTGGATCCGGAGCCGGCCGAACCCAGGCCCGACGGGAACATGTTCGCGGCCGATGTGCACGCCGAGGTGGTGCTCACGCTCGACGAGCCCATCGACATGGCGGTGGCGCCCGGCGACGACCTGGTATGGGTGGCCGAGCGGGCCGGTCTCGTCTCACGCGTGGACATGGAGCGCGGCGAGGTGGTGGAGACCATCCTCGACATCACCGCCGAGACCAGGGCCACCGGCGAGCAGGGCCTGCTCGGCATCGCAGTCGCGGACCACTGGCTGTTCGTGAACTTCACCGACCTCGCCGGCGACACTCGCGTCGAGGCCTTCGAGCGGGACGGGTCCGGTCTCAGCGGCCGTCGACGGACGATCCTCACGCAACAACAGCCGTTCAGGAACCACAACGGCGGTGACCTGGCCATCGGCGAGGACGGGCTCCTGTACATCGGCTTCGGCGACGGCGGCTCGGGCGGAGACCCGCTCAACGCCGGCCAGGATCCCACGACCTGGCTCGGGGCTGTCCTGCGGATCGAGCCGACACCGGAAGGGGTCGAGCCGTACGCCATTCCCCCGGACAATCCCTTCGTCGCCGCCGACGGCCAGGATCCGGCCGGGCGGCCCGAGATCTTCCTGATCGGGGTGCGCAACCCGTGGCGGTTCTCGTTCGACCGGGCCACCGGCGACCTGTGGATCGCCGACGTGGGCCAGGACAGCTACGAGGAGGTGACGGTGCTGCTGGCTGCCAACGGCGGCGGGCTCGGAGCCAACCTCGGCTGGCGCCTGCGCGAGGGCCTGCACGTCTTCGCCGGCGACGAGCCGCCCGGCCACGCCGACCCGGTGTGGGAGTACGGCCAGGACGACGGCTGCAGCGTCACCGGCGGTTTCGTGTACCGGGGGGCGGCCATCGAGGATCTCTACGGCGCCTACGTCTTCGGCGACTACTGCACGTCGCGCCTGTGGGCGGTGCAGATCTCCACCGGAGAAGTCGAGTTCCGGGACCTGGGGGTGGAGGTGCCCGGCGGCTCGCTGGCGTCGTTCGGCGAGGACGCTCAGGGCGAGCTCTACACGCTGTCGCTCAACGGTCCCGTGGCGCGGGTCGTTCCCGGCTGAGGGCGGGCCGCGGATGGGGCGCCGGTCGGCGAGCGACGCCGCGGCGGCCTGCTTCGTCTACCCTCCGCTGTCGTGACTGCGCCCGGAGGCGAGATGGAGGCGGCGGCCGCCGAGGTCGAGGTCGGCGAGTGCCTGGCTGTCACCGACGACCTCGTCGAGGCCATGGACCGGCTGATCCCGCAGCTGTCGTCGTCGAACCCGCCCCCTGGCCGGGCCGAGCTCGCCGAGATCGTGGCGTCGCCAGCGACGGTGCTGTTCGTGGCCCGGCACCGGGGGCGTATCGTCGGCGCGCTCACCCTGGTCGCCTTCCGCATCCCCACCGGAGTGCGCACTCGCATAGAGGACGTGGTGGTGGACGAGACGGTGCGGGGCCGGCGGGTGGGTGAGCTGCTCAGCGAGGCCGCGCTCGACAGGGCCCGGCGGATGGGGGCCCGCAGCACCGATCTCACGTCGCGGCCGGCCCGGGTGGCCGCCAACCGCCTGTACGCCCGGATGGGCTTCGAGCAGCGGGAGTCGAACGTGTACCGCTACACGCTGTGACCGGCATCGAGGCGGCCCCGCCCCTGTGGACGCCGTCGCCGGAGCGGGTGGCCGGGTCCAACCTCGAGCACTTCAGGACCTGGCTGCGGCACAGCCGCGGCGTCGACGTAGTTGACTTCGAGAGCCTGCACCGCTGGTCGGTGCGACACAGCGGCGAGTTCTGGGCCTCGGTGTGGGACTGGTGCGGCGTCCAGGGCGATCGGGGCGAGCGCTTGGTCGAGATCCCCGGCGAGGACTCGTGCGCCGACGGGGGCGACCGGCTGCGGCGCACCCGGTTCCTGCCCGACGCCCGCTTGAACGTGGCCGAGAACCTGCTCGGACCGGTGTCCGACGACATCGCGTTGATCTTCCGCGGCGAGGACGGCGAGGCCGCCGAAATCACCCGGTCCGAGCTGCACGACATGACCGGCCGGGTGCAGCAACTGCTGATCGACGCCGGCGTGGGGCCCGGGGACCGGGTGGCGGCCTGGCTGCCGAACCGCCCTGAGACCTATGCCGTCATGCTGGCCGCGGCCGGGCTGGGCGCGGTGTTCAGTTCCACGTCGCCGGACTTCGGCACCACCGGGGTGCTGGACCGCTTCAGCCAGATATCGCCGACGGTGCTGTTCGCCTGCGCCGACTACCCCTACGGCGGGCGCCGCCACGACTGCACCGAGCGCCTGCGCGACATATCCGCCAACCTGGGGTCCCTCAACCGTACGGTGCTGGTGGAGCCCGGCTGGCTCGACGGCTACGGCGCCGGGTTCGGGGCGGGGCCCACCCCGGTCGTGTTCCGGGAGCTGCCCTTCGACCACCCCTGGTACGTGCTGTACTCCTCGGGCACCACCGGTCCGCCCAAGTGCATCGTGCACCGGACCGGCGGCCTGCTGGTCAAGCATCTGTGCGAGCACCGGCTCCACTGCGACGTGAAGCCCGGCGACCGGGTGTTCTACTTCACCACCACCGGCTGGATGATGTGGAACTGGCTGGCCTCGACGCTCGCCTGCGGCGCGGCGGCGGTGCTGTACGACGGCTCGCCCGCCCACCCGGGCGCCGACCGGCTCTTCGACTTGGTCGACGAGACCCGGATCACGCTGTTCGGCACGTCCGCCAAGTTCATCGACGCCTGCAGCAACGCCGGCATCCGGCCCGCGGCCACCCACGACCTGTCGTCGCTGCGCACCATCACCTCCACCGGTTCGACGCTGGTGGCCGAGGGGTTCGACTGGGTGCACGCCAACGTGAAGGCCGACGTGCACCTGGCCTCGATCTCGGGCGGCACCGACCTGTGCGGCTGCCTGGTGGCGGGTGACCCGACCGCGCCGGTGCGCCGCGGCGAGATCCAGTGTCCCGGGCTGGGCATGGACATGGACGTGGTGGACCCGGAGGGCCGGTCCCTCCCCACCGGAGTTGAGGGCGAGCTGGTGTGCCGCGGCCCGTTCCCGTCCACCCCGCTGCGCTTCTGGGACGACCCCGGCGACGCCCGCTACCGGGCCGCCTACTTCGATCGGATCGCCGGCGTCTGGCACCACGGCGACTTCGCGTCGCGGACCCCGTCGGGAGGGTTCGTGATCTCGGGCCGCTCCGACGCCACCCTCAATCCCGGCGGGGTGCGCATCGGCACCGCCGAGATCTACTCGCGCGTCGACACGCTCGACGAGGTGTCCGAGAGCATCGCGGTCGGCCAGCCGTGGGGAGCCGACACCCGGGTCGTCCTGTTCGTGCGGATGGCTCCCGGACATGAGCTGACCGACGGGCTGCGAGACACCATCCGGACCCGCATCCGCTCGGAGCTGTCCCCGAGGCATGTGCCCGCGGTGATCGCCGCGGTGCCCGACATTCCCCGCACCCGGTCGGGCAAGATGACCGAGACGGCGGTGCGGGACGTGATCTGCGGCCGGCCGGTCGGCAACACGTCGGCGATGGCCAACCCGGAGGCCTTGGAGCACTTCCGCGACCGCCCCGAGCTGGCTTGACCGCGCCAGACGCCGATACGGCCCGAGTTTCGGAACCGGCGGTATGGTGGCGCCCGTGTCGATTGAACCATCCCATGTCCGGTGGTCAGAGCCCAAACCACAGCTCGACCACCCCACCCTGATTGCTGCCTTCGAGGGCTGGAACGACGCCGGCGACGCGGCCACCACCGCGGCCTCGCACCTGGCCGACCACTGGGGATGCAAGCCGGTCGCCGAGATCGATCCCGAGCCGTTCTTCGACTTCACGGCCAGCCGTCCCATGGTGCGCCTGGACGACGGCAAGGCCCGGCACATCACCTGGCCCGCCAACGAGGTTCGGGTGGCCCGCCTGGCCGACCCCGCCATCGACGCGGTGGTGCTGATCGGCACCGAGCCGCAACTGCGGTGGCGCACCTTTTCCGAGCAGCTGATCACGTTGGCCGCCTCGCTCGGGGTCAAGAGGGTCGTGACGCTGGGCGCACTGCTGGCCGAGGTCCCCCACAGCCGCGACGTGGAGGTGTACGGCTCCACCGAGGACACCGAACTGCGGGCCGAGCTCGACCTCACCCCGTCCGGCTACGAGGGCCCCACCGGGATCGTCGGCGTGCTCTCGTCCGCCTTCATGACCGCCGGCTACCCCACCGCCTCGTTCTGGTCGGCGGTGCCGTCGTACATGCCGGCCGCGCCGTCCCCCAAGGCCGCGCTGGCGCTGGTGAAGCGAGTGTGCACGGTGATGAGGGCCCCGGTTCCTGTCTCCGACCTCGAGCAGCGGGCCGAGGCCTACGAGCGGGAGATCACCCGGATCGTGGCCGAGGACGACGAGACCGCCGAGTATGTCGGTCGCCTCGAGAAGGCCTGGGACGCCAGCCGGGAGCGGGCCCGCCCGAAGGCTCCCCTGAGCGACGACCCCGACCGGCTGGTGGCCGAGGTCGAGCAGTTCCTGCGCGACAGCGGCTAGCTAGCCCGCTCCGGTCTCGCCGCCCCGCCAGGGCGGGTCGCGGGGATGATCGAAGAGCACCTCCACGGGCTCCCCGCGGATGGCGCTGAAGGCGTGCGGGGCCCACAGCTCGGGGCGGGCGGTGCGTTCGGGCAGCTCGCCCTCGGCGAAAAAGCCGACGTCGGAGCATTCCAGCGGGTGCGGCGCGAGTTCCCCGCCGAGGCTGCGACAGTGGAACACGATGGACACCAGCGGCACCCGGTGAAAGCCGAGGCGCATGCCGTCGAGGATGGCGATGGGTCGGACCACCTCGCAGTCGATGCCGGTCTCCTCTCGGACCTCCTTGACGGCCACCTCCGACGGCGAATAGCCAACGTCGGACCAGCCGGTGGGGTACAGCCACCAGCCGGAGTCGGCCCGCTGCACCAGCAGGATGCGGCCGTCGTCGTCGCCGACGATCGCACCGACGGTGATCTTCGGCGTGACGTACCCGGCGATGCCGGAGCCGACGCCGTCGAGCCAGTCCTGCACCTGGTCGCCGGTGTCGATCCCGACCGCGCTGTGGGCCCGGATGTCGGCGGCCACGGCCAGCACCTCCTCGAAGCGCTCCTGCTCGTAGCGGCTCTCGGTGAAGCCGAGCCCGGTCTGGGCTATGCCGGCCAGGCTCTCGGCCCAGCGCAGGATGTCGGACTCCCCCGCAGGCCGGAGCCCCTGCCCGTCACCGGCGGCCGTCGGTGTTCCCACGCCGGCACCCTAACCCTTAGCGTTGGGGCGGTTGTCAGTAGGGCCAGCCGCCCCTGTGCCCGAGCAGGCGGGTCAGGCGACCCATCCTGGCGACGATCAGGCACTTGATGGCGAGATTGCGCGCGAACCACGGCAACTGGGCGGCCTGACGGATGGCGTCGGTCAGGCCTTCGGATGCGGACAGGTCGGTTCGGAGATACCCGGCGAGCGAGCCGACCCGGCCCATGTAGCGCCACCGGCGGCTGATCGCGGTGGTCGACAGCAGGGCCAGGGTCACGCCCACCGAGCTGAAGGCGTCGTGAACCAGCATCGTGCCCCCGTCACCGACCCGGCCGCCCCATCGCACGATGTCGGCCCGGGCGGGACCGAGACGGTGGGCGCCGTCGACGAACAGCAGGTCGACCTCGCCCGGCACGTCGCCCAGGGCATCGGCAGACAGCTTGCGCACGTGCCGCACCCGGTCCCCCACCCCCGCGGCGGCGAGGTTGCCGGTGAAGGCGGCATGGTCGGCGTCGCCGCGGACCGCGTCGGGCGCGATCTCCTGGGGGCCGCGGTCGCCGCCTCCGTGCGGGTCGATGGCCACCACCCCGGCATCAGCGGGCGCGGCCCGGGCCAGCACGATGGTGGAGCGGCCCCTGAAGCTGCCGATCTCGACGATGGTCGCTCCCGGGCCCAACTGCCGGGCCGCGTCGAACAGCCTCCGGCCCTGCTCGGGGGTCAGCCAGCCCTCGATTGCGCTGGCGCGGTCCCAGACCGCCCTGAAGCTGGCTGGCTCACCGGTCACCGGCTCGGTGTCAGCGGGTCCGTGCGAGGATCTCGTCGACGGGTCCCACCAGGCCGGTGACGAAGGGGCCGAACTCGGCGTAGGCGGCCGAGGCCCGGTCGTAGCGCATCGTGTACACGGTTTCCTTGAGGGCGCGGAGGTCCTCGCCGAAGAGGGTCACACTCCACTCCCAGTCATCGAGCCCGGTGGAGGCGGTGACGAGCTGCACGATGCGCCCCGCGAACTTGCGCCCCGAGGCCCCGTGCTCGTGCATGAGCTCCTTGCGCTCGTCGAAGGGCAACTCGTACCAGTTCTGGCCGACGTTGCGCCGCTTGGTCATGGGGTAGAAGCACCAGGCCGGCTTGCCGGGCGGGGGCAGCTTCGGGCGCAGCCGCATCTCGGCCATCTCCGCGGGCAGGCCCAGCGCGTACTCCGACAGCTCGGTGATCGACACGTAGCTGTCCACCAGGTCGAGGCCGGCGCGCCCCAGCCCGGTCTGCAGATCCCGCAGCGCCCAGGCGTCGTCGTGGAGGCCCATGAGGCACAGCTGCGCCTTGTGGCCCAGCACCGCCACCGTCACCACCTGGCCCCCGGCCTCGGTGGCCCGCTTCACCGCGCTGAGAACGGCGGCTTCGTCGGTGGCGGGCGTGCGGGCGCAGAAGAGGTGCACGACCGCCAGCCCGTCGCCCACGCCCACTGGTTCGTGCATCACCGCAGTGTACGAAGCTCCGCCCGGCGGTCGGCTCTAGTAGTCGACGTAGACGGTCATGGCGCCGCCCCGGGCGAAGCCGGCGAGCTGCATCCCGGCCGCCTCGGCGGTGGCTGCCGCCAGCGCAGTGGGGGCGCTCACGGCCACCAGAGCCCGAAACCCTCCGGCCCAAGCCTTGTGGACGAGTTCGAAGCTGGCCCGGCCGCTGACGACCAGGCCGAGCCCGGTGGCGGGGAGCTCGCCGTCGAGGAACAGCCGGCCGATGAGCTTGTCCACCGCGTTATGGCGGCCGACGTCCTCTCGCACGGTGGCCACTGACCCGTCTGGCGCCACCACCCCGGCGGCGTGGACCGCGCCGGTGGCGTCGAACAGCTCCTGTCCGGGTCGGAGCTCCTCGGGTGCGGCGGCCAGCGCCTCCCACGGCACGGGATCGCCGCCGACCGGAGCGAGCTTGGTGACCAGTTCGTCGATCTCGCTCGTCCCGCAGAAACCGCACGACGAGGTGGTGGTGGTCAGCCGGGGCCGGGGAGGCGGCGCCTTGCCGCCGGTGGACACCGACACCACGTTGAAGTCGGTGGCCGCTGCGGAGCCCTTGGCGCAGTACTTGACTTGGGTGACCCCGTGACCGTCGAGCAGCCCCTCGGCGTAGCAGAAGCCGACGGCCAGTTCGAAGTCGTTGCCCGGGGTACGCATGGTGGTGGCCACCCGCACGTCGTCGAGTTCGATGGCCATCGGCTCCTCGGAGGCCAGGCGGTCCGCTCTCCGGCTGTCGGTCGCCTCGTCGCCGCTCCAGGGCCGTACCAGCCGCTGCTGGCTCCTCGACTTGGTGGCCATGGCTCAAGGCTACGTCGGGCTCTGGACTAGTTCTGCTCGCACGTGGTGGATCAGTTCCGCCTCGCCTACCGCGGCCATCCACAGCTCCGACACCAGCGTCGAGCCGGTGACGGCGAGCCGGCGCCTCACCGCGGTGACGGACTTGGCCGTCGGCGTGAGGCCGACCCGGTCGGACTCCAGCTCGACCACCAGGCCGTCGGGCGTCGGGGTCACCGTGCCGACGTCCACCTCCACGATCCCCGACGGCTGGGCCACGGTCAGCTCGACGGCCCCGCCGGGCTGGGCCCGCAGGTATCCGGCCTCGGCGTGCAGCGGCGCGCCGCTCGAGAGGTCCCGGCTGCGCTGGACCATCGACAGGAACGGCTTGCCGACATGGCCGAAGACGAGCTCCTCGGTGTAGGCGAAGTCGTCGATGGTGGGGTAGCTGCCCTCGCCCGAACCGCGCCAGGTCCCGAGCAGGGGCGCGAGCGCCAGGCACATCGGGTGCAGTTCGACCATGCCTGGACGCTACCCCGCGGCCGCCCGAGCTTGTCTGTCCCGCCACCAGGTCCGCTGGTTCGTGTACGCGTCGAAGCTCCGGAACCAGGTGATGTCCTCGGCGAGGGTCTCGGTGACGGTCCGGGTGCCGTCGGTGTATCCGGCGTCGAGGGCCCAGTGCCACACCCCGGGTCGGGCCAGCTCCCAGCGGCACTGCTGGTAGGACTGGTTCCGGGCGGCGGGCTCGGTGCCGTCGGCCGCGGCCGTGACGGGACAGTCGACGCTGGTGACGTCGTCGTCGACGTGCAGTCCCCGGGCCTCGGCTCGCTGGTCGGCGCTGAGACGATCCCACATGCCGAGCCACTGAGCGAACCCGCCGTGGTCCTCGGCTGCGGCCCGGTGCGCCGGCACCCACGGCAGCATCTGTGTCATCGTCGCCCGGAGCCACTGGGCGGACCACACGCAGCCCGCTCCGTCGTCCACGTCGAGGGCGTTTACGGTGGCGACCCGGGGCCAGACCGGCGAGCCGGCGACCACGATGTGGCGGTCGCCGCCCGGCACTTCCGGATGCGGGGGCCACCGCTCGCCGGGCGGTCCCTGAGGCAGGGCCTCGAGGAAGCTGTACCAGCCGACCCTGGCGGCCAGCGCGGCCCGGTCGGCGTCGGTCGGGTCCCAGGTGCAGGCGCCCAGCAGCACCGTGATCGTTCCCTCGGAGCAGTAGTCGGCCTCACTGCGGCCGGCGGCTCCGGCACCGGTCCGGTCGGCGGTGAATGCGTCGAAACGCTCGTCGCAGGCCCGATAGGTGAGGTCGAGTTGCTGAGGGCCGGCGGAGTCGGGCCACAGCGTCAGGCACAGCCTCCAACCGAGGTCCGCGCCTGCGTCGGCGTCGCAGGAGGCGGCCAGAGCGGGGGCGCACCCCGTGCCGGGGTCGTCGCCGGTCCAGCGGCGCAGCTCGCCGGGGTGGGCGGCTCTGCCGTTGTAGGGGTTGGCGTAGATGGTGAGGTCGGTGGTGATCGAGGAAGTGCCGTCCGTCACGCAGCCGGAGACGCCGGTGAGCGCGGTGCCGGTGCGGGGGTCCACCGGATCGTCGAGAGGGAGCCGCAGGAACGACGAGAACAGCTGGGCGTCACCGAGGCAGGTTCCGTAATAGCCGCAGATCGGGCTGTTGCCGTGGGTGCTGGCCAGGGTCTCGTCGGGGTCCCAAAGGGACCGTCCGCTGGAAGGCGCGTAGACGCCGACACCGCCGCTGAGTTCGGGGTTGTGACCCGCGATGAGCTCCAGGTGGGCGGCGTCGCCGTCGGGGTCGGCGTCCCTGATCTCGCCAAGGGGCACCCCGGCCGCGAACAACGTCGCCGAGAACCCCAGGGCGCCGTTGCGGGTGTGGCGGACGTAGTAGCGGTACTTGTACCGCTGGCAGGTGTTGTAGAGCGGGTTCCACGAGTAGCAGTAGCGGACACTCCTCTCGGCCGGCGAGTCGAACACGGCGCTGTTGTAGGTCGCCCCGGCGACGCTGGCGAGCACATCGCGGGACGCCGGCGGCGCGTCGGTGAAGCGGACCGCGACGGTGGCGACGCCGCCGGGGGTCTCGTAGGTGAAAGTGTCGGTGCCGGCGGCCCAGTGCCGGGGCCAGTACCGCACGCCGGCGTCGGTGGCGTCGTTGAGGTCGTCGCAGCCGACCAGCCCCTGCCCGGTGGACAGCATCCGGTAGGAGGGCCGGGCCCTGAACGCCCACGACGTGCAACGCTGCGCCTCCGGCGCCGGGATCGACACCGGCCACTGTGCGGGGTCGGTGCAGTCCAGATCAGCGGGGCAGGCGTCGTTGGCCAGCAGCTCGCTGCGGGCGATCTGCACGAACCGCCGGTCATCGATATGGGGCACGTACCCTCCCGGCGGCGGCCACGACACCCACCGGGCGCCCTCTCTGTACGGCAGGTCGGCCATTTCGGCGACGCTTACTTCGATGACGTCGCTGCTCGGCGGCGGGCCCTCCCGGCGGGCCACCCGGAACGTGAGGGCGTCGCGCGATGTGGAGCCGGTAGCGCTGTCCCAGTAGTCCGACGCCACCGCAGTGATCTGCAGCCAGTCGGCGTCACCCCAGTCGGCCACATCCACCACGAAGGGGACACTCACCAGATGGTCCGACGTGCCGGCCCGGGCCAGATCCCCAACGGTGACGGTCCACTCCCCGGGGTCGTCGCTCCGGGCGACGCCGTACCAGCCGCCCGCGGCGCGGTCGCAGACCCGTTCGGCGGTCTGGGCCCACCCGACCGGGTTGACGCACACGCCCGCCCTGAAGAGGGATCCGGAGTGGTCCACACCGGCGAAGCCAGCCCGCACCGTGACCGACACCCGCAGGCAGTCGTAGTCGACGGCGGGATGGACGTTGAGTTCGTCGGCGCCGTCGCAGCGGTTGTCGGGGTTCCAGTCGAAGCCGTCGAAAGGCGGGTTCAGCACCGGTGATGCCCGGGTGATGTGCAGCACCCGGTGGGCCACGGTCTGGGTGGTGCCCGCTCGCTGGGGGTCGCCGTCGTGGTCGGTGACCCACACCGGTGCATAGTTCAGCCGCCTCCGCAAGCAGTACTGGCGCCGCTCAGCCGGCTCGTCGAAGGATCGCTGCCAGGCGAGATTCGGGAACAGGATCTCGAAGTTGGCGACGCAGGAGTTCAGGACATCCCCCGGGGGCGGTGCGGGCTCGCACCAGCCGTCGTCGGGGTTGCGGACATAGCCGCCGCCGATGGCGGAGCAGTCCTCGGGCCGGCAGCCCCCGTACTCTGAGAACCACACGAAACCGGACCGGGTGCACTCCTGCGTCGTCGGAGCCGCGGTTGTCGTGGTCGGAGCCGCGGTTGTCGTCGTTGTCGGCGCCGTCGTTGTCGTGGGCGCCCGCCAATGGCCGCAGTGCTCGCGGCCTCGCTCTGCCATCGCCTCGCCCGCGCAGGACGCCCGGTATTCCCACGTCCCCGGCACCGGCCAGCAGTCGTAGTGCCCCGGCGTCGGGGGCGACAGCGCTCCCACATCCTCCTGGTTGTCAGCTGCGACGCACAGGCTGGAGTCGTACTGACCCGGACTCGGGTTGTGCGGCCCCAGCACCTGAGACCAGCCGCCAGCCTCGGCGTGTTCGCCGAAACAGTCGCCGAAGTCCCCGACCGGGCACATGTTCACGGCGCCGCAGTGCCCCAGGCCCACCCGTCCGCTGCCGCCCGGAATCTCGCAGTTCCGCGTCCGGGTGGTGCCGTGCGGATGCGAGTCCAGCCCGTAAGTGCAGCCCGAGGTGTCTGAACAGCGCCACCAGTCGTAGTGGATGCCATCGAGGGGCACCTGCTGCTCGGAGTACTGGTCCGGGGTGGCCACCCACACGTAGCCCTCACCGGGAGGCTCATCGTGTTCGGACGATGCCGTCTCGGGCAGCAGCACGAGAGAGCAGCACACCCCGATCAGCGCCGCCGCCAACGGCCACCGGATACCGCGGCGCGGCTTCATTCGAGCCCAGCTGTGCACGGCCCGAGCGCGATGAGGTTGTCCACCCTCATCCGGACGTGGCCGCTGCCGTCCGGTTCGGGGAACGCATAGTTGAAGTACTCGAAGTTGTGGGGCTGCCCGACGCAGATGTGGACGTAGTAGCGATCGACGTTGAACTCGTCGTGCCACTCGATGTCGATGACGATCCCGGAGAGGTTCGTGTCCGGGTTGTGGAACACCATCCCGACCCACACGTCCATCGGGTGCGACAGCCAGCGGGTCCGGAACTGCTGGTAGGACGGGTGCTGGGTGTCGGGCTCCAACGGCCAGACGACCGGCTCGCCGACCGGTTTGGGGATCGTCGCTTCGCAGTACCACGTCGCGTAGTCGTCGCGCTGGTATGACGCCAGCGTCCGACCCTCCCCACACACATCCTCCGGCCTGGGAGGCAGAGGCTTCAGCTCAGGCTCCGACTCGAACGCTGGACCGGGATCAGGCCGCGGTTCAGGCTCCGGTCTGTGCATGTGCTCGTGCTGCGGCTCCGACCCGGGATCCGGCTGCGGCCCGGGGTCTGGCCGTGACTCTGGCTGCGGCTTGGGCTCCGACCCGGGATCCGACCGTGGCTCCGGCTCGTGCATGTGCCCATGCCCCGGCCCGGTATGGGCTGGGTGCTCGACCTCGTCGGGGAAGATCGGCCAGCCGTCCTCCGGCATCTCGACGCAGGTGTCACCAATGCAGACCAGACCGGGATTCCCGGCGAGCTGGGCTCCGGCGACGTTGTTGCCCGGGGCGCCGGCCGGGTGCGTCGCGTCGGCGGCCAGCGGTGGCAACACTCCGGGCTGGCTGGTCGCGGGAGCGATCCGAGCAACTTCGCCGTCCGGCTTGTCTGCCCCATCGTCTGAGCAGCCGGCGACGCCAAGGACTGCGACAGCCACCGCCAGCAGGACGCGGCGCCGGGTTGGGGCGCGCAGTGGAGAGGTCTGTGTGGCGATCGGAGCACTCCTTGGTCGTTTTGGGCCGATGATCCGGTGGTCAAGGGACAACCGGACGCCGACCGGGTGCTGGGGCGCGACGGCGCCTTCGCCGGACCCGTTCCCCTCCGCAGAGCCGCAGGTCGCTTGCGGCTCCTGAGGGTCTGCGACAACGCGCGCGGTTGTCGGCGGGCCCGGTCTGGGGCGGCCGGCGGTCAGGCCAGCAATGCAGCCGCGATTGCGGTGGCCACCGCTGCAGCGACGGCAGATCGCCGACGCGCTAAGCGGCAATTACTCCTGAACCATCTAAATGACAGGAGATATCAGGACTCTACCTTGCCGCGGCGAGCAATCCAACCCGATGTCGCCGCCCAGATTTTCTCGGTGCGGTTTGTGTGGACTTACGGCACAGAACCAACCCGAGATTTCCTCGGGGGTCTGAACGAGCCGCCTGTACTAGCGCTCCAGGATGCTAGAAGTCCATGTCGGGCATGCCGCCGCCCGCTGGCGCGTCCTCGGGAGCCTCGGCGATGACCGCCTCGGTGGTGAGGAACAGCCCGGCGATCGAGCCCGCGTTCTGCAGGGCAGAGCGGGTGACCTTGGCCGCGTCGATGATCCCGGCCGCGATCAGGTCCTCGTAATCGCCAGTGGCCGCGTTGAGGCCGTCGGAGCCGCTCAGGTTGCGGACCCTCTCGACCACGACGCCGCCCTCGAGGCCGGCGTTCACTGCGATCTGGTTGAGAGGAGCGACCAGTGCCTTGGCGACGATGCGGGCCCCGGTCTTCTCATCAGCGTCGCTGAGCCCGTCCGCCGCGGCGTCCACCGCGTCGACGGCCCGGAGCAGGGTCACGCCGCCGCCGGCGACGACGCCCTCCTCGATGGCCGCCTTGGTGGTGCTGACCGCGTCCTCGATGCGGTGCTTCTTCTCCTTGAGCTCCACCTCGGTGGCGGCGCCCACCTTCAGCACGGCCACGCCGCCGGAGAGCTTGGCCAGGCGCTCCTGGAGCTTCTCGCGGTCGTAGTCGGAGTCGGTGTTGTCGATCTCGCCCTTGATCTGGTTGATGCGGCCGGCCACGTCGGACGCGTCGCCTGCGCCCTCGACGATGGTGGTCTCGTCCTTGGTGACGATCACCTTGCGGGCCGAGCCGAGCATGTCGACGCCGACGCTGTCGAGCTTGAGGCCGACCTCCTCGCTGATGACCTGGCCGCCGGTGAGGATGGCCATGTCCTGGAGCATCGCCTTGCGGCGGTCGCCGAATCCGGGGGCCTTGACCGCGGTCGACGTGAACGTGCCCCTGATCTTGTTGACCACCAGCGTGGCCAGGGCCTCGCCCTCCACGTCCTCGGCGATGATCAGCAGCGGCTTGCCGCCCTGCATGACCTTCTCGAGCACGGGTACCAGGTCGCGCACGTTCGAGATCTTCGATCCGACCAGCAGGACGTACGGGCTGTCGAGCACGGTCTCCATGCGCTCGGGGTCGGTGACGAAGTACGGCGAGATGTAGCCCTTGTCGAAGCGCATTCCCTCGACGGTCTCCATCTCCAGGCCGAAGGTCTGGCCCTCCTCGACGGTGATCACGCCGTCCTTGCCGACCTTGTCGATGGCGTCGGAGATGGTCGAGCCGATCTCGGCGTCGGCGGCCGAGATGGCGGCCACGTTGGCGATCTGCGCCTTGTCGGACGACACGTCGTGGCTGTTGTCCTGGATCGACGCCACCGCGGCGTCCACCGCGGCCTCGATGCCCCGCTTGAGCGACATCGGGTTGGCGCCGGCGGCCACGTTGCGCAGCCCCTCGCGCACCATCGACCACGCCAGCACGGTGGCGGTGGTGGTGCCGTCGCCGGCGACGTCGTCGGTCTTCTTGGCGACCTCCTTGACCAGCTCGGCGCCGATCTTCTCGTAGGGGTCCTCCAGCTCGATCTCCTTGGCGATCGACACGCCGTCGTTGGTGATGGTGGGGGCGCCCCACTTCTTGTCGAGCACGACGTTGCGGCCCTTGGGGCCCAGCGTGACCCGCACTGCGTCGGCGAGCTGGTTCATGCCCCGCTCGAGAGCCCGGCGAGCCTGCTCGTCGAACTGGATCGTCTTGGCCATTGTGAACCTCCGGAAACGGCCCTCGGGCGGGCCGGCAGTCTCTTGGTTTGCCTGGGTTGGCACTCGCGTGCCACGAGTGCCAAGTCAACCGGCGAAGCCCCGCGATGACAACCCGCCGAGCCGGAATATGGCGCCCCCCGATCCCGCAGGAGGCGGGATTCGAACAGGCCGCTGGGCTAGGCGCTTCCCCCGGCCACGGCGGGGACGATGCTCACGGTGGTGCCGTCGGCTACCGCGGTGCTGAGCCCGTCGAGGAACCGCACGTCGTCGTCGCTGACGAACACGTTCACGAAGCGGCGCAGCTCGCCCGACTCGTCGAGGATCCTGTCGCGGAACCCTGGATGGGACGACTCCAGCGACTCGAGCACCTCCGCGAGGGTGGCGCCGTCCACGGCCACCTCCGACGCTCCGGCGGTGAGCGCTCTAAGCGTGGTGGGCACTCGGACAGTGACGGCCATGACGTTCCTCGCTGGGCTTGCGAAAGGACTGACGGGACCGGCCATGGTACAAGAGGCCGAGCGAATAGACGAGACGATGCGGCCCATACGGCGCGAGGCCGTGGCCCGAGCGGCCCGTGAGCGCAGCGAACAAGAGCGGGAATGACCACGCCGCGGCGCGAGGCGCTGGCACCCTCTTGCGGGCGCTCTACAGGCGCAGCGATAGGATCGGCTTGTGGGATCACCCATGGAGAAAGAGGCGGGTGGAGTGGTGGAGAGGCTGGTCCGCCTGCCTCTGCCGGCCCAGCTCATCCTGGGGGCGCTTACGGTGGTCGGAGCGGTCACCGTCGTGAGGTGGGTCGTCTCCATCTTCGCCGTGCTGATCACCCTGCTGATGATCCTGGTGGTGCTGGTGGCCCTGGCCTGGCTGGCCCTGACCGGCAGGCTGCGGCGCTAAGAGTCGCCTCGGAGGGCGGCCTCGACGGCTTCTCTCACACAGCCGCACGGGTCGGCATGGGCCCGCGGCGAGCCGAACCGGGCCGTCAAGTCGACCAACTCCACGGTGTCGGGCACAGGCACCGCCGGGTCGCAGCTCCCCACCACTGCCAGCAACCTTGTGCCCGACTGGGCCGCCAGCTCAGCCACGCCGGAGACCACCTTGCCCTCCAGGGACGTGACGTCGTAGCGGCCCTCGCCGGTGACGGCCACATCGGCGTCGGCGATGCGCTCCCGCAGGCCGATCTCGTCGGCGACCACCTCGAAGCCGCCGACCAGGCTGGCGCCCCGGGCGGCCAGACCCCCGGCCAAACCCCCGGCCGCGCCCGCTCCCGGCAGCGCGGCGACATCGACCCCGAAGTCGCGCTCGTACATCCCGGTCAGGGTCTGCAGGCGCCTCGTCAACAGCTCGACCTGCGCGGCCGAGGCCCCCTTCTGCGGGCCGAAGACGGCGGCCGCATCGACGAAGGCGGTGCGGACATCGCAGGCCACGATCATCTCCACACCCGACATGCGGGCGGGCGACGGCAGGGCCCGCACCGCTCCGAGACCGCCATCGGTGGTGGCCGAGCCGCCCACCGCC
This sequence comes from Acidimicrobiaceae bacterium, assembly GCA_009843735.1. Taxonomy (GTDB): domain Bacteria; phylum Actinomycetota; class Acidimicrobiia; order Acidimicrobiales; family Aldehydirespiratoraceae; genus Aldehydirespirator. Next base: position 10,430 of record VYCW01000061.1, on the reverse strand, counting down.
ACCAGGACGCGGCGGGCGCCGGCCCCCACCGCCTCGGCGATCAGCTCACCGGTGCCGGCGGTGGTGGCGTTGACGGGATCGTTGCCGGGGGCGCCGCCGGCCAGGGCCAGGCCCGAGGCAAGCGCCATCTCGATCACGGCCACGCCCCGGCTGAGCCGCCAGGGCGCGGTCACGGGCTCGCCCAGCGGCCCGGTCACCACCGACGTCCGGTTGGGGCCGCCCAGCGCATCCAGGGTGCCCTCGCCCCCGTCGGCCATCGGCGCGGTGTCGCACGACGCCCCGACGGCGGCGGCAGCCTCAGCCACCGCCGCGGCTATCTCGGCGGCCGAGGCGGTTCCCCGGAACTTGTCGGGCGCGGCCAGCACTCGCACGTCCGACATTCTCGCGTCACGGCGGGGCTAGCAGCACCCCGCTTCCGGCTGCGGCGCTCAGCCCGCGGCGACCGGATCGGGGTCCAGGATGACGTTGTCGGTGCCGACGACCACGAAGATGTTGAACGTCTCGAGGTCCTGAGGCGTCTCCGGGTTGCGGATCAGCGTCATGATGGTCGCCGGCGCGGGAGTCAGGAGGTCCGCCGGAGCTCCCAGTGCGGAGGCGACTGCCTTGGCGTCGTCGCCGTAGCCGGGCCGGTAGTAGATGACCGACTCGCCGACCCGGTCCTGTTCGGTGTTCTTGGCTGCGGTCACATAGCCGCTGGCGTTGAGAATGCCCGCCGTGCGGCCGGCCCGACCCCTGTCGCCGGTGCCGTTGGCCACGGCCACCTTCACCTCTCCGGGCGGGCGGGTGACGATCGGGGGAGCGGTTGTGGTCGTGGTGGTAGTCGTCGTAGTCGTGGTGTCCACGACCGCCGGTTCGTCCCCGTTCTCGTCGCCGGTGTCGGTCTCGTCCTGACTGGCGCCGTTGCCCGCGCTGGCCGCGGGGTCGTCGGCCCCGTCGAAGCCGCGGGCGAGCAGGAACGCTCCCACTGCAATTGCGGCGACAACAAGCAGAATCGCCCGTCCCGCCGAGCCTCCTCCCGCAGAGTGACCATGGGGGGCTGTCATGACTTGAACCTTAGCGGGTGTCGCTCGGCGCGTCTCGCACCCGGTTGGACCAATGTGGGCTCAGACATCCGGGCCTCCCGAGGCACCGGCGCGACCGGTCGCCGCTCCCGTGGCGTGCCCGGCGGCGAGACGTCCGGCCCGGGTGCCGCTACGGACCGCTCCCTCCATCGTGGCCGGCCAGCCCGTGTCCGACCATGCCCCGGCCAGGTACACGCCCGGCAGGCCGCACTCTGCGCCAGCGCGGAGGCTGTCGGTGCCCGGCGCCCCCAGGAAGGTGGCCGAGTGCTCGCGGGTGACGATCGACTCGGTGACGGTGGCGCCGGCCGCGGCGGGCAGCAGACGGGCCAGCTCGGCCGTGAAGTGAGACACCAGGTCGGCGGCGGGGCGGCCGATGTAGGCCTCGGCGGCCGACAGCGACACGGCCAGGCACTGGCGGCCGTCGTTGAGCCCGGCGCCATCGGTGCGGTCGAACACGAACTGAGCGTCGGTGCCGATTCCGGCGAAGAGGGCCAGGTCGGTCACCGGCCGGTCGTACACCAGGTGGACGTTGACGATGGGCGAGGTGCCCAGCTCGTGGAGGCGGTCCTGGAACGCAACCGTGCCCGGCGGCAGCAGCGCCCCCACCGCGTCGTGGGGCACGGCCACCACCACGGCGTCGGCCTCCAGGGTCTGCCCGTCGGCGCGTACCTCCAGGCCGCCGGACGCTCCGGGCCGCACGGCCGTAACCGGGACCCGGGTCGAGACCCTGCTGCCGGCGGCCTCCAGGGCCCGCCGGGCCGCGTCTCCGTGAAGGGCCGACAGCGGCACCCGGGCCCAGCCGATGTCGGCTCCGGCGGCCTCGGTGAGCAGCCCGGTCACGAACACCTTGGCGGCCAGCTTGAGGGAGGCGTCGGCCGCGCCGACATTGACGGTCGGCAGCACGATCAGATTCCAGAACGTCTCGGTGGCGGTCCGGTCCTGGCCGTGGGCCGACAGCCAATCGCCGAAGGCGGTGTCGTCGAGGGACGGATCATCGGGGTCGAGCCTCCGCATGGCCAGCCCGGCGCGGAGCACCGCCATCCGCTGGCGCAGGCTCAGGTGAGGGTAGGTCAGCAGGGCCGGGGCGAGATGCAGCGGGGCGGGGCCGCCGGTGCGCCTGATGGACCCGACCGGGCCGCCGGGCGCCAGCACCGGCACGTCCAGCCGGCTCTGCATGAATACGCCGCCGGCTGATCCGATGCGCTCCAGGAAGGCCCGGTAGGCGGTGCAGCACCGCATGAAGACGTGCTGGCCGTTGTCGAACCACACGCCGTGGCGCTCGAAGGACCAGGTGGCGCCGCCGAGACGGGGACGCCTCTCGAGCAGCGTCACCTCCGCGCCGCGGTCGGCTGCCTCCAGCCCGGCGGACAGCCCGGCCAGGCCGCCTCCGACGACCACCACCCGCGGCTGCCCGCCCGGAGTCGTGGTGCTCACGTCGAGGGACCGGCCGCCGCGGCAACCAGGATCGGGGCCGCGGCGCGTGCGGGCAGGCCCGAGGGGTTCACGGCCGCCGCCCGCTGAGGCTGCGGGCGGCTACGAGGCCCTTCTCCCAGGCAGGCAGGCTGACGCGCCTCTCCAGCGGGGCGGCGGGCTGGGCCAGGATGCGGGCCAGCAGGCGCCGGTAGATGCCGGCCATGGCCGCGGTGCAGGCCCGGCTGCGATGGTCGAGGTGCTCCAGCAGCACCAGACCGCGCTCGAACCACATGACCGCCTGGCCGGCCACGAACTGCACCAGCGCGGCGACGCTCTCCGGCGGCGCCCACTGGCCGGGCTCGATCCCGAACCGTTCCCGTTCCTGTTCGGGCAGGTAGATGCGCCCCATCCGGTGGTCCTCGGAGATGTCGCGCAGCATGTTGGTTAGCTGGAGGGCCACGCCCAGGTCGTCGGCGAGTTCTTCGGCCGGCGGCGCGGCCTCCGATCCAGGCCCGCGGCCGCTCGGGCGTCTCGGCGTCCTGGTGCCGAAGACTCCCAGCGACAGGCGCCCCACCGATCCGGCCACCAGGCGGCAGTAGCGCACGGTGTCGTCCATGGTTGCGTAGGTCTCGCCCCGCACGTCGTGCTCGCAGCCCTCGACGATCTCGTGCAGGGCGGCCACCGGGATCGGGTAGTCCGCGGCGGCGTACCCCACCCCGGCCAGCACCGGGTCGTCAGGGTCATCCACCCGGCCCGCCTCGAGGGCCTCGATCGTCGAGTGGAGGTCGCTCAGCGCAGCGAGCTTGCGTTCCCGGGGCCAGTCGCCGTCGCCGACGTCGTCGATGCGGCGGGCCATGGCGTATAGCGCAGCCATGGCCCTTCGCTTGGGGGCCGGCAGCAGGCGGATGCCATACGCGAAGTTGCGGGCTTCGGACCAGGTGATCTCCTCGCAGCGGCGGTAGGCCGCCTCGGCGTCGATCACGCCGGGCCCGCCCCGCGCCGGATCAGGCTCGGGAGATACACGCCGGCCAGCCGGCCCAGCACCCTGGCCGGACCGGCCTTGGGGGTCCGGCCCAGCACGTCGAAGCCGGCGGTCTGGATCGCGTCGAGGTTGGCGAGCCCTCCGGCCACGAAGCCGGCCACGGCCAGGCGGGCCGATCCGCGCAGCGACGCCACCAGCGGCCGGCCCCGGTCGAGCATTGCTCTGGCCCGGCTGGCCTCGTAGGCGACCAGGCCTCTGAGGCTTGCCGAGGCAGCGGGGGCTCGCAGGTGGTCGGCGGTGACGCCGAAGCGCTCCATGTCCTCCACCGGCAGGTACACCCTCCCCATCGCGGCGTCCTCGGCCACATCCTGGAGGTGCTCCAGCACCTGCAGCCCGCTGCACACGTCGTCGGAGGCTGCCACCCGCTCGGGGGTGGATGCCTCGAAGACGGCTAGCACGAGGTGCCCGACGGGGTTGGCCGACAGCTTGCAGTACCCGAGCAGTTCGTCGAAGTCCTCGTAGCGGGACTTGTGCTGGTCGAGCCGGTTGGCCGCCAGCAGCTGATCGAAGGGCTCGCGGGCCAGCCCGAAGCGCCGCACCGTCGGTGCCAGCTGGACGAAGGCCTCGTGGCGCGGGGTTCCGGCGAACAGGCTGTCGAGCTGGTCCTCGACCCAGTCGAGGGCGACGTGGCGGTCGCCCGGGTATTCGTCGCCGAGGTTGTCGACGAGCCGGGCGTACCCGTAGATGGCCTGCAGATGGTCCCGCACCGCTCGGGGCAGCAGCCGCAATGCGACGGGGAAGTTCTCGCCGGCGGCTCGGGCCATGACCGATTCCAGGCCGGCATGACTCTCGACAGACTCTCCCCCGGTCGACTCCCCACCGGGTTCCGCCTGCATGTCCGGCGGCGATCCGTTCACTGACGGCTGGATGGCCACAGTCCCCCCGCTGGAAGAGGCGCCGTCGATCGGCATGGCGGGCATGCCCTCACCGGGCCGAAGCTACCACCGAGCCGCCGCGAACTAATGGCGGGCACCGCTGCTGGCCGACCCCGGCCGCCCCCGGCTGGAGTGACTTATCTCATGAATCAATGAAAATTCACTAAAGGAGTTGTAATCGTGAGCGAACTAGCATTAAATGCTTCTCCATGATGTTTCACTCATCCAGCCTGCCTATCTGGTTCGGCCCTGAGCGGATGGTCTAGGAGCCGCCGATGGCCACGAACGCCGCCCCCTTGTCGGGTCAGAGCCAGCGACTGGCGGCCGCGGCGCTGATCGTCGTGGTCGTGGCGGTGTCGGTGTGGCTGTTCGGGCGTCCCGAGCCCACCGAGCCCGCCGTGCAGGTTGTGGCAGCCGCCGACGACTGGGCGCCGCGTCGCGAGCCCGGGCGGTTCGTGACTGTCGAGATGCCCGAGAGGGCCGCCGCGCTGTTCGTGACCCCCGCCGAGCTCGCCGGGCGCGTGCCGGCGGTGGCGGTGCCCGCGGGGACGGTGCTGTCGCAGGCCCTGCTGGCCGACCCCGGCACCGCTACCGCGGCGGACCCGTCGGCGGCCCTGATCGCCGTGTCGGTCGACCCGTCGCTGTGGCCCGATCCGGGTCCCTCGAGCGGCGTGCCGGCGGTGCTCGCGGCCGAGCCGGGAGGGTGCGCCGTCGCGGTGATGCCCATCGTGGCCGCCGGTGACGGCAGCGTGGTGGTGGAGGCCGGGCCCGAGCTGGCGGCGCGGCTAGGCCCGGCAGTGTGGTGGATATGGGAGTCGCCGGCCGCGGGCTGGCCCGGATGCCCGGACGGCGCCGCCTACACGGTCGTCCACCTCGGGGAGTGATGGGCGGTGTTGATGGTCTCAGCCGACCGTGATCTTGACCGCCACGCCGCGGACTGGATCGTCCGCACCGTCATCGAGGGTGTCCGGGCCTCGGCTTCCGACGCCGTGGTGGGCGAGTCGCTGGCCGACCCGGCACTGGCCGCCGCGCCGGACAGGGCGTCGGTGGCCGCGGTCGATCCCGCGGAGAGCGAGACCGTGCTGCGGGCCGCGGCGGCTGCGGCCGCGGGGGTGGTGTGGGTGACGGGCGGCTCGGGACAGGGTCTCCGCAGCCGGCTGGGCCTGAATGCCGGGCCGGCGTCGAGGGTGCCCATCGCGCTGATCGTCACATCGAGCCACGAGGTGGACACCGCCGAGCTGCGGCTGCTGGCCGGAGTCCAGATGGTCAGGGCGGTGCCGCCCTTGCCGACCAGGCGGTCCGAGAGGAAGCTGCACCGCCTGGGCCGCTCGCTGGGCTCTCTGGCCGCGGCGCCCCAGCGCATGGACGGAGCCGACGCGACCGTGCGCCGGGAGTCCGCGGCCGCGGCGGCCGCCCATCGCCTGAGCGACCTTCTGGACGAGGGCGGGGTGGAGGAGTTTCAGATCCGGGGCGGCGAGTCGATGGTGGTCGAGTTCTCGGACGGAACCCGCGAGAGCCGACCGTCGCCGTTCGACTCCGACGACGAACTGGTGGCCGCCTGTCGCTTCCTGGCGACCTACTCGGGCGAGCGGCCCCAGCGATTCGACGAACTCGACCCGCGCCTCGACACCCGCATCGGCGCCCGCTGGCGGCTGCACGCCGAGGCGTTCGTGTGCTCGCCGCCGACTCTGGTGCTGCGCTCCAACATGGCCGGCGGGCGGACCCTGGCCGAGTTGGGGTTGTGCAGCCGGGAGCTGGCTGCGGTGCTGGTGGAGGCGACCGCCGGCAGGGTCCGGGCCAACGTGGTGGTGGCCGCGGCGATGGGAGGCGGCAAGACCACTCTGTGCCAGGCGCTGCTGGCCCAGGTTCCCGCCGACGAGCGCATCGACACCATCGAGGACACGCCCGAGCTGCGCCTGCGGGAGTACGGCATCCATCCCAACGCCTACGAACGCCTCACCCGCGACGCCAACAACGACGGCGTGGGCAAGCACTCGATGGCCGACCACGTGCGCGACGCCAAGCGGGCCAACAGCTCGAAGCTGGTGGTGGGCGAGGTTCGGGGCGAGGGCACCATGGCCCTGCTCGACGCCATGTCGTCGGGTCTCGACGGGTGTCTGGTCACGCTGCACTCCCCTCCCGGGGAGGGCGTGCTCGAGAAGCTCACCGCCTATGCCACCTCGGAGGGTGCCGACGAGGGTCTGGCCCGGCGCTCGATCGCGATCGCGGTGCACCTGCTGGTGTGGATGGGCCGGAATCACGCCGGTGAGCGGGTCATCGCAGACGTCACCCAGATCACCGGCATGTCCGCCGGGGGCGCCATCGAGACCCGCAACCTGTGGCGGCTGATGCCGGGAGAGCGCTGGGCGGTGCCCGTGGCGGCCCCGGAGGGTCGCATGGTCGACGTGTACCGCGCCGCGGGAGTCTCCGGCGGCCAGGTCGCCACCGGGGGTGGCCTTGTGTCTCCGGTCCCTTCCCGGCCGCTGACGGCCAGCGGCCATCTGGCGGCCGCCCACGGCCTCACAACCGGCAACGGCAACGGCAGCGTCCCCGGCTTCGTCAGCGAGGGTGTCCGGTGAGCACTGCCGGATTGATCATCGCCGGCGGCGGAGCACTGGCCATCGGGGTGCTGTTGTGGCCGGCATCGGGGACTCGCTGGTCGATGCGGGTCAGGACGGGCCCCCGCCGCCGCCCGAGTCTCCCCGCGGAGGCGGTGGGCGGAGCCGTAGCGGCCACCGTCGCGATGGCCGCGGGCCTCGCGGTGGGCCATGCCGCCGCCGCCGCTATCAGCGTCGCGGTATGCGCCGCGGCGGTCAAGGTCCTGCTGGCCTCGAGGCGCTGGAACTCCACGGCCGAGGGGGTTGCCCGCCTCGCGGGCGTGCTCGCCAACCAGGCCTCGGTCGCGGTCACCGTCACCGACGCCATCGGGCGGGCTGCGCCCCTGGTCAGCGGCTCGATCGGCCGGGCCGCCAAGGCTCTGGCCGCCGACTGCGAGACGGTCGGGGTCGATGTCGCCGCCGAGCGGTTCGCGGCTCGGGTGCCGTCGTCGGCGGCCCGGTCCTTGGCCGATCTGATCGCCATCTCGGCCGAGGGCGGCGGCCGGTGGGTCGAGACGGTCGAGGTGCTCGAGCAGGAGGCGTCGCAGGCTGCGGCCACGGCCCGGATGTTCCACGCCCGCGTCGCCGTCACCATGCCCACCCTTGCTCTCGTCGTGGTGCTCGGCGCGGGTCTGGTGGCCGGCGCGTCCTGGAGCGCCGACGATGTGGGCGCCTGGCTGGCCGGGCCGGGCGGCGCCACCCTGCTGCTGGGGGGATCCGCCGTGGTCGCGGTGCTCTGTGTCCGGGTACTGCTGCCCGCCCGCGCCATCGCCCGGGCCGGGGGCGGGCGATGAGCCGCCGCGCCGACCGCGGCGTCCCGGCGAAGTGCCGCGGCTCCGTCCGATCGGGAGGGTCGCGTTGATCTGGCTGACCGTCGTATCGGGCACCGCGGCCGCTCTGAGGTTTGCGCTAACCGACGCGCCGCAGCCGACCGGCACCGTCGAGCTGGCTGCGGTCGGATGGCCCCCGGCGCGGCTGCGGGCTGCGACCGCGACCTCGGCTGCTGCAATCGCCGGGCTGGCGTTGATCGTCGGATCCGCGATGGCCGGAGTTCGAGTGGGTGCCCTGGCTGCGATCGCCACGGCCCTGTGGGCGCCGGTGGCGGCGGCGCTGGTGCTGCGAGGTGTCGTCCTGGCCGGCTTCCGATCCCAGCGCGACGGGGCGCTGCTGGAGTGGCTGCGCCGGACCCGGCTGTACTGCGCGGCGGGCCGGCCCATCAACGACGCCGCGGTGGCCGCCGCCGAGCGGGTCAAGACGCCCGCCTTCGCTCCTGCGGCCAGCACCATCAACCTGGCCCTGGCTGCGGGGCGCGACCCTCTCGCCGCCACCGCGGGGCACTTCGCCGGGTCGTCGGCCGAGACGCTCGTGGCCACCCTGGCTGCGGCTGACCGGGACGGCGCGGGGGCCACCGATCTCATCGACCGGCTCATCTCCCAGGCCGTCAAGGCCCTCGAGGACGATCGCCGGGTCCGCATCGAGGCGCTCGGACGGGCCGTCACCGGTACGGCCACCCTCGCGGCGGTTACGGCCAGTGCGGTCGTGGTTCTGGCGCTGCTGGCCAGCACGAGTATCGGCCTGTGAGCCCCGCGCTCGGGCCCTCCCAGACAGTCATCCGAAGCTCACCGAGGAGACATCCCGATGGACTCACCCGTTGCCAAGATCATCATGCTCGCCGCCACCATCGCGGTCACCGCCGCGGTCGTGCTCTTCACCTGGCAGGTGGTCGGCGAGAACACCCCCGACCCGACCGAGAAACCCGCAGCCGACAAGAGCCAGATCAAGCATGAGAACCTGTGCACGGCCGTCGGCGGCAAGTGGAGCTCAGGAACGTGTTCGGATCCGCCCTAGCCCGAGCCGCGCTGCTGAGCATCCGGGACTTCTGCGGCCATGGACACCGCGATCGGGATCCTGCGTACCGTCGGCGTGATGTTCGTCGTCGTGGCTCTCATGTTCGGCGTCTATATCCACCAGGTCGCCCGCATCACCGCCTCCGGTGCGGCGCTGGCGGCAGCCACGGCCGCGGCCCAGGCCCTAGACGCCACCGACTGGGACTGCACCGACTCCGGTCCCCAATGGGAGGCCGCGGTCGCCGCAGCCGCCCGGGCGGCGGTGGCCCGCACGGCGCGCAGTTCGGCCGCGACGGCTACCGACTACACGCTGGCCACCGATGCCGGATGCACGGTGGTGGCCTCGGTGCGGGTCGGAGCGGCCGGAGCCCGACGATGGATGGAGACGACCGCAGTCGCCTGCGCGCCCACCCGGGCCGCCGCCGCGTCCGGCTGGACGCTCACCCCAACGTGCTAACGCTCACGATCAGGCGATTCCAGCCTGAACCAGCGTTGACCGCAGCCGGACCACCGGTGAGGCCGTGCCGTGGATGAGGCAGTGGCACTGGTGATCGCGGCCCCGGTCCTGGCGCTGTCCCTGTGGGCCGTGGCCTTCGCCGGCGAGCAATCCAACAGCGGAGCCCGGGCGGCGGTAGCGGCGGAGCACGCGGCCCTGGCCGCGGTCGACTCCGGTCCCGTCGCAGCCGACACCGCGGCCCGGGTTGCCCTGGGCGCGACCCTGGCCGCCTGCACCCATACCGACACTGTGCTCGCCCACCATGATCCCGGAGCGTCGGCCGCGGTCACCGTCGAGTGCCGGGTGCCCGGCCCCCGGACCCACAATCGGGTCTGCGTCACCGGCTACGCCCAGGCCCGACCAGCGGCGACCGGGCGCGTTCAAGCCCCCTGCCCGGCGCCCTAGGAGGCCGACGTGACCGTACCGCTGCTCGTATTGATGCTCGCCACGATGGTCACCGTGATGAGTGCGTCGCTGCGCGACCACGCAAGCCACAGCGCGGCCGTGGACCTCGCCAAGCTGGGAGCCGAGCACTCCGCCGACGCCTTCGTGGCGAGCTGCCTAACCCACGAAGGATGCGACCCGCCCCAGACCGACGATGTCGAGGCCTGCACGGCCTCAGACGCCGGGGTCGTGGTAACGGCGCAGGTGTCGTGGGATCCGATCATCTGGAAGCGCCTCACCCCCACCACCGGCGAGCACATAGTCGCATACGACCGCGGTCTCGGCGCCCACATCAAGGACCGCGCCCGCGCCGCCATCACCACCTGCTGACCCAAGGTCCACGGCCGATCGTGCCCGCGCTCGCGTCGCGGACCCGGGAGTACCATGGCGCTGGCCGCCATCAGCGGCCAGCCCACGCCCGAGTAGCTCAGTTTCGGCAGAGCAGCTGTCTTGTAAACAGCAGGTCGCAGGTTCGATTCCTGTCTCGGGCTCCAGTTATGGTAGCAAAAATAGGCTTTGAAGTCGGAATATATCTGAAGGATTTCGGATGGTTACCACTTTGAATATGTCGGCTGAAGCGGGCTGCCACTTGACACCACTTGTGCTGTTCCGGGTGATGCTTGACATGTTGGCTCCGGTAGGTGTGTGACACTTG
>VYCW01000078.1 GCA_009843735.1 Acidimicrobiaceae bacterium | reverse complement strand
GTGGCCCAGTGCAGCAGGGTGTGCATGTTGCCCTCGTCGGGGGCCTGGCAGTTCAGTACCCACGGGCCGTAGTAGGACCGGGCCGCCTCGGCCTGCACCATGGCCAGCGCTACGTGCCCCAGGCCCATGCCCCCCCACTCGGGCGGCATGTGCGGCAGCCACAGGCCGGCTGACCGGGCCTGCTTGCGAAGGTCGATCAGCACGCTCACCCGGTCGCCGCCGGTGAGGGGCTCGCCCCCGTCACGGCCCTCGATCCGGCCCTCGGCCGGCTTGACGACATCGTCGATGAAGAGCCGGACCCGGGACCTGATGTCCTCGAGTTCCTCGGAGAGCGTGAAGTCGATGGCCATGGAAGCTCCTCGCTGATCGCGCTCCACAGTCTGCCGGGGAGCGCTCGGCTCCAATACTGCCCGGCTCCAATACGCTGAGCCGGTCCGGCGAGGACAGGAGGCAGCGTGACCAAGACTCCCATGAGCCGACCCGGCGAGGTGGCCGGTTGGCCGAAGCTGGTAGTGACCTATCGAACCGACCCGACCGGGGTGGAGCACCTCGTGCCGCCCGGACTGGTTCCGGGCGAGCCGGTGGTGACCGTGGGCGTCTACTGCGTGCCCATCCTCGGGGAGCCGGAGTACGGCATCAGCGTGAAGGTTCCGGCGTCGTGGCAGGGCACCGAGGGCCTCTACAACCTGGGCATGGGCATCGACCAGGAGGCGGCCGTGTCCATCAGCCACGAGACCAACGGCCAGCCCAAGTTCTTGTGCGACATCGACTACTACCGCCTCGGCGACCATGTGGCCGCCCGGGCCACCCACCAGGGCTACACCTTCGTGGAGTTCAGCGGGGACGTGACCGGACCGGGCGACGTGACGCCGGGCGACGTGAGCGACCACGAGTGGTGGATCAAGTACTCGCGGGCCATCGGTGGGGCCGACGGCTCTTACGACTTCCCGCCCCATGTGGTGGACGTGGCCACCACCTTCGAGCAGATGCACATCGAGAGCATCGACGGCGAGTTGAAGCTGCTGGACAGCCCGTGGGACCCGATCGCCCGCTACCTCCCGGTCCGGGAGCAGCTGTCGGCCCAGTTGGTGACCCACCAAGCCAAGGCCCGCAGCATCACCAACGCCGGACCGCTCGACCCCGACGCCTTCTGGCCCCACGCCGACACCATCGGCGCCTCCCGCTGGCCCGGGACCCGGGGCGGTCCTAGAGCCGACTGAAGCTCATATCGGGCGGCGGGCGGCTCGGGCCTGCCCAGGAGGGCTCTGACCGGCTCAGGTTGCGAGGCTGTGCCCGGGGGGCATCTCGGCCCGGCCGATGGCGTCAGCCCGGTAGTGCAGTAGCTCGGCGGTCTCGTCCAGGTCCCTGGCGATGATGTAGCGGCGCTCGGCGACGCCGTCGAGCACGAACTCGCCGAGCTCGTCCAGGTCGGCCACCTGGGGCTCCTGCCCGCGTATCTCGGCCACGATCTCCTTGAGCTGCTCGAAGGTGAGGCTGCCTCTTCCCGTGCCCTGCCCCACCCGCTGCAGGTGCTCGGGCCGGTTGCGCTGGGCGTTGAACAGGCCGGTGTCCATCATTCCGCCCGACGGGTAGAACACCGACGCCCGCAGGTTGGTGCCCTCGCTGATGAGGTTGTGGTTGAGGGCCTCGGTGAAGCAGCTGGCCGCGGCCTTGGAGGACGCGTACACCGAGGCGGTCGGCACCGGGGCGAACCCGCCGTCGCCCGAGGACGTGACGATCACCTGGCCGGGCTCGCCGCCGGCGATCATGCGGGGAACGAACGCCCACGTGCAGATGGCCACCCCGAACACGTTGACGCCGAAGCACCAGCGCCAATCGTTGGGCTCCTGCTGCCACGGCTTGCCGCCGCCGCCCGAGGTGACCCCAGCGTTGCAGAACAGCAGGTTGCAGCCCCCGTAGGTGTCGAAGACATGGTCGGCCAGCGCGGTGACGGACTCCTCGTCGCTCACGTCGGTTCGCATGCCCTCGACCGGCCCCAGGGGCGTCAACTCCTCCACCGCCCGCTCCAGAACCGGCTCCTCGATGTCGGCGATCACCACCCGGGCGCCCCGGCGCAGCAGAGCCTTCACGATGCCCTTGCCGATGCCGCTGGCCCCGCCGGTCACGACGGCCGTCATGCCCTCGATGTGCAGCCGGTGCTGGTCGGAGCCGACCTGGTTCGCGGGTGAGGGGCCGTTCGGCATGGGCCGGAGGGTAGCCCTTGGCTCCGGCCGTCAGGAACCAGAGAAGGAGAGCCCGACCAGGCTCTCGCTGAGTTCCCACAACCGCCCGGCGGTGGCCGGGTTGTCGATCCACGGCTCGTAGCCCCGGTCTCCGGGACCGGGAGCGGTGGGCCCGCAGTCGGCCAGGTACCCGCCGTTGTGGGCGCTGATGTCGGGGGAGGTGGCCGCCCACACTTGGGTGGCCGCGCCGGCCTCGACGCTCTTGAAGCGCATGCCACCGCCGGAGCCTCCGCCCTGTCGCGCCGCGCTCGCTCTCCGCCGAGCCATCAGAGTCTCGGTGAGCTCCGGCGTTAGGTGACGGCCGAGGCGGGTGACGATCGCACCCGGGTGGACCGAGAGCGACAGCAACCCCTCTCCGGACCGCCGTGCGAGTTCGGCCGCGAAGTGGGCGTTGGCGCTCTTGGACCGCCCGTAGGCGACCCAGGCGTCGTAGGGGGAGGTCTCGAAGTTCGGATCGTCGAGGTCCACGTCGGATATGCGGTGCCCGCCCGAGGACAGGGTCACCACCCTCGGGTTCTGGGCCGTGCGCAGCAGGGGTATCAGCCGCACAGTCAACGCGAAGTGGCCGAGGTGGTTGGTGCCGAACTGGGTCTCGAAGCCGTCGGCGGTGCGGCCCTCGGGACAGGCCATGACGCCGGCGTTGTTGATCAGGACATCGACGCGATCGAGCACGGCGGCGGCCTGCTCCGCGAACCGGGCCACGCTGGACAGGTCGGCGAGGTTCAGCCGGTGCAGTGACAGGTCCGCGTCCGGGACAGTGGCGCGGATCCGCTGCGCGGCCTCTGCGTTGCTCCCGGCGTCGCGGGCCGCCATGGCGACGTAGGCACCCCGGGACGCCAGCCCCCGGGCCGACTCCTCACCCAGCCCGCTCGAGGATCCGGTGACGAGGAACACCCGGCCGGACAGGTCCATGCCGTCGAGGACCTCGTCGACGGTCGAATCCCGATCGAACTCGCGCACGCTCACCGGTCCTTCAGGCGGGGGCGACTTCGACGGGAATGCCGTTCACGGCCGCGTTCCCCGAGGGCACGTCCACGAAGTCGGGCGGGGCCAGCAGGTTGTTGTTGACCCCGGCATGCTCACGGGCCACCGACAGGCGGGTGCCGGGCTTGTCGTGGCCCCAGCCGTGGGGCAGCGACACCACCCCGGGCATCATCTCGTCGCTGACCTCGGCGGGCACCTCGATGGAGCCGTTGGCGGACGAGATCACCGCGACCTCCCCGTCGGTGACGCCACGGGCGGCGGCGTCGTCGGGATGGATGAGCAGGGTGCAGCGGTCCTTGCCGCTGACCAGCACCTTGACGTTGTGCATCCACGAGTTGTTGGAGCGCAGATGGCGGCGGCTGGTGAGCACCAGCCGCTCGGCCGGCCGGTCCAACCGCTCGGTGAGGCGGCCGATGTCGGCGGTGATGTGGTCGGGGGCCAGGTCGACCTTGCCGTCGTCGTGCAGCACGATCTCGTCGATCCGGGACACCATCGGCCCGAAGTCGATGCCGTCGGGATGCTCCTTGAGCTTCTCCAGGGTCAGCCCGTCGGGGTTCTCGCCGTAGCGGTCGCCCCACGGGCCGGTCCGGATCGACAGGTCGTAGAGGCGGTCCGGCCCCGGTTCGGGCGCGGCGGCCAGCGCCGTCTCCGGGTCGGCGCCCGAGAGGGCGGCCAGGTTCGAGAAGTAGCCGTCGTCGATGGCGGCCGCGTCGGTGTCCGGCGGGATCCCCGCGCAGACCGCGCCCAGGCGGAGCAGGATCTCCCACTCGTGGGGCCGGTCGTCGGCGGGCGGGAACAGCGGCGGCGACCACTTGGCCGCGGAGCGGGTGGCCCACCCCCACAGCAGCTCGTCGCAGTGGGGCTGCTCCAGCGCGGACAGGCCGGGCAGGATCACGTCAGCGTGGCGCGACGTCTCGTTGAGAGCGTTGTCGAGCGAGATCATGGCTTCGAGTTGGGGAAGGGCCGCGTCGAGGCGGCCGGCGTCGGGCGCCGAGATCACCGGATTGCCGCAGATCACGACCAGGGCCTTGATCTGGCCCGGCCCGGGCGTGTCGATCTCCTCGGCCAGGCACGACACCGGGAACTGGCCCAGGGCCTCCGGGGCGCCCCGCACCCGGCTGTGCCAGCGACCGAAGCCCTTGGGCGAGCCCCAGTCCTGCTGGGCCGCGGGCACGGCCACCGGCTTGGCCCACATCAGGCCGCCCACCGAGTCGAGGTTGCCGGTCAGCGCGCAGATCACGTCGGGCAGCCAGGACGCCAGGGTGCCGAACTCCTGGTTGCAAGTGCCGATGCGGGCGTACCAGGCGGCCCGGTCGGCGGCCGCGAACTCGCGGGCCAGAGTGCGGATTGCCTCCGGCGTGGTCCCGCAGGCGTCCGCCACCCGTTCGGGCGGGAAGCCGGCCGAGATCCGGCGGACCTCGTCGATGCCCTTGAGCCGGTCGGCTAGATGCCCGAGCCGTACCAGGCCGTCGGCGAACAGCACGTTGACCACGGCCAGCTGCAGCAGAGCATCGGTTCCGGGTCTCACCGGCAGCCACTGGTCGGCGTGCTTGACCGTCCCGGTGCGGCGAGGGTCGATGACAACCACCTTGCCCCGCTCGCGGACCCGGTCCAGCGCGGCGGGCACATCGGCGTGGGCCAGCAGGCTGCCCTGGCTGGCATGGGGGTTGGCCCCCTGCACCACCATGAAGTCGGTGCGCTCGATGTCGGGCGCCGGGATGCGCCAGGCCTGGCCGTACATCAGCTGGCACACGACGTTCTTGGGCCACTGGTCCACGGTCCCGGCCGAGTAGATCACCGGCAGCCCGGAGAGGCCCATGAACAGCCCCACATAGCGGCTGATCGAGTAGTTGTGGGCCGCCGGGTTGCCCACGTACGCGGTGATCGCCTCCACTCCGTGCTCGGCCCGCACCCCGCCGATGAGCTCCGCGCACCGCGCGAAGGCGTCGTCCCAACTCGCCTCGACGAAGTCGCCCGAGGAGTTGCGGACCAGGGGCACACGCAGGCGGTCGGGGTCGGCGTGAAGGTGCCCCAGGGTGGTGCCCTTCGGGCAGATGTAGCCCTTGGACCACACGTCGCTGCGGTTGGGACGGATCAGCTTCACCTCGCCGCCGGCGTGGTGCACTTCCAGCCCGCACATCGCCTCGCACAGCGGGCATGTCCGGATGTGGATGCTGCGTTCCGTCACTGATGCACCTCTAGCTTCGGTTCGGGTCGGGCGTCGATCCTAGGGGCAGCGGTCCGCCGGGTCAGACTTCGAGCATTAGGGTGACGGGTCCGTCGTTGGTGAGCTCGACGGCCATGTTGGCCCCGAAGGATCCGGTGGCCACGGTGGCCCCCAGCCGCCGCAGCTCAGCCACCAGCTCCTCTATGAGCCGGTTGGCTTCGTCGGGCGCAGCCGCCCCGATGAACGACGGCCGTCGCCCCTTGCGGGTGTCGCCGTAGAGGGTGAACTGGCTGACGACCAGTAGCTCGCCGCTGGTGTCGGCCACCGACCGGTTCATGTGGCCGTTGTCGTCGGCGAAGATGCGCAGGTGCCACAGCTTGGCGGCCAGCTTCACCGCGGCGTCCCGGTCGTCGCCGTGGGTCACCCCGACCAGGCAGCACAGGCCCGGACCGATCTCGCCGATGACCTGACCGTCCACCCGCACCCGTGCCTCGGCCGCCCGCTGCACCAGCGCTCTCACGGGGCCAGCCTACGAATCACCCCGCCCGGACCCGGCCGCTCGCGTCTCGAACGGCCGGACGCGACCGTGCCGTAGAACACCCCGGCCAGCACCACCACCGCACCGGCCATCGTGCTAACGCCGGGCACCTCCGACAGGAACAGTGCGGCCCACACCGTCCCGGCCACCGTCTCGGTCGGCGCGAACAGCGAGACCTCCGACACCGGGGCGTAGCGAAGGGCGTTCGAGTTGGCCAGCCGGCCCAAGGGGTTGAAGCACAGTCCCATGGCCGCGATGGCTAGGTAGGCCCGCGTGTCGAGCGAGAACGGGGATGCCGCGAAGCTCGTGACGACCACGACCATGGCCGCGCTGAGGAACAACGCGGCCCGGCGGCTCACGTCCGGGAAGCGCCGCCAGACGGTCATGTTCCCGGCGAAGCACACCACCGCCAACAGCGCCAGGAGGTCGCCCCTCAGCGTCGGCTCCCCCACTGAACTCGACACGATCACTCCGATGCCCACCATGGTCAGGGTGATGGCCACGGCCACGCGGCGGGTGATGGGCTCGCCTAGAAACAGCCGGGCGCACAGCGAGGCCATCAGAGGAGCCGCAGCCACGATGGCCACAACGTTGGCCACCCGGGTCTCGGTGATGGCGGTGATGAAGGCGAGCTGGCTCACCGACGCGAGCGCCCCCACGGCCATGATCGGCAACCGGTGGGTCCGCAGCGACTCAAGCGCCGGGCGCCGGTCGAACCAACGCCCAAAGGTGGAGTGCACCACCAGCGCGCAGCATGACACCAGGAAGGCCACGTCCAGCGGGCCGGCCTCCGACAACCGAACCCAAAGCGAGTCGGTGGAGACCGAGAGCATCCCAACCCCGGCCAGCAGCCACCCCAATGGCCGTCGATCGTCCGAGTGCTCCGCGCTCACCGGGTCAAGCTAACGGCCGCCCACGACGACCGATGGGATGCCGGCCGCTGCTGCGTCGCAACAGCAAGCGGGGCCCGAGGGCTGGCCGCGGTTCAGGTCGAGGCGAGGAACGTCTGCGGGTCGGAGGAGAAGGCTCTCAGGCAACCGGGGGCGCAGAACCAGTAGTCAGCGCCCTCATGCACCGTGTGGTACTTGGCGTCGTCCACCAGCACCGTCATGCCGCAAACCGGGTCTGTGGCCTCGGCCCGGAGCGGGGCAGGGCCTGATCCTGTGGCCACCAGCTCGCCCCTGGCTCGTCTGGCCACAAGATCGGCCATGACCGCCACCGCGATTTCTGCGTTGGCGACGGCGCCCAGGTCCAGCCCCGCCGGCGCGTGCACGCGGTCTGTGTCCGAACGGGCCACTCCCCTGTCGGCGAGATGGTCGATGACCGCCGCGGCGCGCTTCCCGGAGGCGACCAGACCGATGTAGCCGGGGTCATGGGCGAGGGCCGCCTCCAGGGCTAGGTCGTCGTAATGGCCCTGAGTGGCCACCACCACCGCGGTGGCGCCGTCGATCCCCAAGCCCGACAGGTCGAGCTTGGTCCTGACGATCTCGGGACGGGCGTGCTCGTCGGGATGGCCGCCGTCGTCGATGACGGTGGCCCCCCAGCCCAGCGCGAGGGCCATCTCGGCCAGCGCGTCCACCGCCGGGGACCGGCCCACCACCACCACCTGAGGCTCGGGACGGTGCGGCTCCAGGTACACCTCCAGTGCTCCCTCGGACTCACAGGCCATGGCTATCGAGCGCACCCCCTCCTGAGAGCGGCCATCGAGCTCGTCGGGCTGGCCCAGGAACAGCAGAGCCGGCTCACCGGTCTCCAGGCACTGGCGGGCGTGACGCACCACCGAAGGCTCGGCGCAGGCACCGCCCAGCCAGCCTCTGACCGTTCCGTCGGCCAGGACGACGGCCTTGGAGCCCTGCCGCCCCGAGGACGGGCCCCGCCGCCACACGACCGTGGCCAGCACGTACGGAACCCGGTGGGTGGTGAGTTCCACCGCCTCGGCCAGCACCGACACGTCCATGGCACCGCGGCTCCCCGGGGTCGCCGATCTCTAGGAATCCGAGTCTACGGCGAAGGTCCCACAGACTCCGGGCCGAGAGTCAGGCGCCGGCTGAGTCGATGGCCTCCCATACCCGGTCGGGTAGGACCGGCATGTCGATGTTGCGCACTCCGAGGTGGGCCACCGCGTCGATCACCGCGTTCACGAAGGCGGCGGGAGAGCCGA
>VYCW01000095.1 GCA_009843735.1 Acidimicrobiaceae bacterium | reverse complement strand
GGCGGGCTGCTCGGTGGGGGCCGCTGGTTCGAGCTTGGAACGCCACTGCACCTCCCTGATGAACGGTGACTGGGGGCCGTCGGCGACGATCAGTACCGACTCCGAGCCGCGGGTGATGGCGACGTGGAACACCCGGCGCTCCTCCTCCAGGTCACTGGCCAGGCGGTGGGGCATGAGTCCCTCGGTGGCCGACAGGACGATCACGTGGGGCCACTCCAGGCCCTTGACCCGGTGCACGGTGGCCAGCCGCACGCCCCGGCCCCACGACGGGCGGCCGGCGCGGGGATCCCCCTCGCCGCCGCCGCGGCTTCCCTCGGTGAGGCGGCGCCGCAGCCAGTCCTCGAACTCGGCCGGGTCGCCGCAGTGGGGTGCCACCGACATCAGGGCTCGGAGATCGTCGCCGTGGGCGGAGCGGTCCACGGCGCGGCGGGAGGCGTCGAGGCGTTCGTCGAGGGTGGCGCCGAGTTGGGTGCCCTCCCGTATCGCCTCCAGCAGGGCGAGAGTGTCGGCCCCATCGCGGGCCATCCCGCCGAGGCGCTCGACGTCGTCTGCGAAGTCCGACACTCGCTCCGCGGTCCGCGCGTCGGAGATGCGCCCGGCCAGGCCCCTCAGCGCTCCCACGTTGTGCTGCTCCGCGATCCACTCCACCACGCGGGGAGAGATGCCCCGGGGTGGCCGCCGGGCTGCCATGGCCAGGGCGTCGGCAGGCAGCCGGGCCGTTGCGGACGTAGCCAGCCGCAGCCAGGCCAGCATTGAGGCGACGCCGGTGCGCTCCAGGAACCACGGCCCGACGGGGGCCATGCACTCGATCCCGGCCTCCGCCAGCAGGATCTGCGGGGCCAGCAGCGTGCTGTTGACCCTGGTCAGCACCGCGATGTCCCTGGCGTCGGCGCCTCCGGCGAGGAGGCTCCGGACCCGCTCGACCACCGCCGAGCCGCCGTCACCGGCCGCCTCCACCGCCAAGGACCGGCCGGCTGCCGACCGCCCCGCCGCCGGCTCAATGTCCTTGGCGATGCGATGGCGGTTGTGTGAGAGCAGGTTGGACGCGGCCTCGACCACCTCGGGCGGGCAGCGGTAGTTGACACCCAGCAGGTGCCGGGCCGCGCCGGGGAAGAAGCGCTCGTACTCGATCAGCCAATGGGGCGACGCCCCCGAGTAGCCGTAGATGGTCTGGTCGTCGTCGCCCACCCCGAAGACGTCGGCCCTCGGGCCGGCCAGAAGGCGGATCATCAGCAGATGGGCCGGGGTCAGGTCCTGGAACTCGTCCACCAGCAGCACGCCGCACACCCGGCGGGCCGCGGCTCTCGCGTTCGGGTCGGTGAGCAGCACGTCGATGGTCCGCACGATCTGGTTGTCGAAATCGACCGCGCCCCGCTCCTCCAGCGCCTCGGCGTAGGCCGGGGCCAGCTCGGCGAATCCCTCCACGTCGGGAGCGAAGTCGCGCTCGACCTCCGCCGGATCACGCAACCCGAGCCGGGACGCGCTGAGCGCCTCCACCCACGAGGCCAGCGGGTCCGTCATGGCCCGGCGCCGGCGGCGGGGCGCCCGCTCCCCCACCAGGCCGTGCAGCAGGTCGCGCACCGCCCGCTCGTCGATCACCTCGACCCGTCCGTGGGCCGCGGGCCGGGCGAAGGGGCCGGTGCCGTTGCACACCGCCAGCGCCAGGCTGTTGAGGGTGCGGACCTCCAAGCCCTCGAGGTCGGCGGTGCGCTCCTGCATCTCGGCCCGGGCCCTCACGTTGTAGGCCACCAGACACACCGCCGAGGGCGCCACGCCCAGGTCGCGCACCAGCCATCGGGCCCGCTCAGTGAGCACCCGGGTCTTGCCCGACCCGGCTGGGGCCACGATGCAGGCACCCCCGCCGAGATGGCCCACTGCTCGCTGCTGATCGGGCGCCAGGTCGGCGACAGGCTCGCAGTGCGTCAGGACTGCCAGGTCGCCCACGGCAAAGTTGGCGGCCGGGATCAGTCCGGCGCCTCGCAGTTCAGTAGCCTCGAAGGTGTCCAGCGGCCCGCCGTCGCACCAGGCGGGCTCGCTCGCGGGCAGCACGACATCGCCCGGCTCCCCCACGTCGGCGGCGCGAGCCCCCAGCGCCAGTGCCCGCTCCCGGGGAGCGAATCGCAACTGCTCGGGATCCCGGGCATCCACCGCGTTGGCGGTGAGCAGGTGATGCCACACCTCGTCAATCAGCGTCAGACCGGGTCCCCATTCCCACCAGGACTGATGCAGCACGGGCTCGCTGTCCGGAGGCGGGCCGTCTACTTCGATCACCAGCCGCTCGCGGCCCTGCCAGGCCGATCGGAGCCGGCGCCCCACCGCCGCGTCCGGTGATCCGATGGCGACCGTCACCCGGGGGCACCGCTCCCACGGCGCGGGCGGATCCTGACCGGGAGAAACCAGCACGCTGCGTCCCAAGCAGTCCGGTCCAGCCGCCTGCTCGGCGCTGTAGACGGCGCCAGCCTCGGCGCGGTGAGGGACCGCCGCCATCACGACCCGGCGGCGACGCCGAGGCGCGCCATCGCCTCCAGTACCCGGTCGGGGCGGTGGCAGCGGCCGTAGTCGAAGCCGGACCGTATGCATATCTCCAGGAGCTCGTCATGCTGATCGGTCTGCTTCCAGGGCAGCGGAAGGTAGATGGGCAGCCCGAAGGCCCGCAGGGCGTCGAGGCTCTCGTAGACCCGCTTCTGGTACCGGTAGCGGTCGGCCCACTCCCAGCCGGGCGGGCCGAAGCCGGTGCCGGGGTCGAGGATCAGACGGTGCCGCTGGATGCCGGCTCCCTCCCACTGCGGCAGCTGGCGCCGGAACCATGCGCAGATCGTCTCCACCGGATCGCCGGTCACAGGCCGGGAGGCCTTGGGATCGGGGCCCCACACGAACGGGGCCACCACCGGCACGTCCAGCTCGGCGGCGAGACGGACCATGGCCGGGTTCTGAAGCCCGTCGGCCGCGTTGATCATGGTGGCCCCGCACTCCAGGGCCCGGCGCATGACCTCGGGCTGCCAGGAGTCCACCGAGAGCTCCGCTCCCCGGTCCCGGCACAGCCCGGCGAGAGCCTGGACCTTGCCGCCGAGGCGGGACCACTCGACCTCGATGTCCACCCGGGCGGCGAACTGCGTGGAACCGGCCCCTCCGAGGTCGATGCCGGCGCAGCCGCCGTCGAGCAGCTCGCAGGCCCGGGCCACCGCGCCCTCGACCGTCGTCGCCACCGAGAAGTCGGCCAGCGAGTCGGGCGAGGCGTTGATCACTCCGTACAGCCTCATCGAGCCGACCGGTATCGCCGACTGCTCACTCCGGGGCACGGAGCGCCTCGACGAGCAGCGGCCCGACCTCGGGAGCCTCCTGGAGCACCTGCTTCCATGACGGGTTGAGCGAGTCCTCCCGGGGGTTGTCGCGGCACAGGGCCACCCCCTCGGCGACGCTGCGAGCGAACACCTCGGCAGTGGCCTGCTCGGCGGCGACGTCCACGACGTAGCCGTTGAGCTCCGCGTCGTTGGCGTAGTGGCGGACCAGGCCCCGGGCCGCGGCCAGGTAGGCCTCGCACAGACCGTCGGCGCCGTCCACAGCCTCCGGGCCCAGGCGGCGGATCATCGTGGTGGTCACGTCGATGCTCATGCGCCGCAGGCCTGCGGTCGGATCGTCGGCCGAGAGGTCCTGGTGCTTATGGTCGTAGGCGTCCGCCACCGACACCTGGCAGATGCTGGACGGGTCGCACCGCGCGTAGACATCGGAGAGGATGCCGATGTCCATGCCCCAGTGGCCAGGAATCCGCAGGCTCGCAGCCACCTCGGCGGTCATGGCCGTCTCCCCGGCCAGCGGGTACCGGAACGCCTCCAGGAAGCGCAGGTACTGGTGGTCGCCGGCCTCCGCCCGGAGCGCCCGCACCAGCGGCGCCACCAGCAGCCGGGTCACCCTTCCGCCGAAGCGGCCTTCGGTCACGCGGTGGTAGTAGCCCTTGGCGAAGCAGTAGCCGAAGCTCGGGTGGGCTACCGGATACACCAGGCGGGCCGCCAGCTCACGGCTGTAGCCCACGATGTCGACGTCGTGCATGGCGATCACCTGGGACGACCCGTCCGCCAGCACCGCGCCCAGGCAGTAC
The DNA here is from genome assembly GCA_009843735.1 of Acidimicrobiaceae bacterium. Classification (GTDB taxonomy): domain Bacteria; phylum Actinomycetota; class Acidimicrobiia; order Acidimicrobiales; family Aldehydirespiratoraceae; genus Aldehydirespirator. The sequence goes on along the minus strand of VYCW01000095.1, from coordinate 4,283 downwards.
CACACGTTGCGGCCCTTGCCCCGGCTGCGGGGGGCCAGTCCCCGGTCCCGCAGCCGCTGCTCGACCGCGGCCATGGCGCCGCTGTCGTTCCACAGCACGTCGCAGCGCTGCGGCAGCCGTTCCAGCAGGCCGAGGGCCCGTCGGCAGTCGTGCTCGCCGGCCTCGTCGAGGCCCACCACGATGTGGGCCAGCCAGTCGGCGCCGGCCAGCTCTGCGACCATCCTCTCGAATGCCTCCGCATCCACGTCGGACGCCAGGCAGGGGATGATCAGAGCCACGGGCCGGTCGGTGGACCAGGCCCGGAGATCGCTCTCGAGGTCGGCGGCCTGGCGGTGGCCCAAGTCGTGCAGCGTCGGCACGACGCCCGCCTGGCTGAAGTCGGCCACGCCCGGCAGTGTCGCACGGAGAGAGCCGCATCCCACCCCCGACAGTGAGACCGCCTGGTTAGAGTCGCCGGGGTGAGCGACCTGCCGCCCGCTGACTGGTACACCGACCCCGAGGACGAGTCGCAATACCGCTACTGGGACGGATCGTCCTGGACCGAGCACCGCGCCCCCCGCCTCGCCGACCCCGACGGGGAGCCCGGCGATGCCCCAGGCGGCCTGCGCAGCCCGACAAAGCTGGTCGCGGACACCTTCTCGCTGTCCGGCCGGCGGTGGCGGCCGTACGCCGCGGTCGCCCTGATCTACGTCCTGAGCCAGATCGTCGCGGTCGTCCTGCTGATCGTCTCTGCCAACAGCATCCTCATGGGAGAGCTAGGCGAGATCTATGACCGGATCTCCCAACCCGGCTTCGACCCGTCGGATCCCCAACACGAGGACTACTTCACCTCGCTGGAAGTCGACCTGGCGCTTGTCAACTTCGTGCCCGTACTGCTGGGCCTGCTGGCCCTGTGGGTCGCGAGCAACCTGATGCAGGCGACGGTCACGCGGACCGCTCTCAGCGACCTGCACAACCGACCTGTGGCCACATCCGACACTCTCAGACAGGCCATGGGACGAGTGCCCCGGTTGATGGGCCTCGATCTCATCGTCGTGGCGATCTTCCTGCTCGCAGTGGTCGCCATTGTCTTGGCCGGAATCGGTGCGGCGTTGCTGCTGATCCCACTGATCCCCGCCTTCATCGCCGGCGCCGTCTATGCGGTTGTCGTGTTGCCGATGGCCTATGCAGTCGCCTCAGCGGGGCCGCGCCAATGGTCGCTCCCCTACGGGGCCCGCCTGGTACGGGGACGGTTCTGGGCGACGCTGGGACGCCTGCTTCTTGTTCTCCTATTGCTACTGGCCGCGAGCCTCGCGGTGGGGGTCGTGTTCACCCTGGCCGGAGCCGCCGGAGGAACGGCACTCGAACTGGTGTCGCAGCTGGTGCAGACAGTGGTGGGCGCCGGGCTGGCGGTAGTGGGAACCGTCGCCGCGGCGATCCTCTACGACGACCTCGGGGGCGAGTCGGACTGACCGCACCCCAGCCCGTCAGCCGCCAGCGGCGTCGACGCGCTCTACGAAGTCACGGTCGCGGGCCGACAGGCCACCGACGTCGTGGCTGGTGACGGCCAACTCGACCTTGTTGTAGACGTTGGACCATTCCGGGTGGTGGAAGAGCCGCTCGGCGATGAGGGCCACATGGGTCATGAAGGCGAAGGCGGCCCGGAAGTCGGCGAACTGGTAGGAACGGCGCAGCACGTCGCCGTCCCGCCTCCACTGGGGATGGGCCTCGAGCAGTTCGGCGATCTCGGCGTCGGTCAGCAGGTCATCGTTGCTCATGGCCCGATGCTACGTCAGCAGGTCGGCGAAGGGGTCCCCGAAGGGGTCGGTGAAGGGTGTGGCCTCGGGCTTGGGCGAGGCCGGCGTCCAGCGCTCGTAGCCCTCCGCCTCCAGCTCCTCGGCGAGCTCCGCGCCGCCGGACTCCTGTATGCGGCCTCCCGCGAAGACGTGCACGGCGTCCGGCCTGAGATGGTCGAACACCCGGCTGGAGTGGGTGATGGCCAGCACCCCCAGCCCGTCGTGCTCGGTGGCGTCCTCGATCCGGTCGCCCACGAACCGCAGGGCGTCGACATCGAGTCCGGAGTCGAGCTCGTCGACGACCGCGAAAGCGGGCTTCAGCACGCCCAGCTGCAGGGCCTCGTTGCGCTTGCGCTCGCCACCTGACAGGTCGACGTTCACCGGGCGGGCCAGGAACTTCTCGTCGAAGCCGATCCGCTCGGCCTCCTCGTGCATCCGTTCGGCCACCGCGGCGCCCTCGGCGGTGCACACCGACTCCGTCAGCATGTCGAGCAGCGAGACCCCCGGAACCTCGGTCGGGTACTGCATCGCCAGGAAGAGACCCGCCTCGGCCCGGCGCCACGCGGGCAGCGTCAGCAGCTCGGTGCCGTCGAGACGTACCGACCCCTCCGACACGTCGTAGCCGTGGCGGCCGGCGATCACGTGGGCCAGGGTCGACTTCCCCGAGCCGTTGGGGCCCATGACCGCGTGCACCTCTCCCGCGGCCACCTCCAGATCGACGCCGGTGAGGATCTCGCGGCCGGCTACGGAGGCCCGCAGCCCTTCGATCACCAGAGTGCTCACGAAGCGCCCTCTGCATCATCGCCGAGGCTCAACACGACCCGGCCGTCCACGACGGAGACCTCGTAGACGGGCACGGCCCGGGTAGCCGGAAGGGACAGCGGCTCGCCCGTCTCGAGGTCGAACATGGCTCCGTGGGCGACGCACTCGATGGCGCAGTCGTCGGGCTCCACCCAGCCCTCCGACAGCGACACCTCGGCGTGACTGCAGGTGTCGCCGATGGCATACACGTCGTCGCCGATACGCACGACCGCGATCTCGCGGCCGGCCACGTCGACGCGCCGGGCCGAGTCGGGCGCAATCTCGTCGAGGGAGAACAGATCGTGGGTCGTCATCTTCGCTGCTCCGATCTCAGTGGGACCGCTCGGTCGTTCATCGCGTCACGCCGCCTGACTCAACATCTGGTTGAGCTTCACAGAGAGCGCGTGCCTGACGCCGTCCTCGATGGACCTGACGGGCAGGGCGTCGATCACCTCGTCGAAGAACCCGGCCACGATCAGGCGCTCGGCCACGGGGGTGGGCACCCCCCGGCTCTCCAGGTAGAAGACCTGGTCGGCGTCCACCGGCCCCACCGCGGAGGCATGGCTGCACCGGACGTCGTTGTTCTCGATCTCCAGGTTCGGCACCGACTCGGCCCAGGCGTCGTCGCTGAGCTTCAGATTCCGGTTGGTCTGGAAGGCGTTGGTGCCCCTGGCGTTGGGTCTGACCCGGATCAGGCCGGTGTACACGCTGCGGGCCGAGTCGCCCACCGCGCCCTTGTAGAGCAGGTTGGACGTGGTGTCGGGGGCGGCGTGATCCTGGTAGGTGCGGAAGTCGAGGATCTGGTCGCCGGCACCGAAGTAGACCGACAGCAGGTCGCCACTGGCTCCCCGCCCCACAAGGCGGGTGTCGGCCCGGGTGCGGGCGTAGCCGCCTCCGAGGGCGACCGAGGCGGCCACCAGGGAGGCGTCGCCCTCCACCCGGGCGGTGTGGGCCGCGATCTGCCAGGCTCGCGGATCGTGCTGCTGCAGGTTCAGGTAGCCGAGCCGGCCAGCCGGGCCTACGTCCAGTTCCACCACCGGCACCACCAGCGCCGGTCCGCCCGAGTGTTGAACATCGAGCACGGTGGCCTGGGCAGCGCGGCCCACCCGGACCACCAACCGGGGGAAGCTGGCCGCGCCAGCCTCGCGGGCGTGGTGCCGTACCACGATCACGCCGTCGAGGATTGCTCCGTCGGGCACGTCCACCACCAGGGGCGCCGGGGCGAAGGCGTCGTTCAGCACGGTGAAGTAGTCCGACGCCCCGTCCGACACCGAGCCCAGCAACCCTTCCGCGCCGGCCGCCTCGGTCAGCGGCCCGACGAACGCGCCCGCAGCCGAGAGCCTGTCGATCCCGTCGACCGCCGCCACCTGGCCGTCGACCACGTCCACGACGGCCGTGACCGGCGCGCCGTCGATGCCGATCACGTCGCTACCAGCGCCGGACCGGTCCGGAGCCCCCGCAGTCCCGGTGCCGTTGGCAAGACGGTAGGAGGCGAGATCGAGGTCGGCGATCGCGCTGTAGCGCCACTCCTCGGCAGCGGTCGTGGGAGGCTCCGCGGCCGCGAAGCGCTCAGCGGCTGCCGACCGGCGCTCTGCCAGCCAGCGGGGGCCCGGCAGGCTCCGGGCGGCGTCGACAGTGAACTGGTTCATGCAGTTATCAGCCGTCGCGATACCGCCTGCGGAACCGCTCGCCCAGCCCGCCCGAGGA
>VYCW01000116.1 GCA_009843735.1 Acidimicrobiaceae bacterium | reverse complement strand
TTTTGCGCGGTATGCGTGCATTGTGCTGCCAGTTCGCGGCCGGGATGCCCGCCGCACCGGAATTGGCGGCGTTTTGCGCGGTATGCGTGCATTGTGCTGCCAGTTCGCGGCCGGGATGCCCGCCGCACCGGAATTGGCGGCGTTTTGCGCGGTATGCGTGCATTGTGCTGCCAGTTCGCGGCCGGGATGCCCGCCGCCTGTGCTGCTCGCCGGTCGGGGTAGGGTCGGGGCATGGCTCTGCGGGAGCGCTGGCGCCGCCGGCCGAGGGCTAAGCCCGAACCGGCCCACTTCGCCTACTGGCGCTGGGACGGCACCCAGGCCGGCTTCGACCTCGACGCCGACTCGATCTTCGACGAGCTGGCCGACGACCTGCTCTACCACGGCGACCTCGCCAGCGCGCTTCGCCGTCTGATGGCCGACGGATTCGAGGACCGCTCGGGCCGCCGGATCGAGGGTCTGCGCGAGATGCTGGAGCGGCTGCGGGAGCGTCGCCGCGACCTGCTGGAGAACCACGACCTGGGCGGGGTGTACGACGACATCGCCGAGGCCCTGCGCGATGTGGTCCGCACCGAGCGCCGGGCGCTGGACGAGCTGGACGCGGCCGCGGCCCAGGCGAGGGCCGACGGCGACGAGCGCCGGGCCGACCTCACCGCCCAGACCGCGGCCACCAAGAACCTCCAGCTCGACATGATGCCCCCCGACCTGGCCGGCCAGTTCAAGGCCCTCGACAACTACGACTTCGAGAGCGACGAGGCCCGCCAGCAGTTCGCCGAGTTGGCCGAGCGCCTGAGGGAGCAGCTCATGCAGCAGTTCCTCGACCGGATGGCGGGCGCGGTCGGCGACGCCACCGGCGACGGCGCGGCGTCGGAGGAGATGCAGCGCCTCAAGGACATGCTGGCCGAGCTCAACGCCATGCTGGCCCAGCGGGCCCGGGGGGAGGAGCCCGACTTCGAGGGGTTCATGGAGCGTTACGGCGACTTCTTCCCGGAGAACCCCAAGACCTTCGACGAGCTGCTGGAGGTGATGGCCCGCCGCATGGCCGCCGCCCAGGCCCTGCTCAACTCGATGACGCCGGGCCAGCGTGACCAGCTCCAGCAGCTGTCCGACCAACTGCTGGCCGACATGGACCTCAACTGGCAGGTCAACGAGTTGGCCCAGCACCTGCGCAACGAGTTCGGTGACCTCGGCTGGGAGCGGCGCTACGACTTCGACGGCGTCGATCCCCTCGATTTCAGCCAGGCATCCGACATGCTGGCCGAGCTGGGGGACATCGACCGGCTCGAGAACCTGCTACGGGGCTCGGCCAGCCCCGGGGCCCTCGCCGAGGCTGACACCGAGGCCGTCCGCCGGCTGCTGGGCGACGCCGCCGCCGAGAGCCTCGAGCGCATGGCCGAAGTGGCCCGCATGCTGGAGGAGGCCGGCCTGATCGAGAACCGCGAGGGGCGCTTCGACCTGACTCCCCGGTCCATCCGCAAGATCGGCCAGGGCGCCCTGCGGGACCTGTTCGCCCGGCTCGACGCCGACAAGATCGGCCGCCACGCCATCAGCCGCAGCGGTCTCGGCCACGAGCGGGAGCCCGACACCAAGCCCTACGAGTACGGCGACCCGTTCAACCTGCACATCGGCCGCACCATCCGCAATGCCGTCACCCGCACCGGCGGCGGCGTGCCCGTGCAGCTCCATCCCGACGACTTCGAGGTGGAGCGAACCGAGCAGCAGGTCCGCTCAGCCACCGTGCTGATGCTCGACCTGTCGCTGTCGATGCCCATGCGCAACAACTTCCTGCCGGCCAAGAAGGTGGCCATGGCGCTGCACTCGCTGATCTCCAGCCAGTACCCCCGCGACTACCTGGGCCTGGTGTCGTTCAGCGAGGTGGCCCGGGAGTTCCGGCCCGAGAAGCTCCCCGAGGTCTCATGGGACTACGTGTACGGCACCAACATGCAGCACGGCTTCATGCTCGCCCGGCGCATGCTCAACCGCCAGACCGGCACCAAGCAGATCATCATGATCACCGACGGCGAGCCCACCGCCCACATCACCCCGTCGGGCCGGCCCTTCTTCAGCTATCCGCCCACCCGAGAGACCGTCGATCTCACCCTGGCCGAGGTGGGCCGGTGCACCCGCGACGGCATCCGCATCAACACGTTCATGCTCGACGCCACGTCGTACCTGACCAACTTCGTGGAGCGCATCACCGAGATGAACGGGGGCCGGGCCTTCTTCACCACGAACGAGAACCTCGGCGACTACGTCCTCGTGGACTTCGTGGAGCACAAGCGCAGCCTGGTGCGGGCCCGCCGCTAGAGGATTCTCGGCATCCACGCCGGGGGAGGGAATTTCTTGCTCCCCGGGTTTGCATTTGTCGTATGACAGTGGTGTAATTACATCGATGGCACCCGGGCGGGGCCGGGCTCGAGCCCACCGCTGGGGCCCGGACCAGTCATCAAGACGGTCATTCGTGGAGGAACACCCAATGGAGCTACACGGCATCTTTCCCGCCGAGGACATGTCCTGGCAGCGCGAGGCCAACTGCCTGGGAGTGCATCCCGACCTCTTCTTCCCCGAGCGGGGCGCATCCACCCGGGAGGCCAAGGAGGTCTGCCGCGGCTGCGTGGTGCGCGAGGAGTGCCTGGAATTCGCGCTCAACAACGGCGAGAAGTTCGGCATCTGGGGAGGCATGAGCGAGCGCGAGCGACGCCGCATACGGCGCGCCCGTGCGATGCAGCGCCGAGCGGCCGCCAGCGCCTAGAGGCGACCCAATAGCAAGCCGAGTCACCCAGCCGCATACCAGGGATGCGGCTGTGGACAAAGCGCGGTATGCTTCCCAGCGATGGCGAACATCTTCTCAGTCGTGCCGAGCATCGGTACGTCTGAACTCATCATCATTCTCATCATCGTCCTGCTGGTGTTCGGCGGGGCGAAGCTCCCCAAGCTCGCGCGCTCGCTGGGTCAGGCCCAGAAGGAGTTCAAGGACGGTCTGTCCGAGAGCGCCAACGAGGGCGACTCCGGGGGAGCCAGCAAGGCCACCGGCAGCGACGGCAACCAGGGCGCTCCGGGCAAGAACGGCTCCGCCTGAGGGCCTCGGCCCCGGGGCGGAAGGCACGATGACGATCACCGACGTCGAAGCGGTCGACGAGCCGCCGGTGGGTCAGGCCACCATCACCTACCTCGGACCGGTCGCGCCCCACTGGGAGATCCGGCCGGTGTACGGCGACACCGACTTCATGGCTTCGTTCCGCGACCGGGTCCACGCCCGCCTGCTGCTGCTGCCGCCTCACGATCCACAGTTCCGCCGCAACCGCGAGCGGGTCAACCGCGACGCCGAGCGCGAGCGCATCATCGTGGACTGGGACCTCGGCTACCCCGAGGAAGAGGATCCCTACCCGGCCCGGGAGCGGGCCTGACCGCGGCTGGTTCGCCGCCAGGTGACACCGTGCCGCCCCGTCAATGATGCGCGTCGGCGGGTGGGGCCAGCCCTTTACTGACTACTTCAGCCGGGAACTGTCCTGGCTCGCCTTCAACGGCCGGGTCCTGAGCCTCGCCGGCGACCCGGACATCCCGCTGCTGGAGCGGGCCCGCTACCTGAGCATCTTCACCACCAACCTCGACGAGTTCTTCCAGGTGCGGGTGTCGGGCCTCGCCGACCGGGTAGCGGCCGAGCTCACCGAGCGCACCCTCGACGGGCACACCCCGGCCGAGCAGCTCAAGAAGGTCCGCCAGGTCAGCTCGGAGCTGTGCTGCGAGCAGCAGCGCCTGTTCCTCGAGCAGGTCCAGCCCCAACTGGCCGACGAGGGCATCCATCTGCTCTCAGCCGACGACCTCGACACCGACGAGAGGGATCGGCTCCGAACTCACTTCTCCGACCGTGTCTTCCCGGTGCTCACCCCGCTGGCCGTCGACCCCGGCCACCCCTTCCCGTTCGTGTCGGACCTGTCGCTGAACCTGGCCGTGCTCATGCGCGACCCGGTCAACTCCGAGCGTCGCTTCGCCCGGATCAAGGTTCCCGACACCCTCGACCGGTGGGTTCCCACCGGCGAGGGCACGAACCGGTTCGTGGCCCTCGAGGATGTCATCGCGGCCCATCTCGACACGCTCTTCCCGGGCATGGAGCTGCTGGAGCACCACATGTTCCGGGTCACCCGCAACGCCGACCTCACCCTCAACGACGAGGACGCCGAGGACCTGCTGATCGCGGTGCAGATGGAGCTGCGCCGCCGCCGCTTCCAGTGGGCGATTCGCCTGGAGGTGGCCGACTCCATGTCGGAGGAGGTGCTCAATCTGCTGTTGCGCGAGCTCGACCTGCCCGCCGACGCCGTCGACCGCGTCCGGGGCCCCATCGATCTGAGCGGGCTGAACGAGATCGCCGACCTGCCCCGGCCCGAGCTCAAGTGGCCGCACTGGAGGGGCATCACCGAGCCGGAGCTGTCGTCCGACGGCGGCCGGGCCGACTTCTTCAAGGTGCTGCGGTCGGGCGACGTGCTCGTGCACCATCCGTACTCGTCGTTCAGCCGCTCGGTGGGCGCGCTGATCCGGCAGGCCGCCTCCGATCCCGCCGTGCTGGCCATCAAGCTCACCCTGTACCGCACCTCGGGCGACAGCCCGATCATCGACGCCCTGGTGGAGGCGGCCGACAGCGGCAAGCAGGTGGCCGTGCTGGTGGAGTTGAAGGCCCGCTTCGACGAGGCTCGCAACATCAGCTGGGCGAGACGGCTGGAGCAGGCGGGGGCCCACGTGGCCTACGGACTGGTCGGCCTCAAGATCCACGCCAAGATCGCCATGATCGTGCGCGAGGAGTCCGACGGCATCCGCCGATACTGCCATGTCGGCACCGGCAACTACAACCACCGGACCGCCCGGCTCTACGACGACTTCGGCCTGCTCACCGCCGATCCGGAGGTGGGAGCGGACGTCGCCGGCCTCTTCAACCGGCTCACCGGCTACGGCCACAGCGTCGACCACAAGCGGCTGATCACCGCGCCCGAGCAGCTCCGCGCCCGCATCACCGAGCTGATCGAGCAGGAGGCGCACACGCCGGGCCGGGGTCGCATCATCTTCAAGCTGAACTCTCTGGCCGATGGGCCGATGATCGACCACCTGTACAAGGCCTCGCAGGCCGGCGTGGAGATCGACCTGATCGTGCGGGGCCTCTGCGGCCTGCGGCCGGGCGTGCCGGGTCTGTCGGAGAGGATCCGGGTCCGCTCGATAGTCGGCCGGTTCCTGGAGCACTCGCGGATATACCACTTCGCCAACGGCGACGGTCCGGGCCGGCCCGCCACCTACATCGGCTCCGCGGACCTGCTCACCCGCAACCTCGACCGGCGGATCGAGGCGCTCGTGCGGGTCGATGATCCGAGGCTGGCCGCCCGGGTGATGGAGGTGGCCGACGTGTGCCTGACCGACGAGCGCCTGGCCTGGACCCTCGATTCCGACGGCGTGTGGACCCGCTGCGGAGGCGAGGCTGACGACGACCCCCACGTGCGGCTCCAGCAGCTGGCCCTGAACCGGGCCCAATCAACGTGACGCGTCCTACCATGAGCGAGTGGCCCACGACGGGGTGAATGACAGCGGGCAGCCGCCGCGCCCCGTGCCCTCCTACAGCCCGTTCCAGCGTTTGGCCCGGGTCCATGCCGCGGCCACCACCACCGACGCGGTCATAGCGGTCGCGCTGGCCGGCTCGATCTTCTTCTCCATCAGCCCGGACGCGGCCCGGGACCGGATTGCCCTGTACCTCGCCCTCACCATGGCGCCGTTCGCGCTGGTCACGCCGCTGATAGGCCCGTTCATCGATCGGATGCCCGGCGGGCGCCGGGCCATGATCCTGGTCACCAACGTGGGCCGCCTGGCGGTGGCCCTGCTCATGATCCGCCACATCGACACCCTGTGGCTGTTCCCGGAGGCGTTCGCGCTGCTGGTGCTGCAGAAGAGCTACGCGGTGGCCAAGAGCGCGGTGGTGCCCCGCTACGTGCCCTCGGAGTCCAACCTGGTGCAGGCCAACAGCCGGCTGGCCCTCATCAGCGCGGTGATGAGCCTCCTCGGGGCGGCCGTGGGGGCCGCCCTGGTCTTCCTGGGAAGTCCGGCGGTCGCCGCCGGTGTGGCCACTGCCGGCTACGGCGTCGCCACCGCCATCACCCTCCAACTCCCCCGCATCCCGGTGGCGCAGAACAGGCCCAGCTCGATGGAGCGCTCGGCGCTGCGGGCGTCGACCATCCTGCTGTCGGCATCCGCGATGGCGGTGATGCGGGGCGCGGTGGGCTTCGTCACGTTCCTGCTGGCCTTCGAGCTGCGCGGCGGCGAGGAGGGCCTGGACGTGAGCCGGCAGGGGGCCGCGCTCGGAGGGTCGGTCGCCTCCGAGCGGGGCATCGACATAGTGGGCGATCCGGGCGCGCCGGCCTGGCACTACGCGGTGGTGGTGGCGGTGGCCGGCCTGCTGGCCTTCACCGGGGTGCAGGTCGCCCCGATCCTGCGGCGCAGCGTGGTCGAGGAGTTGATGCTGCTCGGGTCGCTGGGTGTGGGACTGGCTGCGGCCGTCCTGGGGTTGATGACCGGGGGACTGATGGGGATGGCGCTGCTGGCGGGCGGGGTGGCCCTGGCCGCGGCAGTGGCCCGGCTCGCCTTCGACTCGCTGGTGCAGCGCGACGCCCCCGACGCCAACCACGGACGGTCGTTCTCCCGTTTCGAGGCCCGCTTCCAGATCGCCTGGGTGGTCGGGGCGTTCATTCCGGTGGTCCTGCCGATACCGGTGCGACTGGGCTCAGGGTTCGTGGCGGTGCTGGCCGCGTTCGCGCTGATCTCGTTCATAGTCGGACGCCGCCGCATCGCGGTGCGTGGCAACCCACGCCGCCGGGACGGCTCCTAGACGCGAAGCGCACCGGCGGCCCGCCGGGCGGATCTTCAGCGGGGCAGGTCGATCCGGGCCAGCCAGAGCCCGGCCGCGTCGACCTCGGCCGGGGTGGGCAGGTTGGCCGGATCGGTGAACAGCCGCTGAAGCCCCTCGGGTCCGGCCCGCTCCACCACCCCGGCCGCGAAGGCGGCGCCCCGCTCGTACTGATCCTGGTCGAGCTCCAGCCCGAGCAGCCGCTCGACGAAGCGGTCGGATTCGCTGGCCTCTACTCGGTGACGCCGCAGCGCCTCGGCGAGCCGGTCGTAGGAGCCGATCAGCTGGGTCCCGATGAGATCCATGGTGTGGTCGACGTATCCGGTGATGGCCGCGATCAGCGCGGTCATCTGGGGCAGCAGCGCCTCCTGGGCCTGGGAGCGCACCGCTCCCAGGAGGGCGTCGGGGCTGCCCATCGCCTGCTGGATCTCGGCCAGGGCCTCGGGCCCGCCCGAGAGGGGGTCGAACCCGTCCAGCAGCTCTTCCAGACGGTGGGGGTTGGTCTCGAAGGCGGACGCGTGGCGCAGCAGCAGGTCGCTAACAGTGCCCCGCACATGCTCGACGCCGAAGACTGCGTGGTAGACGGCCTCGTGCAGGCACACCCACAGGCGGAGGTCGTCGGCGTCGAGGGACCACTGCCGGCCGAAGTCCTCCACGTTGGGCAACGCGATCAGCATCGGCTTGCCGGGTGGCCGCGGTACGGGCAGCACGTAGCCGCCGAGCGCGTGCTGGGCCAGCCGACCCACCATCGCGCCGGTGGTCAGCGACAGCATGGCCGGTCCGATCATGCGGGTTATGCCCGCGAGCATGGCCGTCATGGGGTCGGCTGCGGTGTCGTCGGGGTCGGTGTCGGCCCCCGCGGCAATCGACTCCCCCAGGGCGTCGAACAGCTTCCCGTAGTCGCCGGTGGTGTGGTCGGACCATCCGACGCGGTTGACGACCTCCACCCGCAGCGGAGCGCCCCGCGACGGCTGGAGACCAGTCGCGTCGGTGACCCTCAGTTCGGCTACCCGCACGAGCTGCTCCAGAGCGATCCGGTCGGTGGGGTCGATGTTGGGTTCCGACGATCCGCCCGAGGCGATGGCCCGAGCCACGTCGCGGGCATGGCTGGACCCGGGCGCCGCCCCCTGGAGAGCCCGCATCAGATCCCCGATCACACCCATGTCGCCCAGGCTGCCCAGGCCGCCCAGGCTGCCCAAGCCGCCCAGCCCGCCTCCCGCTCCGGGATCGCCGGTAGAGCCAGGTTCGCCCGGTTCGTCCAGGTCGCCCTCCCCGAAGCCCTCCTTGAAGAGGTCCTCCAACCCTTCGAACGGGTCGTCGGGGCCGTCACCGGTTGGCGGCACGTCGCTCATGGAGGCATCGTAGGGGGGTGCAGACCAGAAAGTCCTGCCAACCGTGACCCCACCGACTAGCCGCGGCTCTAGTTCGGGCGAACGCCCACCGGCCCGGGTGGTGGTGACCGGCGCCCACGGCTCGGTGGGACGGCGGGTCGTCGCCCGGCTGGCCGGCCAGGATCCCTCCGTGGCCGTCGTCGCCATCGACAGGGAGGCCTCCCCGGCCCCGTACCCCTCGGTCACGACCAAGCAGGCCGACCTGGCCGACGCCGACCTGGACGCCCTGTTCTCGGGGGCCGATTCGGTGGTGCACCTGGCCTCCACGGTCACGGCGGGCACGCTGAATCCGGCTGAGGTCGAGCTGGAGGCGGCGTTGCTGCACCGGGTGCTGGACGGTCTGACCTCCGCAGGAGTCCCCCACCTGGTGGTCATGTCGTCGGCCATGGTCTATGGCGCCTGGAGGGACAACCCGGTACCGATCACCGAGGACGGCACGGTTCGCCCCAACCCCGACTTCGACTGGGCGCTGCAGCGGCACCGGCTCGAGCGGCTGGCCCGGCAATGGGGGGCGGGGCCGGACTGCTCGGTCACCGTGCTGCGGCCGGCGGCCGTGGTCGCCGAGGACCGCCTAGGCCAGCTGGCCAACACCTTGCGGGCCGCCCGTTCCGGTGTTGCCGCCGACGGCGATCCGCCGGTCCAGTACCTCCACGCCGACGACCTGGCTGCCGCCGTCGTCACCTCGGTGAACGCCCGCTACGACGGGGTCCTCAACGTCGCCCCCGACGGCTGGATCCCTCCCGACACCCTCGCCGAGCTGGAGGGGCCGCGGCCCCGGCTGCGAGTCCCGTCGCACCTGGCCCGGCTCTTGAGCGCGCTGCGCTGGCGCTCGGGACTGGCCCCGACACCGCCGGGGGTCGTGCCCTACACCATCCACCCGTGGGTGGTGGCCAACGACCGCCTGCGGGCTCTCGGCTGGCGGGCGGCCCACACCAACGAGGAGGCATGGGTGGTCTCCCACGAGCCCGGTCCGCTGGAGTCGCTGCCGGCCCGGCGCCGCCAGGAGCTGCTGCTGGCCGCGGCGGCGGTGCTGGTGGCGGGGTCCGTGGCCACGGCCGTCCTGGCCGTCCGGGCCTGGCGCAAACGCCGCCGGCCCGGTCGTGCTTAAAGGCTGAGTGACCTACGATGTTTGTTGGTGCTGGCACCCCCCGAAAGCGGCGACACCTGGCTAGGGCTGTCACCTGATCCGCTCCCCTCGTCGGAGGTGGCGGATTGGGTGGTGCTGCCTGGCTGCGGGGCCGTGGTTCAGTTCAGCGGAACGGCCCGCGACCACTCCGTCGACCGCCCGGGGGTGGACCGGCTGGAGTACGAGGCCTACGACGAGGTGGTCGAGCCCCGCCTCGACGCCATCGCCTCCGAGATGCGCCGGCGGTGGGACGACCTGGGCCGCATCGCGGTGCTGCACCGGGTGGGACGGGTAGCGGTGGGCGATCCCGCGGTGGTGGTGGCCGTGTCGGCGCCCCACCGGGACGCGGCCTTCGAAGCGGCCCGTTTCGCCATCGACACGCTCAAGACCACCGTGCCGATCTGGAAGCGCGAGCGCTGGCAGGGCGGGGAGAGTTGGGGTCTGGAGCCCCAGCACATCGACGCCGTGCCCTCGGCAAGCACCACGGTAGGCAGCAGGCCGTCGTGGCAGGAGGCGGCCCGGTGAGGGGCTCCGTTCTGCTGGTCCTCGCCTCGCTCGGCCTGGCCACGGTCGTCTCCACCCTGCTGTGGCTGATCCGCAAGATCACCTGGCGCCGCCCCGCCCCGTTCCTGAAGCAACTCGAGGCGGTTTCGCCCACTCCGGGGCGCCCGGTCGGGCCGGCCAGCGGCATCTCCAAGCTCGACCCGCTGGCGCCCGGCCCCGAGGACGGCTCCCCCGCCGACTCGTCAGTCGTCGAGGAGCGCTGAGCCCTGCCCCGCGACCTGGCAATCGACCTCGGCACCGCAAATACCCTTGTGTACGCCCGCGGGCAGGGAGTGGTGCTCAACGAGCCGTCGGTGGTGGCCCTCAACACCAACACCAACCAACTGCTGGCGGTGGGCCACAAGGCGCGGCGGATGCTGGGCCGCACCCCCGGGTACATCGTCGCCCGGCGCCCGCTGCGTAAGGGCGCCATCACCGACTTCGAGATCGCCCAGGACATGATCCGGATCCTGCTGAGACAGGTGGGTGTCAGCCGCATCAACCGGGCCCGCATCGTGGTGTGCGTGCCCTCGGCCATCACCCCGGTCGAGCGCCGGGCCGTGATGGAGGCCGCCCGCCGGGCCGGCGCCATCGAGGTGAGACTGATCGATCAGCCCCTGGCGGCCGCCATCGGCGCCGGTCTCCCCATCGACGAGCCGGTCGGGTCGATGGTGGTGGACATCGGCGGCGGCACCACCGAGACCGCGCTGTTGAGCCTGGGCGGGGTGGTGGCCCTGGAGGCGGTGAGGGTGGGCTCGTTCGACATCGATGACGCCATCCAGGCCCACATGAGACGGGTGTACGGAATGGCCATCGGGGAGCCCACCGCCGAGCACACCAAGATCGTGGTCGGATCGGCGGCCGCGACCCGCAACGAGACCGCGGCCGAGATCCGGGGCCGGGAGCTGATGTCGGGCATGCCCAAGACCACGGTGGTCACCCCCGACGAGATCCGCAAGGCCATCGAGGAGCCGGTGAGCGCCATGGTCGACTCGGTGTTGAGCTGCCTGTCGCAGTCGCCGCCGGAGCTGGCCCAGGACCTGATCGCCCGGGGCGTGCACCTCGTGGGCGGGGGAGGGCTGCTCAGGGGCATGGACATACGCCTGTCACGGGAGATGTCGCTGCGGGTCCGCCGGGTCAACGCTCCGCTGGAGACGGTGGTCCGCGGCGCGGGCCGCTGCCTGGAGCACCTCGGCATGGACATCTCGATCTTCAGCGACGACTTCGACTAGCGCCGACCGCGATTCCGCCCGCTGGAGAAATCTCGGGACGATTCCGGTGTCTCTACGACACATAAGTCACCCGAGACTCGTGGGGCGCCGCGGTCGCAGAATCTCGGTTGAGAAGCGGTGTCTCTACGACACATAAGTCACCCGAGATTCTCGCTGGGCGCGGGCTGGAGCCTCACTGCGCCCTGCTGGCTCGGCCTCTAGGCCGCTTTCATCCCGCGCCGGTGGCCCCGGTCTGCGGGCCGCGCAGCTCGGCGGCTGCTGCCCTGACTTGCTTGTCCCGGTCGTTGCCGGCCCTGGCCAGCGCGGCCTCCACCTCCGGGCCGTCGAAGGGGGCGAGGGCGATCACCGCCCGGCGCCGGACCTCGGGCTTGTCGTCCAACCCGGCGAGGACCGCGGGCAGCCCGTCGGGGTGGGCGATCGCGCCCAGCGCTGCGATGGCCGACTCCCGGCACAGCGGGTCGGGATGGGATCGGGCCACCCGGATGAGGGCCGCTACGACGGGCGCAGGGTCCGCCGGACCGGCGGCGGCTGAGACCTTCTCACCGCAGGTCCAGGCCGCGGCCTCCACTACCCGCTGGTCGGGGTCGTCGAGCCGGGCCGCGGCCGCGTCCACGGGAACGTCGGGGCGGCTGGCGGCCAACTCCAGCGCGGTGACGCGAACGCCGGGCGCGGGGTCCTCGAGGGCGGCGGCCAGGAGAGGGGCATCGAGGTCGCTGGCCCGCTCCAGGGCTCGCAGTGCGCTGGCCCGGACCTCCGGCTCGTCGTCGTGGAGGTAGGCACGGGCTTGAGCCCGGTCACGCCGGTGGCCGGCCACAGCCGCGGCCCGGCGCCGCGTCATGGCATCGTCGGCCTCGGACGGCTCCACGACCTCAGCCACCGTGCCCACCGGACCTCTCCCCGGCTCCGCCCATGAGCCCGGCTCCGCCTACGAGATGGCGTTCTCGAGCAGGAACCCGGCCACCACGACCATGATGCCCACGGCCGCCGCCAACACGAAGCCGATGACCACGACCAGCCCGATCAGCGCGGCCAGCGCCAGCAGGCGCTGCCACCACTGGGGGTAGGCCTTCGGTCCCACCACCGCCTTGGGCACGGCCCGCCTGGCCAGACCCAACAGCCGCAGCACATCGATCAGCCGGACCCGCCCGGTAGGTCGGGCAGCCCACGCCGACCGGAGGCCGGCCCGTGCCAGCTGCAGGATCGTCCGAGCCGACCGGCGGACCGACCGGGCGACCCGCGCCCACCGGTCGCCTTCAGCTGCTGCCGAGTCGGGAACCTGGCCGGTGGTCGGGGCTGTCGCCATGGGGATACCTTGGGGGCCGGCGCCGCGCCAGGGCGCCTGAGCGAAGACGACTGGACGGTTGGCCACGCTAGCTTCCCCACCGCCGACTTCCCCGGCGCCGGACTCGAACCTCTCGGGCCCTCCGGCGCCTCCATCCCGGTACCCGCTGTACAGGCGCCGGTTCCGCCGCCGAAGGCCCCGGCGAAGGCTGTGGTGGTTCCTGGGAGCGGTCTTCGTGTTGGCCGCGGCGGCCTCGGCCGCGTCCTTCTTCGTGCCGGCCCAGTGGGCCGGGCGGCTGATTCCCGGCGACTCGGTGGTCGACTCCGACGCGGTGGCCTTCCTGCCCGGCACGGCCCTCACCACATCCAACCGGATCGAGGCGGACGGCGTCGAGGTTTACGAGTCCGACGGGGAGATCCTGCTGCTCACCGTGTCGATCGACAGCGAGCTGACCGTCGTCGACTGGATCAGGTCCTCCGTCGACGACGCCATCGAGTTGCGCAGCCGCGAGTCGGTGTTCGGTGACCGGTCGAACCAGGAGCAGCGGGAGTTCAACCGGCATTTGATGAGCAGCGCCAAGGACACGGCCACGATCGTGGCCCTGGAGCGCCTCGGTGTTCACGTCGCGGACTTCACCGGGGTGGTGTTCGTGGAGGCGGTCTCGGGCGGCCCGGCCGACGGCCTGCTGGAGGGCAGCGACGTGATCCTGGAGATCGACGGCCTGCCGGTGACCACCGTCGAGTCGCTGCGGGCGGTGCTGGCCGGTCTGGATCCGGGCACGACGGCAACCATCACGGTGGAGAACTCCGAGACGCAGGAGCGGCGAGACGTCGAGCTCACGCTCGGCGCCCATCCCGACAGCGGCGGGGCCTACATCGGGGTGAGCGGCGTGACCGAGCGCGTGGAGAGGTCCCCGCTCCCCTTCGAGATCGACATCAGCTCGGGCAACGTGGGAGGCCCCTCCGCCGGCTTGGCCTTCACCCTGCTTGTGCTCGACGTCCTCACGCCGGGCGAGCTGACGGGAGGCAAGCGGGTCGCGGTCACCGGCTCGATCCGTCTCGACGGCTCGGTCGGCGACGTGGGCGGGGTGGCCCAGAAGTCGGTGGCGGCCCGGCAAGCGGGTGCCGAGATCATCATGGTGCCCGCAGCACTGGTGGACGAGGCCCGGTCGGGTGCGGGCGATGTTCCGGTGGTGGGGGTCGAGGACCTCGAGGACGCGCTGGAGGCGCTGGCCGCCCAGGGGGGAGATCCGGTCGGGCTCCTGTACGGCTGAGCCCCCGCCGTCCTCACCGGGCCCAGCAATTACCCGCGCACGTTCTTGCGGTCGCGGCTCGTGCTGCGATTGCGGTTTCTGGGCCGGGAGGTCCGCTCAGCGGGGTTATCGGCGCACCGCCAATAGGATTGGTCCCGTCCGCGGCCAGGTGACAGCGGCCGCGTCGGAGGAGCGATGGCAAACGGCGAGGGACTGGATCCGGAAGTGGGGCTGGCCCCCGAGGAGCTCGAGCGCGCCGATTTCGGCACGGTCCGCCGCGGCTTCGAGCCGGAGCCGGTGCGCAGGCGGTTGCGTGAGGCCGCCGCCGAGGTCCGCCGTCTCAATGGTCTGGTCGACTCGCTCCAGCAGCGTCTCGCCGAGTTCGAGGCCGCCCCGCCGGAGAAGATCGAGACGGCCCATGTGGTGGAGGCCCTGGGCGATGAGGCGGCCCGGGTGCTGCAGGCGGCCCGGGACGCCGCCCGGGAGCGGTTGTCGCGGGCCAAGGCCCAGGGTGAGGAGCTCACCGCCGAGGCCACGACGGCCGCAGCCGCCATCATCGAGGAGAGCCGCGTGCAGGGCCGCGAGCTCGTGGCGGAGGCCCGCAAAGTAAGGGAGCGGATCCTCTCGGACCTGGCCTTCAAGCGCCATGCGCATCGGGTGGAGGTGGAGCAGCTCCGGGTCATCCGCGATCGTCTTCTGGAGGCGGTGTCGGTCTGCCGCGAGGGTCTGGACGGCTGGATCTCGGACTTCGCGCAGGCGGGTCCCCAAGCGGAGGCCGCGGCGGCGAGGGCTGGACTGCTGGTGGCGGCCGAGCCCGAGCTCACCGTCGGCGAGATGGAGGCGGAGATCCGGGCTGCCCGAATGGCGAAGCCGCCCCCTGACGAAGTGACCGGAGAGGTCGCCGCCGTCGACGATGAGGCGGCCGAGGCCCCGGAGCCCGAGGCCGATCAGGAGGTCGGATCCGAACCCGCCGAGCCGGCTGAACTCGAAGAGCTGGAAGAGTTGGACGAGCTGGAGGAAGAGCCCTACCGGCCGGACGAGGCCGACGACTTCGGGAGCAGCGAGTACGTCGAGATCGTCGGCTATAAGGACAGGCCACCCGACCGGGCCGCGGTCGGTCTCTACGACGTGGAAGCCGAGCCCCGATTCGATCCCGACACCGGACCCGGCGCCACGTACGAGCACGAGATGGGTGTGCAGGCCCATCCGGCCGCGGAGCCGGGGCCGGCGCCCGCGCTCGGCGCCTCGCCCGACGCGGGCGCGATTTTCGCCCGCCTGCGGTCGATCACGAGCCAGCCGGTGTCCGCGCCGCCCGGCGAGGAGGACAACGGCGAGGGATCGGAGTCACAGGAGCCCTCAGGCGCAGCATCGGCCGAGGCGTCCGGACCGGACGACCTTGTGGGCGCGGCCCGAGCCGTCGCTGTGGGCGGCATCGCCCGCAGGCTCAAGCGGCTGGTGGTGGACGAGCAGGGCGAGCTGCTGGACTCGCTGCGGCGCGGCGGATCCCGGGCCGTGCGCAACCTGATCTCCGCCGATGCGGGGCTCTACACGCGCGCCATGGTGGAGCCGCTGCAGGACTTCGCGTCCGACATCGACGTCAGCATCGACGACATCGACATGAAGGCGGCCGCCTCTGCGATCGTGTCGGTTCTGGTGGAGCCGGCCCGGGCCCGCCTCAGCCAGTTGGTCGAGGAGACCGACGACCCCGACGAGCTTGCCCGGGCGGTGCGCTCGATCTACCGGGAGTCGCGTTCCCGCCGAGCCGAGGCCGCCGCCGAAGCCGCCCTCTCTGCTGGCTGGTCAGAGACGGTATCGTGATCGGCAGTGCGCACCGTTTCACCATCCCCCGCCGGCGGCCGACCGCGTTTCGGCACTAGACGAACCCGAATAATCGCGCTGCTGGTAGCCGGCGGCCTCCTGGCCCTGCTGCTGTCGCTGCGGGGCATCGCCCGCTTCTACACCGACTACCTGTGGTTCGACTCGCTCGACCGGACCGACGTGTGGGGGCGGGTCCTGCTGGCCAAGGTCGCGCTGTTCGTGATCTTCGCGGTCGCGTTCTTCATCCTGATCTGGATCAACCTGATGATTGTGGAGCGGCTCGCACCCAAGGTGCGGCCGCCCGGACCCGAGGAGGAGCTCCTCAGCCGCTACCACAGCATGGTCTCGGGCCGCACCCGGCTCGTGCGCCTGGCGGTGTCGGTGCTCTTCTCACTGCTGGCCGCGTCGGGCGTGTCCAACCAGTGGGAGGAGTGGCTGCTCTTCGTCAACCGCAAGGACTTCGGCGTCGTCGATCCGCTGTTCGACACCGACATCGGCTTCTACGTCTTCCGCCTGCCGTTCCTGACGTTCCTCGTGAACTGGCTGTTCGCCGCCTTCATGATCATCCTCGTAGTGATCGGCATCGCCCACTACATCAACGGCGGCATCAGGGGCCAGGTGCCACGGGGCGCACCCCGCGTGCTGCCGTCGGTGAAGGTGCACCTGTCGGCGATCCTGGCCGGGCTGGCTCTGGTGAAGGCGGCCGACTACTGGCTGTCGCGCTACGAGCTCACCGTGTCGGACCGGGGCGTGGTCGACGGCGCCCTGTACACCGACGTCAAGGCCAAGCTGCCTGCCTTCAACCTGCTCCTGCTGATCTCGCTGTTCGCGGTGGTGCTGCTGGTGGTCAACCTGCGGCGGCGGGGCTGGGTGCTGCCGGCGCTGGCCGTGGGGCTGTGGGCCTTCACCGCCCTGGTGATGGGAAACATGTACCCCGCGTTCGTGCAGCGGTTCCAGGTCGACCCCAACACCACCGCCCGGGAGTCCGTCTACACCGACGACAACATCGCCGCCACCCGGGCCGCCTACTCGCTCGTGCCCGACCGCGATGTGGCCTTCGAGGTGTTCGACTACCGCGAGAACCCCACTCCGGCCCAGCTGCGGGCCGCGGCCCAGACCGTGCGCAACGCCCGGATCCTCGACCCGCTCACCCTCACCGACACCTTCGAGAAGGATCAGGGCGAGCGTGACTTCTACCGATTCTCCTCGGTGCTCGACGTCGACCGCTACGAGGTGGACGGCGAGCTGACCCAGGTGGTGCTGGCCGCCCGCGAGCTCAACCTGAGCGAGCTGGCGTCGTGGGAGCGCCAGCACGTGGCCATCACCCACGGCTACGGGATGGCCATCGCCCGGGCCAACGTCACCGACGTGCGGGGCAGCCCGGTGTTCATCACCGGCGGCCTGCCCGTCGAGGTGGACGAGGCCATCGACCTGCAGCTCGACCAGCCCCAGATCTACGTGGGCGAGAACCTCGAGGGCTACGCGCTGGTGGGCGCCACCCGCGACGAGGTCGACTACGTGGACGGCCAGGGCCGCGAGGAGAGCTTCCGCTACACCGGCGAGGGCGGCGTCAACATGGGCTCGTTCCTGCGCCAGACCGCCTTCGCGCTGCGCTTCGGTCAGCTCGACCCGCTGATCTCCAACTTCGTGAGCGGCGACACCAGCATCATCTACATCCGCGACGCCCAGGACCGGGTGAAGAACATCGCCCCGTTCCTGGAGTTCGACTCCGACGCCTACCCGGTGATCTTCGACGGCCGCATCCACTACGTGCTCGACGCGTACACCACCACCGACCGCTACCCCTACTCCCAGACCGCCGACGCCAGCGGGCTGGAGATCGGCGCCGAGCTTGCCGACAGCAGCGTCAACTACATACGCAACTCGGTCAAGGCCGTCGTCGACTCCTACGACGGCGACGTGACGCTGTACGTCATGCCGGTCGCCGATCCCATCGTGGCCGCGTGGCAGGGGGCCTTCCCCGACCTGTTCACCGACTTCTCCGAGATGCCCGACGGCCTGCGCACCCATCTGCGCTTCCCGACCGACCTGTTCACGGTGCAGACCAACATGTGGGCCTCGTACCAGGTGTCGGACCCCGAGGCGCTGATCATCGGCACCGAGCGCTGGGCGGTGGCCCAGGACCCGGGCCGCAGCGTGCTGGCCGGGGGCACCGCCGAGGCCGTGGTCGGGGAGCGGGGCCTGCTGACCAGCCGTGAGCGGCGGGTGCCGGCCTACTACTCGCTGATCCAGCTCCCCGGCGAGGACGACGCCTCGTTCGTGGCCCTGCGCTCGTTCGTGCCCACCTCCGACGACGACAGCCGCAAGGAGCTGACCGCGTTCATGGTGGGCGAGACCCGCGCCGACGGCACTTCGAGGCTGGTGTCCTACGAGATGTCGAACCTGCTGGCGCCGGGTCCGGCCATCGTGGCGTCCAACATCTCCACCAACCCCGACATCAGCCGGGAGCTGACGCTGCTCAACGACCAGGGCTCGCTGGTCGACTTCGGCGACATGCTGCTGCTGCCGGTTGACGACTCGGTGCTGTACGTCCGTCCCATGTACGTGCGGGCCCAGGGAACCCAGATCCCGCTGCTGGCCGGGGTGATCGCCTCGGTCGGCAACCGCACCGCGCTGGGCAAGACGCTGGGCCAGGCCCTCTCCGACCTCTACCCGGGCACCGACTTCGAAGGGGTGGTGCTGCCGCCGATAGTCACCGACGGCGACGTTCCCCTGCTCGACGACACCGGCCGCGACGAGCCGGCCGGCGACGGGACCGATCCCTCGGGCACGGACACGCCCGCAGTGGACCTGGGCGAGCTGACGTCGTCGGAGACCCAGCAGTTGATCGAGGAACTGGCTGAGCTGCGGCGCCGCCAGGACGAGATCCTGGCCCGCCTGCTGGAGCAGCTCGAGAACTAGCTCTCAGCCCCCCAACAGAATCTCGGTTGACTTATGGGGGCTCTACGACACAACACCCAACCGAGAATCCCGAGCCCAGAATCTCGGTTGAGTTGGTGTAGGCCTACGACACATTAGTCACCCGAGAAATCTGGGGGCCTGGGCCGGGCTGGCGGCAGTCGAGTCGGCGAAGAGGCGGGCCTCCCTGGACACCTCGCCCAGGGCGATGCGGGCCTCCTTGGCCGCCTCCGAGTAGCCGATGGCGTCAAGGATGGGGAGCAGCTCACCGCGGCGGATCCGCATCTCGACCGCGGCCGGGTCCACCAGCGACGGATGCTCCTCGCCCATGGCCTCGGCCAGCATCCTCAGCTCCTGCCGCAGCCCGGCCACGTAGTTGGCCACCCGCACGGCCTTGCTGGTGGGGTCGAGGCCCCGGGTGAGCCACTTGCTCTGGGTG
Organism: Acidimicrobiaceae bacterium; assembly: GCA_009843735.1. GTDB lineage: Bacteria > Actinomycetota > Acidimicrobiia > Acidimicrobiales > Aldehydirespiratoraceae > Aldehydirespirator. Next base: position 28,044 of record VYCW01000116.1, on the reverse strand, counting down.
GCCACACCGGTGGGGCAGCGGCCACTGTGGCAGCGCTGGGCCTGGATGCAGCCGACTGACATCATGGCCTCCCGCCCGACATTGATCAGGTCGACGCCCATGGCCATGGCCACCATGGCGTCGGGAGCGAAGCCGAGCTTGCCGGAGCCCACGAACACCACGGCCTCATGCAGGTCGGCCTCCGCGAAGGCCTGGTAGACCTCGGCGAAGCCCACCCGGAAGGGCAGCGACACGTGGTCGGTGAACGTCAGCGGCCCCGCGCCGGTGCCGCCCTCGCCCCCGTCGACGGTGATGAAGTCGGGACCGCGGCCGGCGCGGGACATCTCCGACGCCAGCTCGGTCCAGAAGCGCCGGTCGCCGACCGCCGACTTGATGCCCACCGGCACCCCGCAGGCATCGGCGATACGTTCGGTGAAGCGGACGAGCCCGGCCACGTCGTCGAACTCGGGGTGGCGGTTGGGGCTGCGAACGGTCACCCCCGCCGGCACGCCACGGGCCTCGGCGATCTCCTCGGTGACCTTCGCCGCGGGCAGCACCCCGCCCAGACCCGGTTTGGCCCCCTGGCTCAGCTTCAACTCCACCGCCTTGACGGGGGCCGAGCCGAAACTGGCCAGGAAGGCGTCCATGCAGAAGCGCCCGTCGGCGCCGCGGGCCCCGAAGTACCCGGTGCCGAGCTGGAACACCAGGTCGCCGCCGAGGCGGTGGTGGACGCTGACGCCGCCCTCCCCGGTGTTGTGCAGGCATCCGGCGATGGCCGAGCCGCCGTTGAGCGCCGCCACCGCCGGGCCCGACAGCGAGCCGTAGGACATGCCGGAGATGTTCACCACCGACTCGGGCCGGAATGCGCCGGGCCGGCCTCGCCAGGCTCCGAGCACCTTGGCCGCCCGCAGCTCGCCGTGGGGGGCGTCGGAGTCGAACGGGAAGGCCGAGTGCCGGAAGAACACGTGGCCGTCGGCGTCGAGCCGGTTGTCGGAGCCGAACCCGAAGTACGGGTTCTCCCGCTTCGAGGTGGCGTACACCCAGCGGCGCTGGTTGCGGTTGAAGGGCCGCTCCTCGTCGTTGTCGCTGACGATGTACTGGCGCAGCTCGGGGCCGAACGACTCCAGCAGGTAGCGCAGGTGGCCGATGATCGGAAAGTTGCGCAGGATGGCATGGCGCTTCTGCACCAGGTCGTAGACGGTCGTGACGATGAGCAGGGCGCCGATCGCGGCGAGCGTCCACAGCCACCAGTTCATGCTTGAACGCTAGCCGTGGCCGATCCCGCCGTCGGCCGTCCCCGCGCCTCTGCGGTTTCTCGGGTCGCTTTTGGGGACTGTATGCGCAAAACCAACCCGAGATTTCCGGGGCGGCGGTGCGGCCCTCGGTATGTTGAGCGTGGGGAGTAGACCGGGTTAGGTTTGGGGATGGCCCGGCCCGCGAGAGGTACATGAACGAGCGCGGCGCAGGCGGGCCCCTCGGCGCCGGACTCTCCCGCTCGCTGGGGCTCCGACACGTCTTCGTCCTGAGCACCGGCGCGATGCTCTCCTCGGGCCTGTTCCTGCTGCCGGGCCTGGCCGCGGCCGACGCCGGCCCGAGTGCCGTGCTGGCCTACGCCCTGGCCGGCGTGGTGGCCGTGCCCGCCATGCTGAGCGTGGCCGAGCTCTCCACCGCCATGCCCCGAGCCGGGGGCGCCTACTACTTCCTGGTCCGGGCCTACGGACCGGCGGTCGGAACGTTCTCAGGCATGGCCACGTGGCTGTCGCTGGTGCTCAAGGACGCGTTCGCACTGGTCGGGATGAGCGCCTACCTCAACATCGTCCTCGACGTGCCGGCCAAGCCGCTGGCGGTGGTGCTCATCGCCGGCTTCACCATCATCAACATCCTGGGCACCAGGGCCAGCGCGGGGGTGCAGATGCTGCTGGTGGGCTTCGTGCTGGCCGTGATGGGCTGGTTCATAGCGGTGGGACTGCCCCGGGTCGGCGGCGACGGCGGCATGGAGCCCTTCTTCGCCGACGGGACGGGCGGGTTGATCAGCGTCGTCGGGCTGGTGTTCGTGTCCTACGGCGGGCTGACCAAGGTGGCCAGCGCGGCCGAGGAGATCAACGACCCGTCGCGCAACATCCCATTGGGGATGGCGCTGTCGCTGCTGGTGAGCACCGCCCTGTACACGCTGGGGGTGCTGGTTGCGGTGGCAGTGGTGCCGCCGGCGCAGCTGCACGACGACCTGGCCCCGATCTACACCGCCGCGGAGGCGGTGCTGCCCACCGCGGGCGCGGTGCTGGTGGTGCTGGCTGCCCTGGCCGCCTTCTCGTCGGCCACCAACGCCGGGATCCTGGCCGCGGCCCGCTACCCGCTGGCCATGAGCCGCGACCGGCTGGTGGGCGAGAGGCTGGGCCGGCTCAACCGGTTCAACACCCCGGCCTGGGGCGTGGCCCTGACCGGCGCGGGGATGGCGGCAGTGGTGCTGGCCCTCGACGTGGGCGCCATCGCCAAGGTGGCCAGCGCCTTCGTGCTGCTGACCCTGGCCCTGGTGAACTCGGCGGTGCTGGTGCTGCGGGCGTCGCGCATCGCCTCGTACGCGCCGGGCTTCACCGCCCCGCTGTTCCCCTACCTGCAGCTGGCCGGCATCGCCATCGACCTGTACCTGATCGTCGAGCTGGGTCCGGTGGCGCTGCTGCTGACGGGGGCGTCGGTGGTGCTGGGGGTGGTGTGGTACGTGTTCTACGGGCGCACCCGGTCGATGCACGGCGGGGCCATCTACCACGTGTTCGAACGCTGGGGGAGGCTGGTCGACCGGGGCCTGGACCGCGAACTGAGCGCGGCGGTGCAGAGCCACGGCGTGCGGTCCGGCGACGAGTACCCGGGACTCATCGCCCGGGCCGCGGTGGTGAGCATTCCCGAGGGCACCGACATCAACGAGGCCGCGGTCCGGGCCTCGGAGGTGCTGTCGACCCAGACGGAGGTGGACGTGGCCACCGTGACCGACCGGTTCCTGGAGTCGGGCTCGCTGTGGATCCAGCCCTCCGAGCAGCATCCCACGGCCACGCCGCTGGCCTTCTTCGACACCGACGACGACTACCTTGTGATCGTGCGGGCCGCCGGCGGTATCTGCATCCCCGCGGCCTGGGGCGGCCGGGACGAGCAGGTGAAGGCCCTGTTCTTCCTGGCCGGGTGCAGCGCCGAGCCGGGCCGGGTGCTGCGCCTGGCCGGCGAGCTGGCGGCCTACCTGCACTCGGACCGGGCCGAGGCGGTGGCCGAGGCCGCCTTCGAGGCCGAGGTGAAGGAGGCCCTGCTGCCCGACCTGTCGATCGGCCAGTACCCGCTGATGCCGGAGCTGTCCACGTCGGCCCTGATCGGCCGGCGGGTGGGGGCGCTCACCATCGATGCGGGCTTCTTCTTGGAGGCCGTCAGCCGCGAGGGTCGGGTGCTCAGGGCCGAGGCCGACCTGGTGCTGGAGGCCGACGACCAGATCACCGTGCTGGGACCGCCCAATAGCCTGCCCGTCCTGGACGACGTGGTGGGCGTCCTAGCCGACTGAGACCGACTGGCAGACAGGAGACACGACATGGACTTGGCAGGGGCTGCGGCCATCGTCACCGGAGGCGCCTCGGGGATCGGGCGGGCGTGCGCCAACCGGCTGGCCGGGCTGGGCGCCCACTGCGTGATCCTCGACATCCAGGAGGCCAAGGGCGCCGAGGCGGCGGCGGAGGTCGGTGGAGTGTTCGTGGAGGGCGACGTGGCCGAGGAGGTGCCGGTGCAGGCCGCGGTGGAGGTCGCCGGCGAGCTCGGCCCGCTGCGCGTGCTGGTTAACTCGGCCGGGATCGCCTCCGCGGTGCGCACGGTGGACCGCCACGGCCAGCCCATGCCGCTGGAGCGTTTCGAGCGGGTGGTGGCCACCAACCTGATCGGCACGTTCAACTGCATCCGCTTGGCCGCCGCGGCCATGGCCGGCACCGAGCCGGTGGACGACGACGGCCAGCGGGGCGCCATCGTCAACATGGCCTCGGTGGCCGCCTTCGACGGCCAGACCGGCCAGAACGCCTACTCGGCCTCCAAGGGAGGGGTGGTGGGCATGACCCTGCCGATCGCCCGGGACCTGGTGCCCATCGGCGTGCGGATCAACACCATCGCGCCGGGGCTGATCAACACGCCCATCTACGGCACCGGCCCCGATGCCGAGGCGTTCAAGGCCCACCTGGCCGAGGGCGTGCTGTTCCCCAAGCGTCTGGGCACCGCCGACGAGCTGGCCTCGATGGTGATGGAGCTGATCACCAACGACTACATGAACGGCGAGGTCATCAGGGTCGACGCCGGCATCCGCCTGCCCCCGAAGTAAGGCTCCGACGCAGGCCCGTCGGCGTTGCGGGCGGGTCGCCGGCCCCGGTAGGATCGCTCTGCGGGGTGGAGCAGTCTGGTAGCTCGTCGGGCTCATAACCCGAAGGTCGTAGGTTCAATTCCTACCCCCGCCACCACCTAGAGGCCCGAGTCGAGAGCGTCGCTCCGGCTTGGGCTTCACCGCGCCGGAGCCGATGTTCGGATTGCGTTACTGGCTGCCCGTCCAGCTAGTGGTGATGGGCGGGTCTGGGCCTAGTGGTTCGGGTCGGTTGGGGGTGCCAGGCCGTTGATCACGTGCGCCAGCAGCGCGACCCAGCCCTTCTCGGACGGGACATAGCGATCGGACAGCCCGCCGGACAACAGCAGGTGCGTGCCGATCCCGATGGAGTGGATCAACAACGCAAGGGCAGCGGTTTCGTGTTCGGGGCTGCAGGATCCCTCGTCCTTGGCCTGCTCAACTAGACGGCAGAACTCGTCGGCCTGCTCATCCAAGAAGTGTTGCAGGCGCTGCTGGATCGCGGCGTTGCTGCGGGCGCTGCCGAACACTTGGCCCAGCACGTCTCTCACCGAGTCAGAGGTCAGCAGAGACGCCCCCCACATCTGGAAGAGCTCAGGCAGGGTCAGATCGCCGAGGCCCAACTCCTCGATCCTTCGCTCCGGCCGCAACTGCTCCAAGAGGTGTTCAATGGCTGCGAGCATGAGGTCGTTCTTGTGGGGCCACCGCGGGTAGATCGCGCCCGAGGACACCCCGGCGCGGCGTGCGATGTCGCTGATGACAGCCCCGTCATAGCCGCGCTCCACGAACTCCGCGGCGGCGGCCTCCAGCACCCGCCTCGCCGTTTCCTCCGGAGTGCTCCTCCGGCGTAGTTCGCCGCCGTTAGTCATGTCCTCGCTTCCGAAGCGAAGTCCTGCGGATCATGGCACTGCATCGCATTAAGAGTATTGAACACTATTAGTTAGGACGATGCCCAACATAGCGACGCCGCCCTCCGCCCCCAGCGCCTCCGGCGACAGCCGATGCCCGACGCACATCGGCACGGCGGCTAGGGACCCAGCAGCGTCTCCGGGGATGCGCCGGCGGCGACGGCCAACGTCGCTTGCTGCCTGTTGCCGGTCACGAGGTTGGTCAGCACGTCGAGCACGCCGTCGATCGTTTGGATCTTGTCGTGGACCAACACACGCAGATGGGCCACGTCGCGGCAATAGACATCGGCGACGGCGTCGTAGGCACCCACGAGAGTGGCCACATAGCTCGCTTCGTCGAGGCCGGACAGCGCGTCGGCCACCTCCACCAGCCGGCCGGGCCGGACCTTGAGGAGCAGCGTCGCGTGGATCCCCAGGCCGGAGAGGTTGGGATCCAGCCAGACATTGACGGAGAGCATCCCCGATGACCGCATCTGGTTGACCCGGTTCCGGACCGTTCCGGCACTGACGCCCACGGCCTTGGCAATGTCGCTGTAGCTGGTCCGGCCGTCCTGTTGCAGGGTCCGAACAATCTTGAGATCTATGTCGTCCAACTGCACGGCGGCCATGTTACAAAACGTCAAATACCACTGGTGTTATCCCCGCGAAACCGCAGGTCCAAGCCCTACACCACTCGCTTCACTTATTTCATCTGAAGCTGCCGAAACGGGACCCTAACCGGGTAGGTCCCTTCGTGTGGGAGGGTGCTGCACAACAATACCTGAGATCATAGTTACTAATATTAGATATCAGCCCTCTGGACCGCTGGATGCTGCCTGGGCAGAAGTCTCATTGAGTCTCGGATCCCGCATTACCGAGCAACCAGATCACCCTTAACCCCGAGAATCTGCGCGTATTGTCGACAAGCAATGGTGCCGACTCTTGGGCACTCTCAATGTGTAATGAAGGTGACTTCTGTTTCGCGAATCCTTCACAGTCAATGGCCAACGTTTGACATACCGGATGCAACATCGAGCGCGGATTCGCTCACACAAACGCTGCCGAGACAGCACTTAGTCTAGTCCTCAGACTAAGTCTGATAGACTAAACAATGGGAGAAGTCCCCCTCGACGAGCCTTTAGGCGGTGCCAGGATAATATCGGTATGGTTGGAGAATGATTGTGACTGAACCGGAAGTAGTGAACGTTCATCAGGCCAAGACCCACCTGTCGAGGCTGCTGGAGCGGGCGCACGCGGGCGAGGAGATCATCCTGGCTAAGGCCGGCAAGCCGTACGCCAGGCTCATGCCGCTCGCCCCAAAGCGCCGTCGCGGCGGGCAGCTCCCGGGCTTGGTCGTCGGGCCCGAGTTCTTCGAGCCCCTGCCCGAGGAGGAGCTCAGGGCCTGGGAAGGCAGATGACGGGGCTCCTGCTCGATACGCACGCGCTGCTGTGGTGGTGGGCCGACGAGGCCTTGCTGCCGCCGCGGGTCCGCGAGACGCTCTCGGATGCGGACACAACGGCCTTCGTGAGCGCCGCCAGCGCCTGGGAGATCGCCACCAAGGTGCGCCTGGGCCGTTTGACGCCATACAGGGACATGGTCCCCAGATTCGCCGAGTTGGCAATGGCTGCCGATCTTCTGCACCTGCCCTTAACGCACCACCACGGCCTGCGCGCCGGCACCTATCCGAACGAGCACCGCGACCCGTTCGACCGCATATTGGCCGCCCAGGCGGAGCTTGGGTCGCTCACCCTCGTCACCAGGGACGAAGCGTTCAAGGACTTCCCAGTTCAAGTGCTCTGGTAGCACGACCTCAGCGCCCGGCTGTCGAGTAGCGCGCTCAGTACACCCGCAGGGCAGATCGCGTACCGCCAGCTCTCAGTAGTCGCGAAATGCCCATCGGCTCCGCTTGCACGAGCCTTCTAGGTTGGTCCATCAGGCCGACGACCGTGGAGTGACCGGAAGGCGGACCGTGAGAGAGCTGACGATCGATGACATCGATGATCTCGCTCTGGGCGCGACCCTGCTCGGAACCGGTGGAGGCGGCGACCCGTACGTGGGCAAACTGCTTGTCAAGCAGGCGATCGCAGATCACGGCCCTGCCAAGGTCGTGGAGCCCGAAGAACTTCCCGAAGACGGCCGCGTACTGACCACCGCCATCATCGGCGCACCGACGGTGATCCTGGAGAAGATCCCAGCCGGCACCGAGTTTCGGGCTGGCATCCGGGCTCTGGCCGCCTACCTGGGCGAAGAGCCTGTTGCGCTGATGCCCATCGAGGTGGGCGGGGTCAACACGCTGGTGCCGATCGCCACTGCGGTCGAACTGGGCTTGCCAATCGTCGACGCCGATGGGATGCGCCGCGCCTTTCCCCAGATCGAGATGACGGTGTTCACGTTGCACGGGCTCATGGCCGCGCCCATGTCCATAGCGGACGAGAAGGGCAACATGTGCGTCTTCGAGGCCACGACGAACCAGACAGCCGAGGCACTGGCGCGGGCCGCCGTCATTCAACTCGGCCTGGCCAACGCGATCAGTTGCTATCCGATGACGGTGGCTGACGTGCAGCGGGCTGGGATCCGCGGCTCGATGACCTACTGCACCGAGGTCGGAAGGCGCCTCGCCCACGTCAAGCGGGGCACAGATGGAGCCTGGCAACGACTGCTCGACTACACAGACGCAGAACTGGTCTTCAGCGGCAAGGTCATTGACATAGATCGCCGCACCACGGAGGGCTTCGCCCGTGGCACCGTCGTTCTCGAGCACCTGGACGACGCCAGCCGCACCATGCGGGTTGAGATCCAGAACGAGAATCTCATCGCCTTCGAGGACGGCGAGGCGGTCGTGACCGTGCCCGACCTGCTCTGCTTGATGGACAACGAGTCGGCTGACCCGGTCACCACCGAGAGCCTGGCCTACGGGCAGCGGCTCAACGTGGTGGCCATGCCGTGCGCACCTGAGTGGCACCGCGAAGGGATGCTAGAACTAGTCGGGCCCAGAGCCTTCGGGTACGACATCGACTACGTCGACTTCCGGGAGAGCCGGCGGTGAGCGGATTGCGGCTCGGCGTCGACGTGGGAGGCACCAACACCGACGCGGTCGTGGTCGACTCATCTGGCACGGTCCTGGCCGCGACGAAGACTGCCACCACGCCAGAGCCGATAGGGGGCATCCAGTCGGCCGTGGCGGCGGTCCTGGCCCAAGTGGAGGACCCAGCCGCGCTGGACAAGGCGATGTTGGGTACTACACATCCCACCAACGCCATCATCCGGCGCCAGGACCTCGACCGCGTGGGGGTACTGCGCCTGGCCGCCCCATCGTCGTTGGGAGTGCGGCCCAGCGCAGCCTGGCCCGAGGACCTTCGGGACATCGTCATCGGTCGCAGCGAGATCGTGCCAGGCGGGTTCGAGTACGACGGCACGCCGATTGCTTCCCTCGACGAGGATGCGGTTCGGCGTTTCGGTGCCTCCTCCGCACCGGAGGTCTCAGCCATCGCAGTCTCATGCGCATTCAGCCCGGCATCGATCGATCAGGAACTTCGTGCCGCCGAACTGCTGGCCGAAGAGTGCGGCGCCGACTTCCCGGTGTCGCTGAGCCACACGGTGGGGTCCTTGGGACTCCTCGAACGCGAGAACGCCACGATCCTCAACGCGTCCCTACTGACGGTGGCCAAGCGCGTGGTGGCCGGGTTCCGCAGCACCCTGACCGAGGCCGGGCTGGAGGTCGAGAGCTTTCTCACCCAGAACGACGGCACGCTCATGGCCGTCGACGAAGCCGACAAGTATCCGGTGCTCACGGTCGGCTCGGGCCCGACTAACTCCATGAGGGGAGCCAGCGCGCTAGCCGGGCTGTCCGACGCGCTCGTCATCGATGTCGGCGGAACCTCGGCGGATGTGGGGATCCTCGTCGACGGGTTCCCCCGCGAGTCGACCGCCTCAGTCGAGGTGGGAGGGGTGAGAACGAACTTCCGCATGCCCGATCTGATCTCGGTCGGCCTGGGAGGCGGGAGCATCGTCCGCAACGGCGACGGTCTGTCCGTCGGGCCCGACTCCGTCGGTTACGACGTGATCACCGAGGCCATCTGTATGGGAGGCCCGACGCTGACGCTCTCGGACATCTCGCTCGCCGCGGGCCGTCTGGAGGGCTTCGGTGACCCCGCTCTGCTGTCGGGCCTGGACGCCTCGCTTACCGACGCGGCCATCGGTTGGGTGGACGAGCGAGTCGGAGTCCTGTGCGAGAGGATGAAGGCGTCGAGCACGGCCCTTCCTCTCATAGCTGTGGGTGGCGGCGCGCATCTCGTTCCTCAGTCGCTGCGAGGAGTCAGCGAAGTGCTCTGGCCGCCGCATCACTCGGTGGCCAACGCCTTCGGAGCGGCCATCGCCGAGGCCGCCGGATCGATCGACAAGGTCTACAGCTACGACACCGACGGTAGAGAGGCCTGCCTCACCAGCGCCCGCGAGGAGGCCGAGGACGCGGCCATCCGGGCCGGCGCCGACGCCCACAACGTGCGCATCACCAGGATCGTCGAGATCCCCATGACCTACGTTCCGGGAGGCAGGTGTCGGGTGATCGTCAAGGCTGTCGGGCCGCTGTCCTCGTAGTGCGGGGCTCCATGTCGAACGCCGCCCGACTCTTGCGGTAGGAGACCCGATGCGGGTGGTAGACGCTCACAACGATCTGCTGCTCGCCGTGTTGCACCAGAAGGAGAGGGGGCGCAGCGACCCCTTCGGAGACTTCTGGCTTCCCCGACTGCGTGCCGGCGGGGTGGACGTGCAGTTCCTGGCCGTCTTCACCGAAGACCAGCACGTCGGCGAGGGCGCGCTGCGACGCTGCCTGCTGCTGCTTGAGGAGGCCCGGAACATTGCCGCAGCCCATCCCACGGACGTGGTGGTGGTCGAGACCTGCGAGGACCTGGAACGGGCCCTTGCCTCGGGTCGCATCGGGCTGGTGCTCGCCGTCGAAGGCTCCGAGCCGGTGGCACACAGCCTCGGAGTGCTGGAGACCCTCTGGCGCTTGGGTGTGCGATGCATGTCGCTCACCTGGAACCGGCGCACCATGATGGCTGACGGCGCGGGCGAGGCCGCCACGGGCGCTGGCCTCACTTCCCTCGGAGCGGAGGCCGTGGCCGAGATGGAGCGGTTGGGAATGATCGTGGACGTCAGCCACCTCTCGAAGGCGGGCTTTGACCATGTCGCCGGCATCGCGACCCGGCCGTTCGTGGCGACCCATTCGTCGTGCCATGCCCTGTGCCCTCATCCCCGCAACCTCACCGACGATCAGTTGCGTGATGTGGCCGACTCGGGCGGGGCAGTGGGGATCAACTCCTTCGGAGGGTTTCTCTCGACCGGTGCGCCCACCCTCGACGACTACCTCTCCCACATCGAGCACGCGGTCAGAGTGGCCGGCCCGTCCGCAGTCGGGCTGGGCTGCGACTTCATGGAGGACTTGCTGGAGGTGCTCGATCCGATCCTGGGGGCTGGTCTCGTCGATCCGGGCAACCTGCCATTTGTCGCGGGAATGCGCGATCCCGCCGATCTCGGGCCTTTCCGAGAGCGGCTCACGAACTGCCTGGGAGCTGAGGTCGCTCCCCGGGTGGCTGGCGACAACTGGATAGAACTCCTGAGACGGGTCCTGCCGTCACAGGATCAACACAGCTGCCGCAGGTAGTAGAACGTCCCTGGTGCCCGATACTCGCCTGCGGCCCAGACCGCTCACGGTAGAACAGCTGCTCGCAACCGGCGCGCTCGGAGACTGTCAGGTGGTCGCGGGCCGCGACGGCCTCGATCGCACCGTCTCGGACGTGTTCGTCACTGCTCGCTGCGACTTGGCCACGCCGATCTCGCCGGGCCTTCTGGTCGTGCTAGACGCCCACGAGCTACAGCCCAACTCCTATGCCCTAGACATCGCGTTGCGGACCGTCAGAGACGGCGAGGGGTCGGGTCTGGTGGCCGTCAACGCGGTGTCCGCAATCGGCATCGCTACACGGCGACTGGCCGACCGATTCCGCACGGTGCTGGCAGAGGCTCAGGCGGACGATGTGCTTGCCGCCGCCGCGTCGGCACGGGAACTCGTCCTGCAGCCCTCCGTGCACCAAGCCGCGATGATGGCTCGGTTGCTACGAGGTCTTGACAGGACCACCACAGTCTCACAGACCCTTGCGCTGGTCTCTGAAGTGCTCGGACGGCCGTGCTCACTGGTCGAAGCGAGCAGCGCCGTCATCGCCGGGCCACCGGCGTCGGTGCGGCCGCAAGCCTTGAGACGTCATGCCTACCACGCTCCAGATGTCGGTTCAGGGGGTGAGCCGGGAATGGTCTGCCCGGTTGTGGTGGTACTGGAGGAACCGGTCCGGTTCTGGCTTGTATGCCTACTTGGCGACGCCGACACAGTCATCCAGCAGACCGGCCTGGATCTCCTCGGAGTGGCCTCCTGGGCGGTGGGAGCCAACCTTGTGCGTGACCGGCTGGTGATGGAACGCGACGCCCGGCACCGACTCGCACTGCTCAACGAGGTCGTCGGGAGCGGGGAACTGCCTGACGAGGCAATCTTGGCCCAGATGGCGACCTTCGGCTGGTCCGCAGCCGGATGGACTAGCGCCTTTCACGTTCAGCTGTCGGGTCCCGCGGACTCGAACTGGGTGCTCGTCAACACCGACGTACTCTCTGAGACGCTTCTCGGGGCAGGGATCGACGGCCCTCTCATCGAGAGGACCGACGGCTGGTCGGGCTGGGTGTCCACGGCAGCTGAACCGCCTGTGGGCGACTATCAGCGAATGACGCGCAGCCTGCACGAAGCGCTCTTGGCGCTACTCGCTGACGCGGACGGCATCAGCGTGCATGCGGGGGTGGGCCGACCCGCGATCGGCCTGCCCGGTCTGCGGGCGAGCCTCACCGAGGCTCGTCAGGCCTCGGCCCTGGCTGGCGCCGGCACCGGGCGTGTGGCGGTGAGGCACATCGATGAGCTCGGCATCCAGCGGATCATGCTGGGCTGGTACGGGTCCGCGGACTTCGGCCGGGTGGTGGCCGCGTTCCTCGAGCCGCTGATCAGAGAGGACGCCGACGGCGTGCTCCTGCGAACGCTGCAGGCCTACCTGGACTGCCAGTCCTCCGCCACCAGCACTGCCGCCACGCTGGGCGTGCACCGGAACACCGTCATGAAGCGAATCGACCGCATCGCGGAGACCCTCAACGTCAACCTTCACGACCCCGACCAGCGGCTCGCGCTCCAACTCGTCGTGAGGATGCACCGGCTCGATCAAGCCAGCCTCTAGCCCGTTCTCCGCTCCAGCAGGGACTTGCCTCCTGGGTGCAAGAACTGCACTTCGCAGTGCCCGTATGGCAGCGGTCTGCCCATTGAGCCCCGGTTCGGGGCTCCTTACCGTGCCTCCACAGGCTCACAATTCCCATCGTGAGGGGGGATCCGATGAAGGTACGTAGTGCGGCGAGGCTTCTCTCCGTCATCCTGGCGCTGGCCCTAGTGGCCGCGGCGTGCGGCGATGACGAGGCGCCTGAGCAACCAGCAGACGCCAACGTCGAGAGCAGCTCGGGTACTGAGGCTCCAGCCGCTCCAGCCGAGGCTCCTGACGATGAGCAGGGAGCGCCAGAGGACACAAGTACCTCATCTGAGGGGACGGACGACGTGGAGGCATCCGACCCCGAGGTCGACGAAGCGCCCGAGCCGGCCGTCGAGGAGCCGGAGGATGAACCACCGGCAACGACGGAGCCGGCCGGCCCGAGGCAGGTCGCCTACCTGTCGGCCAGCTCCGCCAACACCTTCCTGCTGGCCTCGGTGGGCGAGATGCAACGGCTTGCCGACGAGAACAACATCGAGTTGGTCGAGTTCGACGCTCAGTTCAACGCTGACCTGCAGACCACGCAACTCCAGGACGTGGTGGCCAGCGGCCAGTACGACGGGATCATCCTCGTCGCGTTGAACGGGCCAGGGCTCGTTCCCGACGTGGAGGCGGCCCTGGAAGCCGGGCATGAGGTGGTGCTGTTCAACCAGATCGTCGGCGACGACCTGTCCACCAACGAGCCGCAGGTGGACGGGATTGCAGCCTCCGTCCTCGCTCCGCCCGTCGTGACCGGCGAGCGGGCCGGACGGCTCACCGTCCAGGCCTGCGCCGGCCTCGACCCGTGCCGGGTGGTCTACATCTTCGGCATACGGGGCATTCCGCTCGACGTCGCTTTGCGCCAGGGCTTCGACAGCGTGGTCGCCGACCAGCCGACTATCGAGATCGTTGCGGAGGGCGAGGGCCAGTACCTGGGACCCGAAGGCGGGATCAACGCCATCCAGGACATCATGCAGGCCCAGCCTGACTTCGACGTCGTGGTCGGCGCCGACCAGCCGCTGCAAGGCATCGAGCTCGTCCTCACCGACGAGGGCAAGCTCGACGATGTCGCCCTGATCGGCCTGGGGGGATCGTCGCCCGCTATCGAGGGAATCCGTGACGGGCGGTGGTTCGCGACCGTGTTCTACGCTCCGGCCAGCGAGGGCCGTCTGGCCATGGAAGCCATGATCGCGGCGCTCGAGGACGGCACCTACACAGGCGGGGTGGACCCCAACGGCGGCTTCGTCGACGAAGGAATGGTCACCGCAGCCAACGTGGACCAGTTCAACGCGGAGTGGGATGGCTGATCCTCAGCCTGGCGAGCCCGCTCATATTGACGAGCCCGCTCATATCGAGCTGCGCGCCGTATCCAAACGGTTCGGCACCACCCAGGCCGTCGATCGCGCAGACATCTCCATCCGGCGCGGCTGTATCCATGCACTCGTCGGCGAGAACGGCGCGGGCAAGTCCACCGTCGGGAAGATCATCGTTGGAGTGCACACCGCCGACAGCGGATCGATGATCGTCAACGGCCGCCCGTGCCGGTTCCGATCACCGAGGCAGGCGTTCACCTCCGGCATCACCGCCATCGCCCAGGAACTGGCCCTCGTGCCGGACCGCAGCGTGGCCGACAACGTTTTCCTCGGAGTCGAGTCGACTCGGTGCGGATTCGTGGCCCGCAACGACACCGTGCAGCGCTTCGAGGCGCTCGTCGAGCGCACCGGCATCCCGATTGATCCGGCCGCGAGAGTCGGGAGTCTCAGCGTTGCCGACCAGCAGCGGGTCGAGATCCTCCGAGCTGCGGCCCGGCGATCTGAGTTCGTGATCATGGACGAGCCCTCGGCCCGCCTCTCAGCGCAGGAGCGCGACCAACTCCACCGCCTGGTGCGGTCTCTGCGCGATCAGAAGATCACCGTCCTCTTTATCTCCCACTTTCTCGACGAAGTCCTCGAGCTCGCCGATGACATCACAGTCATGCGCGACGGGCGCGTCGTGAGAAGCACCAAGCCGTCGTCAGAGACGACTGGATCCCTCGTCGAGGCCATGATCGGCCGCAAGCTCGAAGGCAACTTCCCGCCCAAGCCACCACCTCCGGAGCCGTCCCAGTCCCCGGTTCTGAGAGTCCGAGACCTGATTCCCGCAGGCTCCGCCGGACACCCCGCTTCTGCCGCCACCCCGCTCATGGCGGGGCTCGACCTGGACGTGCTCCCTGGCGAGATTGTCGGCATCGCAGGGCTGGTCGGATCGGGCCGCACGGAGTTCGTCAGGTGTGTCTACGGCGCTGACAGACCTGTCGCCGGAAGTGTGCAGGTCGCTGGCGGGCGCGCCGGCCGCTTCCGGCCGCGTGAGTCGATCAGCGCTGGCCTAGGGCTCATTCCCGAGTCTCGCAAGGATCAAGGACTGCTGATGGAGCGCAGCCTTCGCGAGAACGTCGGCCTCCCGCACCTACGACGGGTCACGAGGGCAGGTCTCGTGACCCGACGCTCCGAGCGCGAGTTGGTATCCGCATCCGCGGCACGTGCCGGAGTGCGCGGCGGAGGGCTTGAGACGCCCGTCAGGCTGCTGTCAGGAGGCAACCAACAGAAATCCCTGTTCGCGCGTTGGACGGCTCCCGGTCTGAGAGTCCTCATCGCCGATGAACCCACCAGGGGAGTCGACGTGGGCTCCAAGCGCTCGATCTACGACCTGATCGCGGCCGCGGCTACCGACGGCCTCGCGGTGCTGCTCGTGTCCTCGGAACTCGAGGAACTGGTGGGGCTCTGCCACCGCGTGCTCGTCATGCGAGACGGGCGGTTCGTTGCGGAGTTCATCCATCCCGACCTGGACGAGACGCAGATCCTGCGGCATGCCTTCGGTGAGGAAGCCGCGGTCGGCCAGAACTCATGACGGATGCAGCCGCGCCGCCGCGGCCATCCGGAGCCAACCGATACGTCGGGTTGTTTGCCCGCTACGGCATCGTCTGGGTGACCGTCGCTCTGTTCGTGCTGCTTGCCATCACAACCGACGGGTTCTTGACCGGCCCCAACCTGCGCAACGTTCTCGACCAGCAGGCGACGCTGCTGATAGCCGCCTCCGTTGCCACGCTGACCATGATCGCAGGCGGTTTCGACGTGTCGATCTCGGCGGTTGCGGTGGCCGCCCCGCTGGTAGCGCTGCGAGTCGAGAACGCCACCGGCTCCGTCGCGCTGGCCTTGCTCGCAGGATGCGCGTTCGGTCTGGTCGTCGGAACAGCCAACGGTTCAATCGTGGCATTCGCGCGGATCAACTCGTTCATTACGACTCTGGCTACGTCCTTCATCGTCTTCGGAATTGGCTACGTCGTCAGCGAGCGCAGCATCATGCGGCCCTCCAGCGACAGCTTCCGAGACATCGCCCGCACACGATTCGCCGAGCTCACGACGGCCACATGGATCTCGCTGGCGGTCGTGTTGATGGCCTGGATCACGCTGGCTGCAACCCGGTTCGGTCGCCATGTGTACGCCACGGGAGGCAACGTCGAGGCTGCCAGGCTCGCTGGTGTGCGCACGCGGCAGGTGGTCGTGGCCGTGTTCGCACTGTCGGGGCTCGCCGCCGGGCTCGCCGGTGTGGTGGCCGCGTCGCGGACCATCAGTGCGACCCCCTCCGACGACTTCAGCTTTGTGTTCGGTGTCATCGCCGCGATCGTCGTGGGCGGCACCTCCATCGCGGGCGGCACCGGCGCGGTGTGGAGGACGCTGCTAGGGGCCTTCTTCATCGCCTTCATGGTCAACGGGTTCAACCTCCACCAGATTGACCCCATCTGGCAGCGAATCATCCAGGGTCTCGTGATCCTCGTGGCCGTCGCCACCGACGCCTGGTCCAGAGCCCGACGCGCCTAGCCCGAAGGAATCGACCGTCCGCAATCCAATGCAGAAAGGGAAGACCACAATGAGAGTCCACATCGTTGTTCCGATCACATCGGACTCGTTCAACGACCAGATCGCTGAGGAGGCCCGCGGCTTCCTCGGCGACGGCATTGGCTTGGAGGTCTCGTGCCTCCCGTACGGCCCCGCCTCTATCGAGTCGTTCTATGACGAGGTCCTCGCAGGTCCCGCCATCGTCGCCGAGGTCGTGCGGGCCGAGGCCCAGGGAGCGGACGCGGTGTTCATCACCTGCTTCGGTGATCCCGCGGTTCCTGCAGCCCGGGAACTCGTCGACATACCGGTGGTGGGCGGGTTCGAGCCCGCGGTGACCACGGCCCTGAACCTCGGGGAGCGCTTCTCGGTTGTCACCGTGCTGGAGAATGTCGTGCCCATGATCTCCACGCTGGCCTCCCGGATGGGTGTGAGGAGCCGGATGGCGTCCATAGAGGTGATCGACACCCCCGTGCTGGAGCTGCACGACGGCGACGTGCTGCTCAAGAACCTCTTCGAAGCCTCGTGCCGAGCCCTTGATGCGGGTGCCGACGTCTTGGTGCTGGGATGCACCGGAATGCTCGGTGTCGCGGCCGCTCTCCAAGACCGGCTGGAGTCGGATCAAGCGCGTGTGCCGGTGGTCGATCCGACGGGCGCCGCCCTCGGGACGCTGCTGACCATGCACTCGATGGGCCTGAGGCCCAGTCGCCGGACCTACATGCCGCCGCCCGACAAGGAGCGAACCAGCCCCGCAGGCGGATAGCGCCCGGCGACACGCCCCGCGGGCGGATCGGGGCCAGCGGTGATCGAGGGCAACACGCTGGCTGTCGCGGCCTTGGAACAGCCGGGTGCCTATCCCACGGCGTGAGCGGGGGTTCGTATAGTTCGTGGTAGCCATGACCGGTTCCTCCTCCCGCTCATTCGATGTAGTCATCGTCGGTGGGGGCATGGCCGGGATGTCGGCTGCCTGGGCGTTGGCCCGGCGCGGGCACCGTGTGGCGGTCGTCGAGCGCGAGGCGTCGCTCACCGCGCACAGCACGGGACGGTCGGTCGCCCAGTTCCTGGCCTCCTACGGCGAGCCGGCCAACCGGGTCCTGAGCGCGGCGTCGCTGCCGTTCCTGGCGACCGGCGCCGACGGCCTGGCCGACAGCGAGCTGCTGGAGCCCCGCAACGTGCTGTGGGTCGCCCCCGCCGGCTTCGAGGAGCAGGTGGCGGCGACGGTCGCCGCCAACCAGACCACGGGCACACCGTGCGAGCGCCTCGATGCCGCCGGCGCCATCAGCCTCTGCCCCGTACTCGACCCGCAGTGGCTCGATGCCGGTGTGATCGAGTACGGCGGCTTCGACATCGACGTAGCCGAATTGCACCAGGCCTTCCTGCGCGGCGCCCGCGCCGAGGGGGCGGCGGTGCTACGGGAACACGGGGTGCGGGCGCTCGCCCGCCGCGACGGGTGTTGGCAAGTGGACGTGGGAGAGCGGGTGCTGAGCTGCGCCACCGTCGTCAACGCGGCTGGCGCCTGGGCCGACGAGGTGGCCGGCATGGCCGGCGCGCGCCCCGTCGGCCTGCAGCCGTACCGGCGCACTGTGTTCACCTTCGCCAGCCGTCACGAGTCGGCGAGCTGGCCCCTGGTCGTCGGGGGCGACGAGAGCTTCTACTTCAAGCCCGAGGGCACTGGGCAGTTCCTGGCCTCGCCCGCTGACGAGGACCCCGTGGATGCCTGCGATGTCAAGCCCCGCGAGATCGACGTCGCCGCCGGGATCGAGGCTGTCAACCGGGCCACGGTCCTCGACGTGCGCTCGGTCCGTTCCACCTGGGCCGGCTTGCGCACGTTCGCTCCGGACCGGGTCCCGGTCGTCGGCTTCGATCCCGGCGCGCCGGGGTTCTTCTGGTGCGCCGGACAGGGCGGCACCGGCATCCAGACCTCCCCGGCCATCGCCTCGCTGGTCGCAGACCTGATCAGCGGTACAGCCCCAGAAAGGCTCCCCACCGATCTCGCGGCCGAACTTAGACCTCAGCGTTTCGCGCGCTAGGCGGTGCTGGCTCCGACGAGCCGACGAGATCTGGCACGGGGACGGAAGGCGTGACATTCTCGGCGTGATGCGCGTCCTTGACGCTGCCGCCGTCCGGGCCGCTACGCCGTGGCCCGAGCTGATCTCGGCCATCGCCGAGGCGCTCACCGAGGACGCCGTGACCGCACCCGAACGTCACGTGCATCCGGTCGGCCTTCCCGGCGGCGGCACCGGAGCCTTCCTGTTGATGCCGGCCTGGGCAGACACCGAGATGATCGGCGTCAAGGCCGTCACCTACTTCCCGTCCAACGCCGGCACCGACGTGCCGACGGTCAACGCCGCCTATCTCGCCTTCGACGGCGGCACCGGCCAGGTCGCCGCCGTTCTCGACGGCGACGAGCTGACAGCTCGCCGCACGGCCGCGATCTCTGCTCTGGCCGCCGACTGCCTGGCCCGCCCCGACGCCCAGCACCTGCTGGTCGTCGGCACCGGAGTCCTGGCACCCAACATGGCCCGGGCCCACGCTGCGGTCCGCTCGCTGGCCCGCATCGAGGTCTGGGGACGCCGCCCCGAGGCGGCCGCGTCAGTCGCCGAGACCCTACGAGTCGAGGGCTTGCCGGCCGAAGCGTCCGACGATCTCGACACCAGCATCGGTCGGGCCGACATCGTCTCGTGCGTTACCGGCGCCACCCAGCCGCTGGTGCGCGGCGAGCTGCTGGCCCCGGGCGCCCACCTCGATCTCGTCGGCAGCTTCCAGCCGGACATGCGCGAGTCCGACGACGAAGCCGCGGCCCGAGCCACGATCTTCGTCGACACCCTTGCGGGCGCCGTCATGTCCGGCGACCTGGCCCAGCCGCTGGCCGACGGCGTAATCACTGAGGCCTCGATCGCGGCCGACCTTCACGCCCTCGCCACCGGCCACCACCCCGGTCGCACCTCTGCCGAAGAGATCACCCTGTTCAAGTCGGCCGGCTTCGCGGTCGCTGACCTAGCCGCAGCCCGCCTCGCCCTCCGCTGAAGGCCTGCAACAAACCGCCGGTTTCGTGCATCTTAGGTAGTGATGGAGACAGGTTCGGACCGCGATCCTCGCGTTCCGCCAGAGCCGACGCTGAACGCAGGCGGCAGCTTCGACGGGCTGTTCTCGGCCAGGCGCGTACCCATGGTTCGGCTGGCCACGCTGCTCGTCGGATCGCCCGCGATCGCCGAAGAGGTCGTGCAGGACGCCTTCGTAGCGGTGAGCGAGCGCTGGGACACCGTCGATCGGCCGGATGCGTACCTGAGAAGGTCGGTGATCAACGGATGCGCGGGGGTTCTGCGGCGCCGCACCATCGAGCAGCGCTACCGGGCTGCCCGCCTCGAGGTCGCCGACGACGACATCCCGGAGCAGCTCATCGACTTGCGCACCGCACTGGACCGCCTCACCGACCGCCAGCGCCTGGTGGTGGTGTTGCGCTACTTCGCCGACCTTCGCGATGAGGAGATCGCGGAAGTGCTGGGCGTCCGGCCGGGAACGGTGCGCTCGCTGGCCCACCGCGCCATCGCTGCGCTTAGAGGGGAGATGGAGTGAGCAACTTCGAAGACCGACTCCGCCGAGAACTGCCCGCTCTCGCCGACGCGCTTAACGAGGCCCGTTCCGCTCGCTCCGGTGAGCCAACCAGGGATGCGGTATCCGAGGACGACGGCCTGATCGTGGAACTAGGCCTTCAGCCGGTTCGCAGAGGGCGTCGATGGCCCGCACTGGCCGCCGCGGCGGCCGTGGCTGCGGTCGCGGCTGTCATCGGTGCCCTGATCGTCACCTCGTCAGACACCACCGAGGTAGCCACCACGGATCCCACCGCGGCGCAGCCCGACGAATTCGAGACCGATGGACCCGAAGAATCGAGGGGAGAGTCTCACGCCACGCCCGACAGCCCCGATGGAGGTACAGAGGCTCCGAGTAGGGCCTCGGATCGAGGTACAGAAGCTCCGCCTGACGAGCAGGTGCCGCCTGAGGCGCCGGAGGAGCCGGTGCCGCCTGAGACGGCCCCGGTCGCAGAGGAGGGTGATCCAGAGCACACCTACAAGGCTGTCTCTACCGGCGGGTCACACAGTTGCGCCGTGGCTGCCGACGACACCGTGGTCTGCTGGGGATTCAACGATGCGGGGCAGGCCGCCGCGCCGGCTGGCACATACAAGGCTGTCTCTGCCGGCACGGCACACAGTTGCGCCATAGCCGTCGACGACAGCATCGTCTGCTGGGGAGACGAAGACTCAGCTGATGCCCCGGCGGGTACCTATAGGGCTGTCTCTGCGGGCGGGTCGTTCACCTGCGCCGTAGCCGTCGACGACAGCATCGTCTGCTGGGGAGTCGACAGCTCATGGCTGGATGACGTTCCGGCCGGCGACTACAAGGCGGTCTCTGTCGGCAGGAGTCACAGTTGTGCGATTGCAGCCGACGACACCATCACTTGCTGGGGGGCCGATAGCTCGAGTCTGGCTGACGTTCCGGGTGGCGCCTACCGGGCCGTCTCTGCCGGCGGGGGCCGTACCTGCGCCATAGCCAACGACGACAGCGTCGTCTGCTGGGAGTCCCACAGCGGTGAACCGGTCGACGTTCCGGCTGCTGCCTATCAGGCTGTCTCGGTCGGAGAGTTCAGCAGTTGTGGGCTCACAGTCGACGGCGCGATCAACTGTTGGGGGTCCGATGCTTGGGGCGCGGCCGACGCTCCGGCAGGGGTCTACAAGGCTGTCTCTGTCGGCGCGAGCCATAGTTGTGCCCTAGCGGCCGATGACAGCGTCGTCTGCTGGGGAGACGAGTTGGCGTTCCGGCTGCTTGACGTTCCGGCCGGGACCTACAGAGCTGTCTCCGTCGGCTCGATCCATGGCTGTGCACTCGCATCTGACGACACCATCGACTGCTGGGGACTCATCCACGGTTCGATCGACTCACCGGTCGGCGCCTACAAGGCCGTGTCTGCTGGCGGGACCCGGAGTTGCGCCGTAGCTGCCGACGAAAGCATCGTCTGCTGGGGATTGGCTGGGCGAGCCGACCCGCCAGCCGGAAACTACATCGACGTCTCCGTCGGCGATCGGCACAGCTGCGCGGTGGCAACTGACGGTGCCATCGTCTGCTGGGGGGACAACGACGCCGGGCAGGCCGCAGCGCCGGCTGGCGCGTACAAGGCTGTCTCTGCCGGCCCGTCATACAACTGCGCCATAGCCGTCGACGACACCATCGTCTGCTGGGGGGATGATGTCTTCGGCGCGCTCGACTCGCCGGCTGGAACCTTTGCCGCTGTCTCCGCGGGCACGGCCCACAACTGTGCTCTAGCCACCGACGGCTCGATCACGTGCTCAGGGCGCGACCCCTGGAACGCCAACCACTCAGGGGTGGTCGACGCGCCGTCTGGCACCTACGTTGCCGTCTCTGCCGGCTACCGGCACAGCTGCGCGGTGGCAACTGACGGTGCGATCGTCTGCTGGGGAGCCGACGACGCCGGGCTGGTCGACGCGCCGTCTGGCACCTACAAGGCCGTCGGCGCTGGCTCGTACCACAGCTGTGCCATAGCAACGGATGACACCATCGCCTGCTGGGGTCCGCGGCTACCGCCTGCTGGGGTCCGCTGGGTGAGGCCCGTCGCCCCCGACCCCGAACCAAAGCAGCCCGAGCCCGAGCCGGAGCCGGTGCCGGAGCAGCCGGAGCTTGAAGCCGACGACGGTGTCGGGACCGTGCGGCCGGGTGAGGGTGTGACGGTGCTGGCCGGTCGGGCCGACTGGTACCAGGGCTACTTCCAGGCAGCGCTGTTCAAGCTGCTGTTGGAGGAGCTCGGCTACAGGGTGTCTGATCCGGCTGGGCTGGAGATGAGCCCGAGCGACGCCTACACCGCGATGGCTCTGGAGGACATGGACTTCTGGGCGAACAGTTGGTACCCGGGCCACTACGAGTGGCACGACGTCGAGCTGCCCGACGGGTCGCGGGTGGGTGACCACCTGAGCGTGGTGGGCGAGATGCTGTTCGACGGCGTCCTGCAGGGCTTCCTGGTGACCAAGTCCTTCGCCGACGCCTACGGCGCGTACACCATGGACGACCTCAACAACAATGCCGAGGCGCTGGCCGCTTACGACGCCACCGATCACGTGCCCGGCAACGGCAAGGCCGAGATTTACGGCTGCGACGGGTTCTGGACCTGCGACGACATCATCGAGAACATGATCGCGTTCTCGGGCTGGGACAACATCATCCAGATCATCGGGGACTACGACGCCGACTTCGAGTTGGCTAGACAGGACGTCGACGGAGGGGTCCCGATGGTTGTCTACACGTGGGCCCCGTCTCTCTACATCACCGTGCTACGCCCCGGCGACAACGTGTACTGGTTGGGCGTCGAGAACATCCTCGACGACTCCAACCCCACAGGCTTCGAGCGCGGCGAGGAGTTCGGACAGCGCGGCCCCGACGGCACCGGCGGCTTGGTGTCGATCGGACCCGACCAGTGCCCTTCGGCCGCTGACCGGCCCGATGGCAAGTGCCCCATCGGCTGGCTCGCAGGGCACATCCTGGTCACGGCCAATACCGCGTTCCTGGAAGCCAACCCGGTGGCGCGAGCCTTGTTCGAGGCGGTGAAGCTCACACCCCTCGAAGTCTCGCAGGCCAACGTCGCGCAACTCGAGGGCGCCCACCCCGGCGACCTGGCCGTCCGGTGGATCCAGGACAACCGCACCCGAGTAGACGAGTGGCTCACAATCGCTCGCACCGCGGCCTCAAGCTAGGTCGAGTTGGGCTCCTCGACTTCCGGATGCTGCTTCTCCGGTGTGGCGCCAGCCGCCTGAGACGCGGCCGCGTCAGGCATACCGATGCCGAGGAAGCCCTCGATCCGGGCCAGCCGCTGCCCGTTGGCCGCGACATCTGTTCTGAGCTTCTCAAGCGCGCCGTCCCGCAGTTTGTCGATGGTTCGCTGCTGGTGCCAGATGATGGCGACGACGGCCAGCGCAACGGTCACTACCTGAACGAGAGTCTCCACGACGCCCACCTTAGTCGCTCTCGCCCAGCTTGCAACTCAATAACATGAAAATATTCTAAAACAACCGCCAATGCTGCTCGGTTAAGGGCAGAGGAGCCGTTTCACTTCGGCCGCGGCCTCGATCTCAGTGTTGCGGTCTGGGCCGCAGGGGGTGAGGTTCAGCGTCGTCGCCCCGGCTTCGACGTAAGGCTGGAGGAACTCGGCGATGCCGGCCGCGGTGCCGCACGGGGTGTAGCGCTTGAAGGGCTCAAAGCTCATCCGGTAGAAGCGCTCCATTGTCTCGGCCACATGGGATCGGCCCTCCTCGGGCGAGGTGCCTACGCCGAGCCAGAGTTGGAGGCCGTGGTGCCAGTCGACCTTCCGGCCGGCGCCGGCCGTCTCGACCATCGCAATCCCCTCGGCGAACCGGCGGGGCGAGCACCAGGCGGCCAGCCACCCGTCACCGAGCCGGCCGGCCCGCTCGAGGGCGGCGTCGCTGCGGCCCCCGACCACCAGCGGCACCGCCGGATCGGGCACGGGACGGATCTTCCCGCCCCGGAACTGAAAGAACTCGCCGTCGCCGTCGACCGTCTCGCCCGCCAGCAGGGCCCGCACCAGGCCCAGCGCGATATCGGTGCGGCGGCCCCGGGTGGAGGGATCGACATCGCAGACCTCGACCTCGTGACGGTCGTCGCCCCCAACGCCCACTCCCACCGTCAGCCGTCCGGGCGCGGCCTCGGCCAGTGTGGCGATCTGGCGGGCGGCCACCATCGGGTGGCGCAACCCCAGCAGGTAGACGCCCACATGCAGGCCGAGCCGGGGCTCGAGCCCGCTGAGCGCGGCCAGGGTGACCAGGCCGTCCATGCCACTGCCGTCGCGGAAGCTCACATGGTCGGCGGTGAACACATGGTCGATGCCGGCATCGGCGATCCGGCCCAGCAAGGCCCGCTGCTCACCCGGCGGCAGCCCCCACAGACCCCACGGCAGGCTCAGTCCGACGGCGACCATGTCAGCAGCGGATCACAGCGGGCAGCAGCGGATCACAGCGGCGGGTCACAGCGTGGTGGTGTCGGTGGGGAGCCCCATCCGCAGCCGCCCCGCGGTCTCCATCGTGCGGGGCGCCACCATGGCGTGCTGGGCGGCCACCGCAGCGTCCCGGAAGCAGCGCTGGACCGGGCTGGTGCGATACACGGCGGCCCCGCCCGCAGCGGTGAACATCGACGCGGCCACGCCGGCCGCGGTCTGGGTGGCGTGGGTGGCGGCCAGCCGGATCCGTCGCTTCTGATCGACCGTCGAGGGCTGACCCGCCAGCGCGCTCTGCCAGGTGCCGTCCACCGCGTCGAGCATCAGCCCCCACGCCGCGGCCAGCCTCGCCTCGGCCTCGGCCACGCCGGCCTGGGTGGTGGCCCGCTCGGCCAGGGTCCGGGTGCTGCCCTGGGGCTTCCTCGCCCCGGACAACTCCACCAGCTCGTCGATCGAGCGGCGGGCGATTCCCACCGCGGCCGAGGCCACCCCGCAGGCCAGCAGCCCGTAGAACGAGAACCGGGACCAGGCGTTGTCCCGGACCGGACCACCCGCGCCGATCTGCACCCAGCGGCCCTCGGGAACGAACACGTCACGAGCCTCGAAATCGACCGAGCCGGTCCCGGCCAACCCGGCCACGTCCCACGTCTCGATGAAGGTGATGTCGCTGGGATCCATGAACACGAACGGCACGGCCAGACCATCGTCGCGGGGCTCGGGCTGCCCGTCGGGACCGACCACACGGCATCCGCCCCCGACGGTGGTGCAGTGCTTGGTGCCCGAGCCCCACTGCCAGCGCCCCGATACCCGCAGCCCTCCCTCGGTGGGCACGGCCCGGCCCCGGGGCATCACGAACCCCCCGCCGATGGCGGAGGGATCGCCGAACAGGGCGGCGGCGTGAGGGTCGGGCAGGTACGACGCCAGCAGCGACGTCGTGGCCGCGATGGCCACACACCAGCCGACCGAGCCGTCGTGATAGGCGAACTCCTCGAATATCTCCAGGCTCTCGACCGCGGTCACCTCCGGGCCGTCCAGGTCGGCGGGCACGCACATCCGGAACGCCCCGGTCGGCCGGATCTCATCCACCAGGTCCATCGGCAGCGTGCCCAGCGCCTCGATCTCCGCCGAGCGGGCACTGATGGCGGGCCCCAGCTCGCGGGCCGCAGCCAGCAACCGATGAGTCACACAGCCCAATCTAGAGCGCCAACCCGACCCGCCTGCCGCCGGTTCGCGATCCCACCGAGAGTCCGGGCCGTTATGTTCGGGCCCATCCGGCCATGAACCCGGCATCGAGACCGGACGCGGGAGGCTCGCATGAAGCAGGCTGGCTTGAACGTCGGCGTGATCGGCGCCACCGGGTATGTGGGCGGGAGACTGGTCCCGGCCCTGCTCGACGCCGGGCACCGGGTGCGGTGCCTGGCCCGAGCACCCGGACGGCTCGACGGTGTGGCCTGGCGAGCCGAGGTGGAGGTGGCCGAAGCCGACGTGCTCGACCAGGCGTCGCTGCGCCGGGGGTTCGAGGGGCTCGACGCCGTCTACTACCTCGTCCACGCCATGGGCCACGCCAAGGATTTCGAGCAAGCCGACCGGGCCGGGGCGCACAACACCGGTGTGGCCGCCCAGGAGGCCGGCGTGGGGCGCCTCGTCTACCTCGGGGGACTGGGCGGCGAAGATCCACTAGCCCTGTCGCACCATCTGGCCAGCCGCCACGAGGTCGGCCGGCTCCTCGAATCGGGCTCCGTTCCCGTCACCGAACTGCGGGCCGCGGTCATTATCGGCTCGGGCAGTGCCTCCTTCGAGATGCTGCGCTGCCTGGTCGAGGTGCTGCCGGTGATGGTCTGCCCCCGGTGGGTGACCCGCACCCGCTGCCAGCCGATCGCCATCGCCGATGTGCTGCACAGCCTGGTGGCTGCCCTCGACTCGCCGGCCGCCGGCAGCCAGCGCATTGAGATCGGCGGCCCCGACGTGCTCACCTACCGGGAGATGATGGAGCGCTACGCGGCGGTGGCCGGGCTGCGGCGCCGCCTGATCCTGGGCGTGCCCGTGCTCACCCCCCGGCTGTCGTCGCACTGGGTGAACCTGGTCACGCCCCTGCCCATCGGGCTGGCCCGGCCGCTGGTCGACAGCCTGCGCAACGACGTGGTGGTGACCGACCCCGACCCCGCGGCGGCGCTGTTCGGGACTCGCCGGACGCTGCCGTTCGACGAGGCGCTGCGCCGTGCCCTGTCGCAGGTGCAGGACCTCGACGTCTCGACCAGCTGGATCGACAGCGCGCCCGCACCGACTCCGGCCTCGCCCATGCCCCAGGATCCCGACTGGTCCGGCGGCACCGTCCTGGAGGATGTACGGACCGCCCGCACCGGGGCATCACCCGAAGCGGTGTTCGCCGCGGTGTCGGGAGTGGGTGGCGACCGGGGCTGGTACTTCGGCGACCGGCTCTGGGCGGCCCGGGGCTGGGTCGACAAGCTCCTCGGCGGCGTCGGCATGCGCCGGGGCCGGCGCCACCCCGACGAGCTGCGGGTGGGCGACGCCCTCGACTTCTTCCGGGTGGAGGTGCATGACCCGCCGTGGCTGCTGCGCCTTAGGGCCGAGATGAAGCTGCCTGGCGAGGCTTGGCTCGAGTGGCAGGTGTCCAGCGACGGCGACGGCAACGGCGGCGTCGACGGCGCGACCGTGCTTCAGCAGCGGGCCCGCTTCCATCCCCGCGGCATCGCCGGGCGGGCCTACTGGTGGCTGTTGCTGCTGCCCCACGCGGTGATCTGGCGAAGGCTCCTCGCCGGCCTGTTGCGGGCCGCCCAGGAGCGGCCGGCTCGAGCCCGACCGGCGGGACGCACCAGCGGCTGACGGGTCATCCAGTCGGTGCGGTCGGTGTGCGAACATCACTGGTGATGCTGCAGCGCGCGGTGCACTTCGAGCCGGGCCGGTGCGCGGTAGAGGTTGAGCCCTCCGGAGCACTGCCTGAGGCGGGCTGGGTGTGGATCGACATCACCGCGGGTCCCGACGATCACGACGAGCTCGCCGAACTCGTCGAGCAGATGGGGTTCGACGCCCTGGCGCTGCGGGACGCGGTGGAGGACATCGACCTTCCCAAGGTCGACGACTTCGGCACGTTCCTGCTGGTCGTGCTGCATGCGCTGGCCGAGGACCGGATCGAGACCTACGAACTCGACTGCTTCCTATCCGAGCGCCGGCTCGTCACCGTCCACGACCAGCGCTCGCCGTCGGTCGAGGCGCTCTGGGAGGGCGTGCTGTGCCGTCCCGAGGTGGCCGCTGGCGGGCCCGACGAGACCATGGCCCGGCTGGCCGACGTGGCCACCCGCCGGTTGGTGTCGGTCCTGGAGGTGTTCGACGACCGCAACGAGGAGCTGATCGAGCTGGCCCTCAGCGCCGACGCCGACTTCCTGATCGAGATCACTGCGGTGCGGGCCGACGTGGCCAAGCTGCGCCGGGTGGTGCATCCCCAGCGGGAGGCGCTCGACGTGGTGCGCCACTCGACCTCACCGCTGGTGTCGGACTTGGGACGGCGGCGGTTCTCCGACGTGTTCGACACCGCCTCGCGGGCCGCGCAGGGCGTCGACGGCGCCCGCACCGCCCTGGCCGAGACCCTCGACGCCTACCGGG
>VYCW01000002.1 GCA_009843735.1 Acidimicrobiaceae bacterium | reverse complement strand
GGGTTGGACTGCCGGGCTTCCGACAGGCGGTGAAGGCGCTCGGTCACTATCCGGTCGCCCTCGGGCGTGCCGTCGTGGAAGGCGCCTATCAGCTCGTCGAGGGGTGACTCTAGGCCGCCGTAGTTGCACTCGATGAAGCGGTGGTGGAGCTGGTGGTGGAAGTCGCCGAGCTCGAAGCGCTGGCGCGCCGGGAGCCGGACGGCGTCGTAGCCGGTGTGGCTCATGGGTGCCCCCACGGTGTGATGCATCATCGCGAACAGCATGTGTACCGGGCTGGACGGGACGACCAGCAGCAGCAGGATGTCGCTGTAGAGGATCACGTGCTCCAGCGGGTGCATCGACAGGCCCGACCACGGGCCGATGTTCATGTTGCGGTGATGCCAGGAGTGGACGTGGGTGTACACCAGGCGCCGGTGCAGCAGCCAGTGGCCCGCCCCGAAGTAGAGGACCGACCAGATGGGGATCAGGCTCAGCAGCACGATGAACCACACCGGGTTGTCGCTGAAGGACCAGTGCGGTACGACGCCGTTGGCGTAGGCCCACCAGCCAAGGGTCTCCCAGGCGGTGGCCACCAGCATGGCCGGCACGAGGCTCAGGAACATGTTGTCCTTTACCTGGTCGTCGAACAGGAACAGGCTCTTGTTCTTCGTCAGCGGACGGGCGTCGTAGCGCAGGCCGTCGCCCTGGACCCGGTGGCGTTGCAGGAACAGGTGGAGCCCGCCGGCCACCACCGCCAGCACGGCCATGTTGCGGACCCAGATCTCGAGGATCCAGCCCAGTCGCAGCGATTCAGCCTCGGCCAGCGACGGCCTGGCCCACGCCCAGATGGCGAAGGCGACCGCCAGCATGAGCACCCGTGAGGTGAGGGGCCTCCAGGTCTTCACCAGGTGGCGGGATACGGCGGCGGGCTGCAGCGGCCAGTGCAGGAACGGAGCCGACCGCAGCGGCAGCTCGGGGGTGTAGTTCCAGGCCGGCCGCTTCCTGGCGGTCACGCGGCGCAGCGTAGTGCCGCGCTGGAACAACCGGACGCGTTCCGGCGGGGCCGGATCACGACATGCGGATGAACTCCACCCAGTTGCCGTCGGGATCCTCGACCATGGCGATCGTCACCCCCGGCCGGCTCTCCGTCGGCGGCCACACGACGGGCGCGCCGGCCGCTTCGCAGTCGGCCACCGCAGCCTCCACGTCGTCCACGGAGATGGTGAAGTAGCGCGGGCCGGTGCAGCCGGCCATGCCTCCGGTGGGACCGGCGGCCACGTCGGTGGTGAGCGTCACCAGTTTCAGCACGCTGTCGTTGCACAGCAGGCGGTCCATCCGGGCGATCCCGATCGGCTCTAAGGCCAGGGTGGCCTCGAACTCGAGGCCCACGACGTCCCGGTAGAACTCGAGCATCGCGTCGCCGTTGGTGGTCACGATGCCCAGATCGATACCCGGTTTGGTGATGGTCCACGCCATGTCTTTCCTCCGGTCGCGGCGGCAGTCGGCCCGTCAGTGAAGCAGCCCACCCGCCGTCGCGCTAACGGGCGCTGCCCGCGACGGCAGCAGCCGGACGCCATCTACGATCTGAAGGAGTGTTCTGCCCGGGTGAACGATGACGGCCGGCCGCACGGCGCTGGTGACCGGCGCCGGGTCGGGGATCGGCGCGGCCTGCGTCGATCGGTTCCTAGCAGACGGGCACCGGGTGGTGGGCGTCGACCTGCGGGCCGGCCGCATGGCGGAGCGGGCCCGCGATCTGGAGGCCATCGTTGAGATCGACGTGGCCGACGCCGACGCGGTGAGCGCCATCGACGGCGTCGACGGGATCGACATTGTGGTGCAGTGCGCGGCCATCGCCGGGCCGATCGGGCCGCTGACCGGTACGTCGCCCACCGACTGGGACCGGGCCATGGCCGTCAACGTCTCGGGCGTGGTCAACGTGATGAGAGCCACGCTGCCGGGGATGGTCGGGCGGGGCTGGGGTCGAGTGGTCAACGTCGCCAGCATTGCCGGCAAGGAGGGCAACGCACACCAGGCGGCCTACTCGGCCAGCAAGGGAGCGGTTATCGCCCTCACCAAGTCGGTGGCCAAGGAGTTGGCCACTACCGGCGTGCTGGTCAACGCGGTGGCGCCGACGATCACGAACACACCGCTGCTGGGTCCGGCCACTCAGGAGATGCTCGACTTCATGGTGTCGAGGGTCCCGATGGGGCGGATGTGCCAGCCGGAGGAGGTGGCTGCGCTGGTGGGTTGGCTGTGCTCGGACGAGTGCTCGTTCAGCACTGGAGCGTGCTTCGACATCACCGGCGGCCGGGCCACCTACTGACGGAACGTTCGACACGGGGTTGGTCGCGATGAGGGTCCTGGTGATGGGCGGCACCCAGTTCAACGGCCGGGCTCTGGTGAACGAGCTGGTGCGGGCCGGTCACGACGTCACCGTGTGCAACCGGGGCCGGACCCCCGCCGAGCTGCCGGCCGGGGTCCGCCGGCTGACCGCGGACCGCACCGACCACCAGTCGCTGCGCGACGCGCTGGGCGGCACCGACTGGGACTGCGTGCACGATCTCACCGCCTACCATCCGCCCGACGTCGGGATCATGTTGGAGTTGCTCGACGGCCGCACCGGCCATTACCTGTTCGCCAGCTCCACCGTCATCTACGCCGCCTCCGACGTGCTGCCCGTCGGCGAGGACGGCGGCGATGAGAGGGGCCCGGACCAGAACGAGTACGGCCGCCACAAGCTGCTGTGCGAGGACCTGCTGCGAGCCGCCCACGCCGAGCGCGGCTTCCCGGCGACCACGGTGGCCTTCTCGATGGTGTTCGGCCCGCACAACACCCTGCACGACCGCGAGCAGCGGATGTTCGCTCGCCTGCTGTCGGGCCGGCCGGTCCTGGTTCCCGGCGACGGGACCACCCTGCTGCAGCTGGGCCACGTCGACGACCAGGCCCGAGCGCTGGAGCAGATGATGGGCAAGCCGGTCACGTTCGGTCGCCGCTACAACCTCACCGGCCGCCAGTCGGTCACCCGCAACGGCTACATAGACCTGGCCGAGCGGGTGGTGGGACGGGCCGCTCATCGGGTGGCGATCCCGGCCGGGACGATGGAGCGGCTCTGGACCGGTGAGCTTCGCGTCGGGTCCGGTGCTGCGAGTCTCGGCATGGACATCCGGGCATCGGCCGGGTCCGAGCGTCTGGCCAGCAATCCGCGGGCCGACATGATCCGGCGCAGGTTCCAGGCAGCCCAGCTCGTGCAGCATCTCGCCCCGAACATCTGGTGGTGGAACCGCAGCATCGTCTTCAGCGTCGACCGGCTGCGCTCCGAGATCGGCTGGGAGCCCCGCCACGACCCGGCCTCGATGTTCGAGCACACCTTCGAGTGGTACCAGCGCTCGGGCCGCGCCGAGGCCGACGCCACCCGCTTCGACTGGACCTTCGAGGACGCCCTCCTGCAAGAACTCGGCTGAGAGGCCGAGCGGGTAGGCGAGTGAATCCGGTTCATACGGGCGAGGCCGTGGCCCGAGCGGTCCTCAGGTCGCAGCGAACAAGAGCGGGAAACACAGCAACCTCGCCCGGAGCCCGTTCCGCTGATCGGGTCGGCCGGGCGGCGTCCTACCATGACGAGCCATGAAGCACCCCCACCGGATTGAATGCCCCGCCCGAGCCGCTCGAACGCGGAGCGTGGAACCATGAGCGCAGGGCGCCGAGCGCTGGTCACCGGCGCCGGGTCGGGGATCGGCGCGGCCTGCGTCGACCGCCTGCTGGCCCAGGGCTGCCGGGTGACCGCGGTGGACCTTCACGCCGGCGACATGGCCGCCCGGGCCGGCGAGCTGGACGCCGTACACGAGGTCGATGTGACCGACGCAGCCGCGGTTCG
The DNA here is from genome assembly GCA_009843735.1 of Acidimicrobiaceae bacterium. Taxonomy (GTDB): domain Bacteria; phylum Actinomycetota; class Acidimicrobiia; order Acidimicrobiales; family Aldehydirespiratoraceae; genus Aldehydirespirator. The sequence goes on along the minus strand of VYCW01000002.1, from coordinate 43,380 downwards.
GGCCATCGACGGGATCGATCGGATGGACATCGTCGTGCAGTCCGCCGGCGTCGTCGGACCCAACATGCCGCTGCTGGACACCCCGCTGGACGAATGGCAGCGCACCCTCACCGTGAACGTCACCGGCATCTTCAACGTGATGCAGGCCACCCTGGGCGGCATGGTCGAGCGGGGCTGGGGCCGGGTCGTCAACATCGCCAGCATCGCCGGCAAGGAGGGCAACCCGAACCTCAGCGCGTACTCGACCAGCAAGGGTGCCGTCATCGCCATGACCAAGTCGGTCGCCAAGGAACTGGCCACCACCGGGGTGATCGTCAACTCGATCGCGCCGGCGGTGATAGCCACCCCCATGAATCTCGCTACCGCCCCGGAGGTGCTGGACTACATGCTCTCGAAGATCCCGATGGGCCGGCTGGGCCAGCCCGAGGAGGTGGCCGCCCTGGTGGGCTGGCTCTGCTCGGAGGATTGCTCGTTCAGCACCGGCGCCTGCTACGACATCTCGGGTGGGAGGGCGACCTACTGATGGCTGAGCACTTTCTTGTCACCGGCGCCGACGGGTGCATCGGCGCGTGGACGGTACGCCTCCTGCTCGACGAGGGCGCCGAGGTCACCACCTTCGACCTCGGTGAGAACGACAACCGCCACCGGCTCGTCTCAGACGGCGCCCCGCGGAACTTCCGGCGGATCACCGGCAACATCATCGACCGGGCCGCCGTCGTCGACGCCATGGCCGGCGTGGACCGGGTGATCCATCTGGCCGCGTTGCAGGTGCCGTTCTGCCAGGCCGATCCCAGCAGCGGCGCGGCCGTCAACGTGCAGGGAACCGTCAACGTGTTCGAGGCCGCGGTGGAGCATGGCATCTCGCCGGTGGCCTACGCCTCCAGCGCAGCCATCTTCGGCCCCGTCCACCTCTACCCCGATCCTGTGCTCGGACCGGACGCCCTCCCCAAGCCGGCCACCCTCTATGGCGCCTACAAAGTGGCCAACGAGCAGACCGCGGCGGTGTTCGCGGCCGACCACGGGCTGGCCTCGGTGGGGCTGCGCCCCTTCACGGTGTACGGCGCCGGCCGGGACCAGGGGGTCACGTCGCAGCCCACCGCGGCCATCTACAGCGCGGTGCGGGGAGAGCCGTACCAGGTGGGGTACGGGGGCGTGACCGACTTCCACTACGCGCCCGACGTGGCCCGGGCGTTCATCGCCGCCTCCCGGGTGGAGCTCCACTCGCCCGCCGCGCCGGCCGTGAACCTGAGAGGCCATGTGACGTCAATCGACGACTTCGTGGACCGGGTCCGTCGCATCACCGGCTTCGACGACCTCAGTGTGAGCGGCGAGCCCCTGCCCTTCGCGCACGCCCTGTCGACCGAGGGGCTCGCGGAGCTGTTGGGCGACACCGAACCCACCCCGCTGGACGACGCCATCGCCGAGACGGCCCGCCTCGTAGCCGCATCCCCATAGCCGCTCCCGGCCGCCCCGGAATTGGCAGCGTTTTGCACGGTATGCGTGCATTGTGCTGCCAGTTCGAGGGGACGTGGTGGCTCGCGCCCTGGCGCGTGGCACGCTATGGCGGTGACCGCGGCCGCGGATCCCGCCACCTCCCGTCCTGACCGCCCCGACGCCGCCCCGACCGAGCGGGTCTTCAGCCTGTCGGTGGTCGTGTCGGGAATCCGCTGCTTCCTGGCCTATGTGCTGTTCCCGTGGCTGCTGCCCGCGGCGGGCATCGCCTCGGGGGTGGGCTCGGGCCTGGGGCTGACCATCGGTGCGGTGGCCATCGTGTTCAACGTTCTGAGCATCCGGCGCTTCCAACGGACCGGTCACCGCTGGCGGTGGCTGATCACCGCCCTGAACAGCGGGATCATCGTTCTGCTGACCGTACTCATGGTCATCGACCTGAACGATCTTCTCTAGAGTCGGTCGAGCCGTGACAACCATCCCAGACTTCTCGCGGGTCGAGCTTCGCGACGGCGACGAGGCGGTCCGCCCGGCTGCAGCACCCTCGGGCGGTCCGGCATTCCAGACCCCCGAGGGCATCCCGGTGCCGCCGTTGGCCGGTCCCGGTGACCTCGACGGGGCCGACTTCGTGGGCAGCTACCCGGGCCTGCCCCCGTTCGTGCGGGGGCCTTATCCCACCATGTACGTCACCCGGCCCTGGACCATCCGCCAGTACGCCGGGTTCTCAACCGCCGAGGAGTCCAACGCCTTCTACCGGCGCAACCTGGCCGCCGGCCAGCGGGGCCTCTCGGTGGCCTTCGACCTGCCCACCCACCGGGGCTACGACTCCGACAATCCAAGGGTGGCCGGCGACGTGGGCATGGCCGGGGTGGCCATCGACTCCATCCTCGACATGCGGATCCTGTTCGACGGCATCCCCCTCGACCAGATGACCGTATCGATGACCATGAACGGCGCGGTGCTCCCCGTGCTGGCCCTCTACGTGGTGGCCGCAGAGGAGCAGGGAGTCAAGCCCGAGCAGCTCGCGGGCACTATCCAGAACGACATCCTCAAAGAGTTCATGGTCCGCAACACGTTCATCTACCCGCCAGCGGCGTCGATGCGGATCGTGGCCGACATCATCGCCTTCACCGCCGAGCGGATGCGGAGGTTCAACTCGATCTCGGTCTCCGGCTACCACATGCAGGAGGCGGGAGCGACCCTCGACATCGAACTGGCCTACACCCTCGCCAACGGGGTGGAGTACACCCGGGCCGGGCTCGCCGCGGGGTTGGACATCGACGAGTTCGCCCCCCGACTCAGCTTCTTCTGGTGCGTGGGCATGAACTTCTTCATGGAGGTGGCCAAGCTGCGGGCGGCCCGGCTGCTGTGGACCCGGCTGATGAGCCAGTTCGAGCCCCAGGATCCCCGCTCGCTGTGCCTGCGGACCCACTGCCAGACCAGCGGCTGGAGCCTCACCGCCCAGGATCCCTACAACAACGTGGTCCGCACCTGCGTCGAGGCCATGGCCGCCACCCAGGGCCACACCCAGTCGCTGCACACCAACGCGTTCGACGAGGCGCTGGCCCTGCCCACCGACTTCTCGGCCCGCATCGCCCGCAACACCCAGCTGTTCCTCCAGCACGAGTCGGGTGTCACCCGCACCGTGGACCCGTGGGGCGGCAGCTACCACGTGGAGCGCCTCACCAAGCTGCTGGCCGAGCGGGCCTGGGCCCACATCCGCGAGGTCGAGGAGCTGGGAGGGATGGCAGCGGCCATTTCCACCGGCCTGCCCAAGCTGCGCATCGAGGAGGCCGCGGCCCGCACCCAGGCCCGGATCGACTCGGGTCGCCAGGCCGTGGTAGGCGTGAACCGCTACCGGGTCTCCGACGGGCAGGGCGCGCCGGTGGAGGTCCGCCGGATCGACAACGCCGAGGTCCGCCGCCGCCAGATAGGGCGCCTCGAACAACTGCGGGCGGAGCGGGACCCTGAGCCCCTCCGGGCTGCTCTCGACGCCTTGACGGCGGCCGCTCGCACCGGCGACGGCAACCTGCTGGCGCTGTCGATCGACGCTGCCCGAGCCCACGCGACGGTCGGGGAGATCAGCGATGCGCTCGAAACCGTCTACGGTCGTCATGTGGCAGAGATCAGAGCGGTGGAGGGCGTATACCGCAACGAGGCCGGCGGCCCGGGTCCAGGCGACGGCGCCGGGGCCGGCGGGATCGATGATGTCCGGGGTCGGGTGGACGACTTCGCGGCCCGGCGCGGCCGGCGCCCCCGCATCCTGGTGGCCAAGGTCGGCCAGGACGGCCACGACCGGGGCCAGAAGGTGATCGCCACCGCCTTCGCCGATCTCGGATTCGACGTGGACGTGGGGCCGCTGTTCGCCACCCCGGCCGAGGTGGCCCGCCAGGCCGTCGAGGCCGACGTGCATGTGGTCGGGGTGTCCTCGCTGGCGGCAGGGCACCTGACCCTGGTGCCGGAACTGCGCGACGAGCTGGAGCGGCTCGGACGCGGCGACATCGCCATCGTCGTCGGCGGGGTTGTCCCCGACGCCGACGTCGACGAGCTACTGGCGGCGGGCGCGGCCGCGGTCTACCAGCCCGGCACCGTGATAGCCGAGGCTGCCACCGAGCTGCTGGAGCTCCTGTAGGGATGGACGGCTAGACGTGGACGAGTTGGTCGCCGGCGCGCTGGCGGGCGACCGCACCGCCTTGGGGCGCGCCATCACGCTGGTGGAGTCGACCCGACCTGACGATCGCCGCCTCGCCCAGGAGGTGCTGTCGGCGCTGCTGCCCCGCGCCGGGGGAGCCCACCGGGTGGGGATCAGCGGCGTGCCCGGTTCGGGCAAGTCGACGCTGATCGACGCTCTCGGCACGCGGCTCACCGGCGCCGGCCACCGGGTCGGGGTGCTGGCGGTCGACCCGTCGAGCACGATCACCGGTGGATCGATCCTGGGCGACAAGACCCGCATGGCCCGCCTCGCCGCGGACGAAAACGCCTTCATCCGGCCGTCGCCGTCGGCGGGAACGCTCGGTGGTGTCACCAGCACCACCCCCAACGCGATCACGGTCCTGGAGGCGGCCGGCTACGACGTGGTGCTGGTCGAGACGGTGGGTGTCGGCCAGTCGGAGGCAGCCGTGCACGCGTCGGTCGACTGCCTCTGCGTGCTGACGCTGGCTGGCGCGGGTGACGAGTTGCAGGCGGTCAAGCGGGGGCTGCTGGAGGTGGCCGACGTGCTCGCAGTCAACAAGGCCGACGGCGGCAACGAGCAAGCGGCCCGGCTGGCCGCAGCCGAGCTCCGCCGGGCCCTGCCCCTTCTGGCCCCGACGAGCGAGGACACCTCGGTCCCGGTGATGACGGTCTCGGCGGCCACCGGAGCCGGGGTGGACGAGCTGTGGGAGTGCATCGTCGAGCACCGCCGCCGGCTGGAGGACTCGGGCGCTCTGGCCCACCGGCGAGCCCGGGGCCGCCTGGCCTGGATGCAGGTACTGCTCGAGCGCGGCCTGCTGGAGCAGTTCGAGTCCCAGCCCGGCCTCGCCGGCCGCCGGGCCGACCTCGAGAGGGCCGTGGAGCAGGGCGAGATCACCCCCGAGGCCGCCGTCGGCCAACTCCTGTCCCGCTAGGGCTGCGGCTGCTCAGCCCCCGGCCGCGGCACGCAGTCTCCCGCTCGGCGGGTCAGCGGGCCCGGATCTCCAGGTTCCTGCGGTTAGTGATCTTGTAGCGGCGCTGGTCGTGGGTCACCCAGCCCAGCTTCTCGAATGCGTGGATGGCCTTGTTGACCCGCTCCCGGCTGGCGCCCACCATCGAGGCCAGCTCCTCCTGGGTGAGGGGCATCTCGAACTCGTCGCGGTCGCCGGCCATGTCGAGCAGGCGCTTGGCGGTGCGGCCCATCACGTCGAGGAACACCGTGTCCGACAGGGCCCGGTCCGTGGTCCGCAGCCTCCTGGCCAGGAGTTGGACCGCGCTCCACAGCGCCGCTGGCTTGTCCTCGTACAGGCGCCGCAACTCCTCGTAGGGGACCATCAGGACGCTCGACTCCTCCAGAGCCCGAGCCTGCGCCGAGCGGTTGTAGCCGTCCAGGAACGCCATCTCGCCGAACAACTCGCCCGGACCGAGCACCGCCAGCAGCGACTCCCGCCCGTCGGCGGACTCCTGGGCGATGGCAACCCGCCCCGACAGCACCAGGTAGAACTCGCCCGGCTCGTCGCCCTCCTCGAACAGGACCACACCCCGGCGCAGCGACATGACCGAGCCGGCGATCGCGATGTGCTCGAGCTGTTCGTCGTCGAGTTCGGCGAACAGAATCGTCTCCCGCAGCGCCTCCCGCAGCGAGGCGGGAGAGGCTGCGATGGCGGCCTCGAGGGTTGCGGGGGTGGTGTCGGCCATGGCAGCGGCCCACACTAGTAGCGGTGAGCTCAACCGATCGAGAGTCCTACGGCACCCCTGGCACCACGGTGTGGGCCATCGTCGTGGCGGCCGGGGAGGGCCACCGCTTCGGGGGCGCCAAGCAGTTCCAGCCGCTCGGTGATCGGTGCGTGATCGACTGGGCTGTGCAGGGGGCCGCCCGCTGCTGCCAGGGAGTGGTGGTGGTGCTGGCCGAGGAGCGGACCGTCGGCAAGGACGCCTGGTCGCCGGCGATCGCGGCCGGATCCGGGGGTGGCAGTGTCGTCGTCACCGCCGGCGGGGTGCTGCGCTCCGACTCGGTGCGTTGCGGTCTGAGCGCTGTGCCCGGCGACGCCGGGATCGTGCTCGTTCACGACGGCGCCCGGCCGCTGGCCGGCGACGCGGTGTTCGAGCGGGTGGTTCAGGCCGTGCGCGACGGCGCCGACGCCGCCGTTCCCGTGATCGACCTGACCGACACGATCCGGCGCCGCGACGGCGGCACGGTCGATCGTCGAGAGCTTGTAGCCGTGCAGACGCCGCAGGCCTTCCGGGCCGACATCCTGCGGGCCGCTCACGCTGCGGGTGCCGACGCCACCGACGACGCCACCCTGGTGGAGGCGGCCGGCGGGACGGTGACGCTGGTGGCGGGCGACAGCCGCAACCTCAAGATCACCGAACCCCATGACCTCGCCGTCGCCGAGGCGCTGCTGAGCAATGGTGAGGGACTCGACACTGGAGGAGGCGACGGTGGCTGAGCATGGCATGCGGGTCGGGCAGGGCTTCGACATCCACCGCTACAGCGACGACCCGGACCGGCCGCTGGTTCTCGGCGGCGTGCGGTTCGAGGGTCAGCGCGGCCTTCACGGACACTCCGACGCCGATGTCGTCGCCCACGCTTGCATCGAGGCGCTGTTGGCGGCCGCGGGGCTCGGAGATATCGGGCAGCTCTTCAGCGACACCGACCCGGCCTGGGCCGGAGCCGACAGCCTGGAACTGCTCCGTTTGGCTGCCGACGCGGTGCGCGACGCCGGATGGGATCCCGTCAACGTGTCGTGCACCGTCGTGATCGACGCTCCCCGGATCGCTCCCCACCGCGACACCATGCAGGACCGCCTCAACGCGGCCGCCGGCGCGCCCATCAACATCACCGCCCGCCGCAGCGAGGGTGTGGGCGCCCTTGGACGCGGCGAGGGCGTGGCCGCGTGGGCGGTCGCTCTGGTGGCCGGGCCGTCCGACCGCCAGGATCGGGCCGGTTCCGGTGAGCCGTCCTAACCGGTCGCGCCGGCCGCGTCCGGGGCCGAAGCAGCGCTCGCATCCCGGCAGGCCCGGTGGCGGCCCCCGTGCCCCGAAGTCTCAGCAGCGAGACCGCGGCGGCCTGGGCGGCAACCAGGTGGAGGGGCGCCAAGCCGTTCGGGAGCTGCTTCTGGCGGGCCGCCGCCGGACCCGATCGGTGATGCTGGCCAGGGGCCTGGACCCGGCTCCGATCGTCGAGCACATCGTCGAGCTGGCCCGCGAGCAGCGGGCCCGCGTCCGGGAGGTGAGCCGCTCCGAGCTGGATGCGACGGCGCGCACCGAATCACCGCAGGGAGTGGTCGCGCTGGCCGACCCCCTGCCCGAAGCCGACCTGGCCGACCTGGTGGGGGACCGGGCGGGCGTCCCGTTCCTGCTGGCCCTCGACGGCATCACCGATCCAGGCAACTTCGGCGCTGTCCTGCGCACCGCCGAGTGCGCCGGGGTGACCGGCGTGGTGCTGCCCCGCCACCGGTCCGCCCGGATCACGCCGACGGTGGCCAAGGCCGCGGCCGGGGCGATCGAGCACCTCAGGTTCGCGGTCGTGCCCGGAATGCCGTCGGCGCTGCGCACCTTGAGCAGCCACGACGTCTGGACCGTCGGGCTCGACGCGGCCGGCCCCCGGCCCCTTCACGAGCTCGAACTGTCGGGCGAGGGGGTCGCGCTGGTCCTGGGCTCCGAGGGCAGGGGCCTGTCGCGGCTCGTCGCCCAGCGCTGCGATGTGCTGGCGTCGATCCCGCTGCGCGGCACGTTGGGGTCGCTCAACGTGGCGGCCGCGGCGGCAGTGGCCTGCTTCGAGATAGCCCGACGCCGCTAGCCGCGGGCCGGGTTCAGCCGGCGATCTTCCGGCGATTCGGTGGAACTATTGCCCACCACCTCCGGAAGATCGAAGTAGGGGCACTAGCCCGCGGTCTCGGCTAAGGCGGCGGCTGCCTCGGCGGGGCGGCCTGCTATCACGCCGTCCACACCGAGCGCGAACAGGCTGGCGTAGAACTCCCGCGTTTCGACCACGTCGGTGCCGCTGAGCCACACCCACACCTCGAGGCCCTCATCGTGGACCCGGGCCACCGTGTCGGGTGTCACGACGTCGATTCCCGCGTAGGTGAAAGGCAACTGGATGACCCGTTGCTGCGGATCCAGGGCCTTGCCCTCCAGGAACCAGCCGACCAGCGTCGCCTCGCCCGGGGTGGTAGCCACCGTGGGGGCGAGCTCGCTGAACACCTCCAGCACCTCGTCGTTGAAGCAGGCCACGATCACCGACTCCTCCCGGCTCAGCGCGGCGATCTCGGCCGCCAGCACCTCGGCTGCGGCGATGCCGGTCGCCGGGTCCTCCTCGCCGTCGGCGTTCCGCTGGAGCTTGATCTCAACATCGAGGACATGGTGGGGGAACCGCTCGGCCACCTCCCTGAACGTCGCCACCCGGAAGTCGTCGGCCTCGAAGCCGTCGGGCGCTTCGATCGCTCCGGTCCGCACTCCCCGGAACACGTACTCCTCCGGGGGCCGGCTCTGGTCACCCCAGAAGCCGGCCACGAACCAGTGGGCGTTGTCGAGAGCCTGGATCTCCGCCAGCGTCAGTTCATTCACGGGACCCGAGGCCTCGGTGGTGCGGTCGACGGTGTCGTCGTGCTGGACGATGAGCACGTCGTCGCCGGTCAGCATCACGTCAAGTTCGAGGATGTCGCTACCGGCCAGGGCCGACTGGGTGTAGGCGTACATGGTGGAGTGCGGGTAGTCCTGATCGCCGCCCGCGTGGGCGATCACCAGCGGACGGTCGAGCGCCACCAGACCGTCCACGGTGGATGCCTCCGGTGGCGGCACGGCGATGGTGGTGGTCGTGGTCGGTGGAGGCTCTGTGGTTGTCGTTGTGCTCGTCGTAGTGGCTGGGGCGGTCGTAGTCGTCTCGGACTCTGTTGTCCCGGTCTCCCTGGCCGTCTGGGACGCGGTCGTCGTCGGAGCCGCCTCCGTGGTGCTTGAAGTCGTGGATGTGGTGGTCTCCGGCGAGGTCGTGGCGGGGGCTGCGGTCGTCGTCGGAGCGCTGGAGGGTGTGGCCTCGCTGGGTGGACTAGTCGACTCCGGCATCAGCGCGGTCGCGTCCTGCAACGGCTCGGCGCCGCCATCCGAGCCGCCGCCGCAGCCCGCGGCTGCGATCACTATGGCTGCGGCCAGGCCGGCGATCAGTACCACGCCCGGCGGGAACTGCCGGGCCGGAATCCTGCCCCGATCGGTTCCTCCCATCCGCGCCGACCTTAGTGGCGGGTCACTGCCAGCGTTCGGCCTCCTGGCGGGGAGCCGCTCAAGCACTACTGGCCCGAACAACTGTCAGTTTTCCACCTCTGCGGTGGATTCTTGACAGTTGTTCGCTTCGACGGCGCGGTCTGTCATGATGGCGACTCAACCGAGCCCGACTCCGGAGGACGCTGACCATGCCGATGAGCACCGACCGTTTGACCGAACTGTTCGGGCTGGACGGCAAGACTGCGGTCGTCACCGGCGGGAGCCGAGGCATCGGCCGCATGATCGCCGCAGGCCTGCTCGACGCCGGCTGCCGGGTGATCATCTCGGCCCGCAAGGCCGATCAGCTCACTGCGGCCGTCGAGGGACTGTCGGCCCGAGGCCCGTGCGAGGCCGTGCAGGCCGACCTGTCTACGCCGGAGGGCTGCCAGGCGCTGGCCGCAGCCGTGCGGGAGAGGGTGGACTCGCTCGACATCCTGGTGAACAACGCCGGGGCGAGCTGGGGGGCCCCGCTGGACGAGTTCCCGGTGCACGGTTGGGACAAGGTGATGGACACGAACGTGAGGGGCCCGTTCTTCCTCACTCAGGAGCTGCTGGGTCTGTTGCGGGCCGCAGCCAGCGCCGAGGATCCGGCCCGGGTGATCAACGTCGCCTCCGTCGACGGGCTGAAGGTGCCCGACATGGAGACCTACTCGTACTCGGCGTCGAAGGCGGGGATCATCCATCTGACCCGGCACCTGGCCAAGCGGCTGGCCCGCGATGACATCACCGTCAACGCCATCGCCCCCGGCCCGTTCGACTCGAAGATGATGGCGTTCATACTCGACGATCCCGGCGCCCGGTCGGCGCTTGCGGCCCAGGTGCCTCTCAGGCGCATCGGCCGGCCCGACGACATGGCCGGCGCCGCCGTCTACCTGGCGTCGCGGGCCGGGTCGTACCTCACCGGCGCCACCGTGCCCGTCGGCGGAGGCATCGGCTTCGCCGACTAGCGGGTGCTAGAGGTTCAGGCGAGGCGGACGGGCAGCGACTTCAGGGCGTTGTTCAGGTTAGAGCGCTGGCGCACCGGCTCGCCCGCCAGCTCGACCCGTCCGAAGCGGGCCAGCAGTTCCTCGAAGAACACCCGGCCCTCGAGCCGCGCCAGGTGCACCCCCAGGCAGAAGTGGGTGCCGATCCCGAAGGACAGGTGCGGGTTGGGGCTGCGGGTGATGTCGAACGACTGGGGGTCGTCGAACACCGCCTCGTCGCGGTTGGCCGACGTGTAGACCATCGCCACCTTGTCGCCCGCCGCGATCGGCTGACCGGAGATCTCGGTGTCGGTTACCGCGGTGCGCCGGAAGTAGTGCAGCGGGTTGGCCCAGCGCAGCACCTCCTCGACCATCCCCGGTATCGCCTCCGGCCGCCGGCGCACTTCCGCCAGCTGCTCCGGATGCTGAAGCAGAGCCAGGAGCCCGCTGGACAGCATCGTGCGGGTGGTGTCGTTGCCCGCGGTGACCAGCTGCACGAAGAAGCGGCCGAAGTCGACGTCGGTCATGAGGCGGCCGTCGAAGGGGCTGCCCAGCAGCACGTCGGTGAGGTCCTCCTGCAGAGGCATGGTGCGGCGGCGTGCGGCGAAGCCCATCCCGTACATGGCCATCTCCACGCTGGAGGAGCCGCGCTCCGACTCCTCCGCGATGTCAGGGTCCTGGCCGCCGGAGTTGCGCTCGGCCAGGGCATGGATCGTGGCCCAGTCCTCGCGGGGGATGCCCATCAGCTCGCCCACCACCGCGCTGGGCAGATGCGCGCCCACTTCGTGGACGAACTCCACCTCCAGACCGGCCGGCGAGGCGACCCGGGCATGGATCGGGTCCAGGATGCCGGCGGTGATGGCTCGGATGCGCTCCTCCATCCGGCCGATCACCCTGGCCTTGAACTCGGGTGACACCGGCTTGCGGTAGGCGGTATGGCGGGGCGGGTCCATGGCCAGGAGCATGTCCCGCATGCTCTCGAGGCTCGCCGGTTCGAGGTCCTCGATCACCACCCCGCCCTCCGAGGCCGAGAACAGCTCGGGGTGGCGGGCCACATGGACCACGTCGGCGTGGCGCAGCACCGCCCAGTACCCGGCTTGACCCGGCACGTCCTGCCAGTACACCGGCTGCTCGCGGCGCAGCCTGGAGAACGCCTCGTGCGGCGGGCCGTCCACATACAGGTCCGGCGAGTAGATATCGGTGGCGGTGTCGGTCATGGGTTCCGGGGCGGCGAGCGCTTCCCGGCGGGGAGCGTCACGGCTGCAAGCGGCATGGTAGTGACGGTCGCGCCACCCGTGAGGGGATGGAATTCAGCGCTCACTGGGTACCCTCGTTTGGTGGCCCCACTCCTCCAGGAGGGCCGCAAGCGATCTACGGAGGCTGATACCAATGGCAACCGGACGATCCAGTTTCGCCAAGCGCCAGCGTGACATGGCCAAGAAGGCCCGGGCCGAAGCCAAGCGCCAGAAGCGGCTGGGCCGGGGCGAGCTGTTCGAGTTGGAGCACGGCCGTCAGCAGGACGACGAAGACGACACGCCGTCGCACGCTCCGACGCTCAGCAACGATGAGATCATGGCCAAGGTGGAGGATCTGCACCGCCGCTATGACGACGGCCAGCTCGACCTCGAGACCTTCGACGAGCAGCGGGCCAGCCTGATGGCCCAGATCTCCGTCGACTGAGCCCGGCACGCCCGCCGCGTTCAGGTCGCGCCTCTCGGACCGGCCGCGTCCTGTAGGTTGGCAGCGTCATGGGATTGGGACAGATCCGCACCGGTCTCACCTTCGATGATGTTCTGATCGTCCCGAGGCGGTCGTCGATCAGGTCCCGCCAGGACGTGTCGGTGTGCACGCGACTGTCGCGTCGCATCGAGCTGGGGATCCCGGTCGTGGCCGCCAACATGGACACTGTCTGCGAGCATGAGATGGCTGTGGCCATGGCTCGCCTCGGGGGCATCGGCTTCGTGCACCGGTTCATGCCCATCGAAGCCCAGGCCGACCAGATCGACCTGGTCAAGGAGGCCGGCGCCGGCCTGGTCGTCGGGGCCGCGGTGGGCACCGATCGCGACATGCTCGATCGGGCCAAGGCCCTGGTCGCGGCCGGCGCCGACGCGCTGGTGCTGGACATCGCCCACGGCCACTCCGACCACGCCATCGACGGCGTGCGCTCCCTGAAGGACCATTTCGCCGACATCGACGTGTTGGCCGGCAACGTCGCCACCCTCGAGGGCGCGGCCGACCTTGCTGACGCCGGGGCTGACGCGGTGAAGGTGGGAGTCGGACCGGGCGGCGTCTGCACCACCCGCACCGTCGCCGGTGTCGGCGTGCCCCAGCTGACCGCCATCGCGGACGTGGCCCCGGTCGGGGTGCCCGTCATCGCCGACGGCGGCATCCGCAGCTCCGGCGACATCGCCAAGGCGCTGGCTGCAGGCGCGTCGACGGTGATGGTGGGCAGCATGCTGGCCGGCACCAAGGAGAGTCCCGGCGAGGTGGAGCAGGGCGCCAAGGGACTCCAGAAGCGCATCCGGGGCATGGCCAGCTTCGAAGCGGTGCAGGCCCGGGCCGACCGGGCCGGGGAGGATCTAGACGAGGAGTACCTGTCGTACCGGGCCCCCGAGGGGGTCGAGGGCACCGTGCCCTACAAGGGAGAGGTCTCCAAGCTCGTGCACCAGTTGATGGCCGGCTTGCGCAGCGCCATGAGCTACACCAACGCCGGCACGCTGGCTGAGTTCTCAGAGTTGGCCGAGTTCATGGCGGTCACCCCTCAGGGCGTGATCGAGAGCCTGCCCCACGCCACCCTCGGTCCCCGCTAGCCGCCCGGTCACCCCGCGAGTTCGGCGAAGCGCTCCAGGGTGGCTGGGGCGCCGCTGACCAGCAGCGTGGTCACCACTGACGACCGCCAGGCCTCCAGGTCCTCGGCGATCTTGGACCACGGCCCTATCAGCGCGATCTCCTCGCACATCTCGGTGGTGACGGCTGCGGTGGCCGCGGCCCTGTCGCCGGCCAGGAACAGGTCCTGGATGGTGTCGCACTGGGCCTCGTAGCCCATCCGGTCGAACACGGCCCGGTGGAAGTTGGCTCCCTTGGCCCCCATGCCCCCCACATAGAGCGAGATGACCGGCCGTACGAAGTCGGCGCACGCGTCTACGTCGTCTCCGGGGACCAGGATGGTGGACGCCACCACCTCGAAGTCGTCGAGGCTGCGCCGAGAGCCGGGCCGGCCGAAGCCCTCGGACAGGAAGTCGCGGTACATGGCGTCGTGGCGGGGCGAGAACAGCCAGGCCAGCCAGCCGTCGCAGATCTCGGCCGCCAGGGCGACGTTCTTCGGGCCCTCAGCGCCCAGGTAGATCGGGATGTCCCGCCGCAGCGGATGCACCGTGCTCTTGAGGGCCTTCCCCAACCCTGTGCTGCCCTGCCCGGTGTAGGGGAGCTGGTAGAACTCCCCGTCGTAGGCGACGGGGCCGGCCCGGTCGATCACCTGGCGCACGATTTCCACGTACTCGCGGGTACGGGCCAGCGGCCGGGAGTAGGGCCGCCCGTACCAGCCCTCCACCACCTGCGGACCGGATGCGCCCACGCCCAGCACGAAGCGGCCGCCCGACAGGTGGTCGAGGCTCATGGCGGCCATGGCCGTGGCGGCCGGGGTGCGGGCCGACATCTGCGTGATGGACGTGCCCAGCAGCACCCGCTCGGTCGCCGCCCCCCACCAGGCCAGAGGCGTGAAGCAGTCGGACCCGTAGGCCTCCGCGGTCCAGATCGAGTCGAACCCGAGCCGGTCGGCCGCCGCGATCTGCTCGGTCGCCCCTGCGGGAGGCCCCGCTGACCAGTATCCGGTGTTCAGCCCCAGCTTCATTGCCGCCTCCTGTCTCGTGGGGGTTGCCGGGCAGGCCAGCCGAGCAGTCGCACCGTAGCGGCCTTCCGCGCCGGATCGATCAAGAGCTGGGCGTCGGTTGCGACGGCGCTCCGGCGTGGCGAGAGTGAGGGATCCATGGACTTCGATCTTCCTCCTGACGACGACCTCCGCCGGGCCGCGGTAAGGCGCTGGATTGCGGAGCACCCGAATCCCACCGGGAAGCAACTGGCCGAGGCCGGATACGTGGTTCCCCACTGGCCCCGGCCGTGGGGGCTGGAGGCCGACGGGCTGCACCAGATCGTTATCGATGAGGAGCTCGCCGTCGCCGGAGTCAAGCGGCCCGACAACCTGATCGGGATCGGCTGGGCCGCGCCCACCATCCTGGCCGCCGGCACGCCGGAGCAGAAGGACCGCTACCTGTGGCCCATCTTCAGCGGCGAGGAGTACTGGTGCCAGCTCTTCAGCGAGCCCGACTCCGGGTCGGACCTGGCCTCGCTGTCCACCCGGGCGGTGCGCGACGGCGACACGTACATCGTGAACGGCTCCAAGATCTGGTCCAGCGGGGCCCACCACAGCAAGTTCGGGATCCTCATCGCTCGGACCAACCCGGACGTGCCCAAGCACAAGGGCATCTCCTACTTCATCTGCCCCATGGACGCCCCGGGCGTGACCATGCAGCCCATCGTGGACATGACCACCGCCCACTCCTTCAACCAGGTGTTCTTCGACGACGTGCGGCTGCCGGCCGGCCTGCGTGTGGGCGACGAGGGCGATGGCTGGCGCCTGGCCAAGGTGACGCTGGCCAACGAGAGGGTCGGTCTGTCCTCGGGCGGGGTGCTGTGGAGCCTGGGCCCCACCGCCCAGAAGCTGATCGAACTCGTCAAGAGCAACGGAGGTGTGTCCGACCCCGTGATGCGCGACCGGCTGGCCTCGGTGTACTGCGAGGCTGAGGTGCTCCGGCTCAACCAGTTGCGCACCCTCAGCGCCCGCCTGGCCGGACGGACACCGGGACCCGAGGCGTCGATCCAGAAGATCATGTCCGACGACCACGGTCAGAGAGTGATGGAGGCGGCCGCGGCCACGGTCGGCGCGGCCGGCCTGCTCACCGGCTCGGGTCCGGTCGGCGAGATCCCCAAGGGGATGCAGACCGGCGCCACCGAAGTCAACTTCCCCCGCGGCGGCGGCCAGTTCCCCGACGTCGACCCCATCTGGCACTACGGCCTGCTTTTCTCGCCGGCACTGACGCTGGGGGGCGGCACGTTCGCGGTGCAGCGCAACATCGTGGCCGAGCACGTTCTGGGCCTTCCCCGCGAGCCGAACGTGGAAGCCGGCCTCACCTGGAGCGAATCCCAGCGAAGGCGCGCCTAGCGTGGGGACTGGTCTCACCTTCATACAGACGCAGAGGAGGCGGATGTGAGGACCCGCATCACCGAAATGCTGGGGATCGAGTTCCCGATCGTCGCCTTCAGCCATTGCCGCGACGTGGTGGCCGCGGTGTCCAAGGCCGGTGGGATGGGAGTGCTCGGAGCGGTGGCCCACTCGCCCGAGAGTCTCGATATCGACCTGGACTGGATCGAGGCGGAGGTCGGTGACAAGCCGTACGGGGTGGACGTGATCATCCCCGCCAGGCTTTCCGGCGGTCCCGACGGGGGATTCACACTCGACGACATCCGCCAGCTCATCCCGGCCACCCACGTGGACTTCGTCGACGAGATACTGGCCCGCTACGACGTGCCGCCGCTGCCCGCCGACGACAGCTCGGAGTCGCTCATCTCCTTCGGCAGTCTGGGCGACACCACGCCGTTCTCGGCCGACGCGGCCGGCGCCCAGCTGGAGATCGCACTGGCCCACCGGGGCGCGTTCGTGGCCAACGCGCTGGGCCCGCCGCCGCAGTACATGATCGATGCGGCCAAGGATGCCGGCAAGCTGGTCGGCGCGCTGGCGGGCCGGGCGGTGCACGCCGAGCGCCATCAGGCTGCCGGAGTGGACGTCATCATCGCCCAGGGATACGAGGCCGGCGGCCACACCGGCGAGATCGGCTCCCTGGTGTTGATCCCCGAGATCGTCGACGCCGTCGACGTGCCCGTGCTCGGGGCGGGAGGCATCGGCCGGGGCCGCCAGATGGCCGCCGCCATGGCCCTGGGTGCCGAGGGCGTGTGGTGCGGGTCGGTGTGGCTCACCACCGTCGAGGCCGAGACCCATCCGGTGGTGAAGGACAAGATGCTGACGGCCACGTCGTCGGACACGATGCGATCGCGCTCCCTCACCGGCAAGCCGGCCCGGATGCTCAAGTCGGCCTGGACCGAGGAATGGGACCGCGACAATACGCCGGACCCTCTGGGCATGCCGCTGCAGCCGGTGCTGATCCGCACCGCCCAGCGGCGTATCGAGCGGGCTGCCCACACCGCCGGTTCGGGCGCCGAGAAGCTGGCCAACTACTTTGTCGGCCAGATCGTGGGAACGATGAACCAGTCCAAGACCAGTGCCCAGGTGGTGTATGAGATCGTCGAGGAGTTCATCGACTCGGTGGAGTCCCTGGCCGGACAGCTGGAGGCCTGAGCACAGCAGCTCGCGTCGACGTTCGGGGATGTGACAGTGACTGCAGGACCACGCGGGGTGGGGGGCCGGTACTTCGTCCAGAACCCCGGGCCCACCAACATCCCCGACCGGGTGCTGGAGGCATTCCGGCGCCCGGCCATCGACTTCTCCGACCCCGACTTCATCGCGCTGGCCGACAGCGTCTGGACCGAGTTGCCCGAGGTGTTCGGCGGGGCCGACGAGATTGTGGTGCTGACCACGGTGGGCCACGGCGCCTGGGAGTCGGCCTTGACCAATACCCTCGATCCCGGCGACGCGGTGCTGATTCCCGACTGCGGGCTGTTCGGCAAGCGGTGGGCGATGATGGCCCGGGACCTGGGCTACGAGGTGGTGTCCACGTCGGAGCACCTGCGGAGCCCCACCGACCCCGCCGAGATCGCCGACATCCTGGCGGCCGACACGTCCCATCGCATCCGCAACGTGTGCATCGTTCACACCGAGACGTCCACCGGCTCGGTCACCGACCTGGCCGCCATGCGGGCCGCCATCGACGCGGCCGGCCATCCGGCGCTGTTCGTGGTGGACGGGGTGTGCTCGCTGGGCATCGAGCCGCTGCGGATGCGCGACTGGGGGATCGACGTAGTGGTGGCCGCCTCCCAGAAGGGGCTGATGATGCCGCCCGGCCTGTCGTTCTGCGCGCTGAGCGAGCGGGCCGTGGAGCGCAACCGCTCGGCGTCCACTCCCCGGTTCCATCTGGCGTGGGCGCCCCGCTTTGAGCGGGGCCACATCTACATGCGCTTCGGCGGCACCCCGCCTATCCAGCACATGTTCGCCCTGAGGGCCGCGCTCGACATGATCGCCGAGAACGGCGGGATCGACGCCTCGGTGGCCCGTCACCGACGCTGGGCCGCCGCGGTGCACGCCGCGGTGGACGGGTGGGCGTCGGGGGGCCCGTGGGAGATCAACATCGTCGAGCCCAAGCACCGCACCGCGGCCATCACCTGCGTGCGCACCGGCGACATCGCCGCGGGCCCGCTGATCGACATGGCCCGGGACCGCTTCAGGGTCAGCGTCGGGTCGGGGATGATGGGTTCGCTGGAGGGCCGGACCTTCCGCATCGGCCATCTCGGCGACCTCAACGAGCCCATGCTGCTCGGCGCTCTCGGCGGCCTGGAGACTGCGATGACCGTGTTGGGCCTGCCCCACGGCCACGGCCTTCCCGCCGCGGTCGCCTCCCTGGCCGCCTCCGCCGACCTATAGCCGAGCCTCGCCGGAGGACAGGTCGGACGGCTGGGGGAATTGGCAGCGTTTTGCCCCCTATGAGGTGCGTTCTGCTGCCAGTTCCTGGATGTCAGGACGCCGTCTGGGGGAATTGGCAGCGTTTTGCCCCCTATGAGGTGCGTTCTGCTGCCAGTTCCTGGAGGTCAGCCGCCCCTAGGCCTGAAGCAAAGCTCGCACCAGGACCCGCAGCTCTCCGATGCCGGTGCCCTTGGTGGCGCTGGTCCAGTGAACGGTGCCCCGGTCGGCGCCCAGCTTGACTGCGAGTTCGACCTTGCGGGCGCCCCGGCGGGAGGGCCGCACCTTGTCGGCCTTGGTGGCCACGTAGGTCACCGGCAGGCCCAGTCCGTCGAGCCACTCGACGGTCTGCAGGTCGAGGCTGGTGGGGCCTATCTCGCCGTCGATCAGGTGCAGGACGCACCGCAGTGGCTCCCGGTGGGCCAGGTAGCCCTCCGCCATCGAGCTCCACCGGCCCTGCTCCGCCTTGGACGCCTTGGCGAAGCCGTACCCGGGCAGGTCCACCAGCCAGCGCCCCGACCCCTCCGCCCCGAATTCGAACGCGTTGAGCAGCCGAGTGGCGCCGGGCGTCTTGGAGGTGCGGGCCAGCTGCTTGCGCTGGGCCAGGGCGTTCAGCAGCGACGACTTGCCCACGTTGGACCGGCCCACCAGTGCGATCTCGGCTTCCGTGGCCGGCATCTGCCCGGCATGGGGGTACGACGACACGAAGCGCAGCGGCAGCGGTCCGGCCATCCGATCAGGCTAGGGACGGGCGTCAGAACTGGTGCTCGGGGCACCAGTAGGTGGTGCGGCCGCCGACCTGCTCGCGGCGCAGCGCGGCCCCGTCGCGGGGACAGCCGCCGCCCCGGACCCGGCCCGGCTGGAGGTCGCCGGTGTGGGACCCGCCCCGCTCGCCGAGGACGGCCAGTGTGCGGCGGATGTTGCGATGCAGCCGGGCCTCCTCCCGGGCGTCCAGCGATCGGGCCTCCCGGATCGGGGACAGGCCGGCCCGCCAGAGGGCCTCGTCGACCAGCAGGTTGCCGAGCCCGGCCACCCGACGCTGGTCGAGCAGCCGGGCCTTGAGCGCCACCGTCGAGCCGGCCAGGGCCTTGCGCAGCTGTCCCAGGGTTAGCGACAGGGCGTCGGGTCCCAACGCCTCTTCGTCGGGGTCGAGCTGAACGCCGCCGAGCCTGCGGGGGTCGCGCAGCACCATGGCCCCGCCGCCGGTGAACTCCAGCCCGAACCGGTCCCAGGCCGGCTCGTGGCGGGGGCTGTCGTAGAGCAGGTGGTCGATGGGCATGGCCCCGTCCACCACGATCTTGCCGGTCATGCCGAACCGCAGTCCCAACCGGGGGCCGTCGGTGTCCATGACCACGAGCTTGCCGATGCGCCGGACCCGCTCGACCTGCGCCCCGGTCAGCTCCAGGCGCAGGACGTCAGTGGTGGTGCCGCCCTTGGCGAACCACTCGTCGGGTGCATGGACGGCGGCGATCATGCGCCCCTCGGTTGCCGAGATGGCCCGCCGGTAGGCCTCCACCTCGATGATCTCAGGCACCGGTCACCTGCGTAGGCGCTCTCCGTTGCTAGCTGTCGGAGAGCCAGGCGTTGATGGCTTCGGCTAGGGCGGGGCCCTGGTCCTCCTGTATGAAGTGGCTGGCCGGCTCGAACTGGGCGTGGGGCTGGCCGGCCGCGCCAGGGATGCGCTCCGCCATGAAGGGCTGGAGGCCGCCCAGCACCGGGTCGCCGGGCGCCCACAGGGTTAGCACCGGCTTGGTCCACCGGCCGAGTACCTCCCAGGCGGCCCGGTTGGCCGGCACGGCCGGGTCATCCGGTAACACCGGCACCAGCAGCGGGAACTGGCGGGCGCCGGCCATGTGCAGCTCGGCGGGGAACGGCGCCCGGTAGGCCTCGACCGCGGCATTGCTCAACTCGTTGGCGGTGGCGTTGTCGACCAGCCGGCCGCAGTCCAGGTACGGCACGTCCTGGCTGAACTGGCGCCAGAAGTCGAAGCCGGCCCCGGGGGAGTCGCCCACCGGCAGAGCGGTGTTGGCCAGGATCAGCCGGTCGAACAGGTCGGGGTTCTCCGCCGCCAGGCGCAGGCCGATGAGGCCGCCCCAGTCCTGGCCGAACAGGTGCAGCGGGCCTGAGCCCCGCTCGGTCGCGGTGGCCTCCAGGAAGTCCTTCATCCAGGCCACGTGGCCCGCGTAGGTGTAGGCGGAGCGCTCGACGGGCTTGTCGGAGCGGCCGAAGCCGATGAGGTCGGGGACCATCACCCGGTGACCGGCGCCGGCCAGCACCGGGATCATCTTGCGATACAGGTAACCCCAGGTCGGCTCGCCGTGCAGCAGCAGGATCGTGGCTGCGCCGGCCGAGGCGTCCGGGCCGGCGGTGACGTAGGCCATGCGCAGCCCGTCCACGGTTGCGTACCGGGGCTCGTACGGGTAGTCCTCGACGGCGGCGAAGCGCTCCTCGGGTGTGCGCACGAAGGCGATGCCGCTCGGCGTGGTGAGCGTCTCGGTGTCTGTCATGGCTTCACGCTACGGCCGTCCACCCATACGTGGCTGATGTCGTCGGCGGTGGCCAGGCGGACGACTTTCTCGAAGATGCGGGCGGCGTCGTCGAACTCGTCCCATAGGCGGATCGAGCCTCCGGGGCGGTCGGTCCGTACTGCGATGGCGTCGAAGCGGCGGCCCGGCTCGATCAGCCCCACCGGCAGGTCGACCACCGAGGCCCCACCCGCGGTCGCCAACCAGAAGGCGGTCACGGTGTCGATCCGCGACTCGGGCACACCGCGCTCGGCCGTGCCCAGAGCCGGGTCGACGCCGTCCTCGAGCATTCGGGAGACGGTCACCGCGTCCTGGCACACTCCGAGCAGGCCGGGGCGGGCGCCGCCGGAGATGTCGGTGCCCAGCCCCACGCCGACACCGGCGGCCAGGGCCCGGCGCACCCTGAACACCGCGTTGGCGAAGTACGCATTGGACAGCGGGCAGTGGGCCACGCCGGCCCGGTGTCCCGCCACCAGGGCCATGTCGCTGTCGGTGAGGTGGTCGCTGTGGGCCAGCACCGTACGGGGGCGTATCAGGCCGAAGCTGTCGAGGGCCTCCGGGTCGGTCGAGCCGAAGCGCTCCTGGGCGTAGCCGCAGTGCCAGTCCGACTCCGCGCAGTGCGTCTGTACTCGCACCCCGGTGGCCTCGGCCAGTTCGCCCAGTCCCTGGAGCAGAGCGTCGGTGCAGGCCGGAGCGAAGCGGGGAGTGATGACGGGCTCCACCAGCGGGCTGCCCACGGCCGCCATGGCCTCTATGGAAGCCGCCGACGCGTCCACCCCCGCGGCGGCGGTGGCGTCGCGGTACCACTCGGGGGTGTCTTCCGGATGGTCCATGGCCACCCGGCCCACCAGGGCCCGCTGCCCGTACCGGGCGCAGGTCCGGGCCAGGGCTGTGGTGGCCTCCAGATGGTTCGACGAGTGGTACACGCCGGTGGTGGTTCCCATGGCCAGCAGCGACGGCACCAGGTCGTTCCAAACTGTCGCGGCGAACTCAAGGTCGGCGTAGCGGGCCTCCAGCGGGAAGGTGTACTCGACCAGCCAGCGCTCCAGGGGCAGGTCGAGCCCGGTGCCGAGCTGGGGCCACTGGGGCGCATGGATGTGCAGGTCCACCAGACCGGGCATCAGGATCGTCCCCGGATCAAGCTCCACCCTCTCGGCGGCGGAGGCGAGCGCCTGCCGGCCCGCGGCCGCGCCCTCGGGAGTGGACCGGTCGTGCACCGCAGCTATCGCTCCGGCCTGCACCTCCACCACGGCGTCGGTGACGGTGAGGAGGTCCGGTGCCGGCGTCTGCATCAGCGTTCCGGCCACGGCAAGCGTCATGGCGCCACCGTACTCACCGGCGCGCCCCTCCGAGTGACCGACCGCGGGCGCAGATCTCAGGCCAGCAGCTCTGCGAAGGCGTCGATGGCGGTCTCGATGTCCTCGGCGGTGACGTCTAGGTGGGTCACCAGACGTGACTGCGAGCCGCTCCAGCGTGTGAGGATGCCGCGGCCTTCAAGCCCGTCTTGCAGATCGGAACTGTCGCCGAGCCCCTCGTCGATGCGGATGAACACCATGTTGGTGGCGCACCAGTCGATCTTCACGCCGTCTATGGCGGCCAGGCCGTCGGCCAGCCGGGCCGCGTTGGCGTGGTCGTAGGCCAGCCGGTCGATGTGGTGCTTCAGCGCGTAGAGCCCGGCCGCGGCGACGATCCCGGCCTGGCGCAGACCACCGCCCAGCATCTTGCGCCACTTGTGGGCCTCGTCGATGAGATCGGCCGGTCCGACCAGCACCGACCCCATCGGCGTGCCCAGTCCCTTGGAGAGGCACACCGACACCGAGTCGAACGGCTCGGCCACCGCGGCCGGCGGTACGTCCAGCGCGACCGACGCGTTCCACAGCCGGGCTCCGTCGAGGTGGTGGGCCAGGCCGTGGCGGGCCGCCAGCGCGGCCGAGGCCTCCATCTGGTCCCGCGTGAGCACCCTGCCGTCGGTCGTGTTCTCCAGACACAGCAGCCGGGTGCGAGCGAAGTGGTGGTCGGGGGCCTTCACGGCGGCCGCGGCCGCGGCCAGGTCGATCATGCCGTCGTCGCCGGTGGGCACCGGCTGGGGCTGGATGGACCCGAGCACGGCCGCGCCACCGCCCTCGTACATGTAGGTGTGGGCGTGGCCGCCGACGATGTACTCGTCGCCGCGGCCGCAGTGGGCCAGCAGCCCGCACAGGTTGCCCTGGGTGCCGCTGGTCACGAACAGGGCGGCCTCCTTGCCGAGCAGCGCCGCGACGGTGTCTTGGAGCTCGTTGGCCGTTGGGTCCTCGCCGTGCACGTCGTCGCCGACGACGGCCGCGGCCATGGCCGCCCGCATGGCCGGCGTGGGCCGGGTGACGGTGTCTGAGCGAAGGTCGATCACAGCAGTCAAGGCTACGCCCGCCGATCAGGGACCCCCCAGCCCCCGTACCCGCCTGCTTGGGGAATTGGCAGCGTTTTGCCCCCTATGAGATGTGTTCTGCTGCCAGTTCGGAGCCGGCTCAGGGGCTTGGGGGGCCTGGGCGTCGGCGGTTGGTGCGGGAGACGGTGTGCCCTCGTGCGTCTAGGGCGTTGAACATGTCGATCCAGCGTGACGGCACCATGGGCCAGGCGAAGAACTTCATCCCCAGATTGACGGCGGGGCCGATGACCAACAGCCAGTAGACCGTCCCCCAGCCCACCGTGCCGCCCAGGATCGCGCCGATGGTAAACGGTACGGCTTCGATGATGAACCGGGCCAGCCAGATCGGCACGCCGCGGCGGTGGAGGGCCGTCATGACGCCGTCGCGCGGTCCTGGACCCAGACGGACGCCGAGGTACAGGCCCGAGCCCAGTGCCACCAGCCACGGGCTGATCAGCGTCAGGGCCACCTGCCCGTACACCGAGGCGGGCTGGTCGAAGAGCGCCAGGGTCACGTCGGTGGACAGACCCACGACCATCGCGTTCATGAGCGTGCCGAAGCCGATCGGTTCGCGGGCGCAGATCAAGCCGGCTACCAGCGCCAAGCCGGTGAGTATCGCAACGGTGCCGATGGTCAGCGGGGTGTGCAGCGAGACGCCCTCGTCCCACACGACCCACGGCCCCTGACCCTGCCCGCCGAGCACCACGAAACCCAGACCCATCCCGAAGATCCACAAGCCCGCCAACAGCTGCGGGAGCCGGCAGGCCACCTGGCGGGCCGTGGCGGATGGCGCGCCGCCTCCGGCGGAGTGAGGCAGGGACACCGGACTAGAGGCCTGCGATCTCGGTGACGCCCAGCGCGTCCTCTCCGGCTGCCGCGTAGAAGAGCCAGCGCTTGTTCCCGGCGGCCAGCACGCAGGGGTCACGCAGGCCGTTCTGCCGGCCGGCGGCTAGGCCTCTCGGCACCGGCTTGAGCGGCTCCTGCGCGCCCTCCCAGTCCTCGGCCGGCCGCATCAACTCGGTCACCGGACCCGGTGTCCACCCCCGCCAGTCGCCGGAGACGTCGATCACGGTGCGGTAGATCCGCTCGGGGGCCTCGTAGCAGCGGGTGAACAGCATCTCCAGCTCCCGCCGCTCGGGGTGGTGGGATACGCAGCAGTGCCGGATCTCGTCGTCGTCGAACAGCATCGGCCCGTAGGTGAAGTCCCGAAGCCCGTCGGGTGAGCGAACGACCTGAGACGGCATGGCCACGCCGTACCAGGCGTCGCCGGTGTCGAACATCCGCAGATAGCTCGGGGCCACGGCCACCACCGGCTCGACCAGCGTGAAGTGCCGGCCGGTGTCCGACGTCGCCACCATCGTCTTCTGGTTCAGCGACGGGTAAATGCCCCAGCACGGCAGGTGGTCGCCGACCTCGGCGGGGACCATCCCGTGGAAGTACATCACGAAGCGCTGCCGGCGGTCGTCGGCGTGGACGTCGGGCGACGCGATGTGGGGCTGGCGATCCGACGGCGTGTCGTCCACGTTGAGGACGTCGGGATCGACCATCCGCCATGGACCGGCGGGCTCGTCGGCCGCGGCCAGCCGGATGGACCGGCCGACATGGTGGGCGAAGAACATCAGGTACCGGCCGGGAGGATCCGGCATCCAGGCGGGGGAGGGCAGTACGGACGGCCCGTTGACGTTGAACCGGTCGTGGTCGCGGGGAACCCCCGGCGTGGTCGCGTCGATGATGCGGTGGCGGGTCAGCGTCATGGGTTCTCTACAGCCGGGGTGGGGTCACCGGCCGGACCCGAAACCGTGGGCGCCGATGAGCGGGACGAAGCGCACCGCTGTGAGCCGTTCCGCACGGCAGTCCTCGGCCAGCACGGGGCTGCCGTTGCCGCCGTTGTCGCCGACATCCGAGGCGGCAGGGCGGGTGTAGCGCATCAGGAACTGGTCGCGGTGGCGCGGGCCCACCGGCATCACCAGGCGGCCACCCGGCGCGAGCTGCTGCAGCAGGGGCGGAGGCGGCGCCGGACCGGCCGCGGTCACGACGATCGCGTCGTAGGGAGCGTCGGCGGGCCAGCCCAGCGTCCCGTCGCCCACCACGACCTTTACGTCTCCCAGCTCCTGGCCGGCGAGGGCGGAGCGGGCCTTCTCGGCCAGGCCGGACCTTCGTTCGATGGTCACCACCCGGCCGGCGAGCGCCCGCAGCACCAGCGCGCCGTACCCCGAACCCGCCCCGACCTCCAGCACGCTGTCGCTCGGTTGGAGTTGGGCTGCCTCGGCCATCATCGCCACCATCGCGGGCTGGCTGATGGTCTGCCCCTCCCCGATGGGCAGGGGGCCGTCGTCGTACGCCGCCGCGGCGAGCCGGCGGGGCACGAAGCTCTGGCGCGGCACCGTCCCGATGGCCGCCAGCACAGCCTCGTCGCGCACGCCGTAGCGGCGGGCCTGGCCAACCAGGTCGGACAGCTGCCGCGCCGGCTTGGGCATGGGCGGATCAGGCGGCGGCGCCGGCGGCCGCCCGCCGGCGCAGGGGCGGATCCTGGCGGGGCGGCGTCCGGCGGGCAGGGAGGGTGGCCAGAAGGTCGGCGGTGGCGTCCGCGACCAGCGCGACCGCCTGCTCGAAGGCGGCCTCGGTCGTGGCCGATGTCTTCTGCACCCCGCTGACCTTGCGGATGTACTGGCGGGCGGCGGCTTCGATCTCGGCGGTGGTGGCCGGAGGGGCCAAGCCGCGCAGGGTTGTGATGTTGCGGCACATGGCTGCGACTCTACGCCCGTTGTGCCCGAGAGGCCGAGCGTGCAGGTCCGGACCCGGCGAGGCGGCAGGGTGCTCGCTACTTCATCGTTCGACCGGGCGCGGTAGTGTGCCCCGACCATCCGGACGGACTACTAGGAGGACGAGGACATGCCCCAGACCGTGCGAGGAGTGGTGTCGATGGCGGTGGGCGAGCCGGTCACGATCACCGACGTCGTGATCCCCGAACCGGGCCCCGGCGAGGCCGTGGTGTCCATCCAGGCCTGCGGCGTCTGCCACACCGACCTGCATTACCGCGAGGGCGGGATCAACGACGAGTTCCCCTTCCTGCTGGGCCACGAGGCCGCTGGCGTGGTGGAGTCGGTCGGAGACGGCGTTACCGAGGTGGAGCCGGGCGACTACGTGATCCTCAACTGGCGGGCGGTGTGCGGCCAGTGCCGCTCGTGCCTGCGGGGCCGGCCCCAGATCTGCTTCAGCACCCACAACGCGTCCCAGAAGATGACGCTGGACGACGGAACCGAGCTGTCGCCCGCGCTGGGCATCGGCGCCTTCGTCGAGAAGACGCTGGTGGCGGCGGGGCAGTGCACCAAGGTGGACTCGGCCGCCCCGGCCACTGCCGCGGGCCTGCTGGGCTGCGGCGTGATGGCCGGCATCGGCGCGGCGATAAACACCGGCGGCGTGGGCCGGGGCGACAGCGTGGCCGTGTTCGGCTGCGGGGGCGTGGGCGACGCGGCAATCGCCGGCTCCAAGCTGGCCGGCGCCCACACGATCATCGGTGTGGACATCGACGATCGCAAGCTGGAGTGGGCCAAGCGCTTCGGCGCAACCCACACCATCAACTCCTCCGAGACCGACGCGGTGGAGGCGATCCAGGCCCTCACCGGCGGCAACGGGGTGGACGTGGCCATCGAGGCGGTGGGCCTGCCCCAGACCTACCGCCAGGCCTTCGAGGCCCGCGACTTGGCCGGCACGGTGGTGCTGGTGGGTGTGCCCCGGCCCGACATGACCATCGAACTGCCCTTCATCGAGGTGTTCGGCCGGGGCGGCGCCCTGAAGTCGAGCTGGTACGGCGACTGCCTGCCGAGCCGGGACTTCCCCATGCTGATCGACCTCTACCTCCAGGACCGCCTGGACCTCGACGGCTTCGTGTCGGAGACGATCAGCCTCGGCGACGTCGAGGAGGCCTTCCACAAGATGGAGCGGGGCGAGGTGCTGCGCTCCGTCGTCGTGCTGTAGCAGCAGCGGGGATTCGAGAGACCATGGCCATCGAGCTGGTCACCACCGACGGCATCTTCGCTCTCGACGGCGGCGAGTGGGAGGTCACCAACAACATCTGGCTGGTGGGCGACGACCGCGAGGTGCTCATCTTCGACGCGGCCCACGATCACGAGCCCATCGCGGCCGCAGTGGCCGGACGGCGGGTGGCGGCCATCGTGTGCACCCACGGCCACAACGACCACATCAACGCGGCGGTGGCCCTGCGCGACGCGGTGGACGCACCGGTGCTGATCCATCCCGACGACCGGATGCTGTGGGACGCGGTCTACTCCGACGATCAGCCCGATGGCGATGTGGAGCCGGGATCGGTGCTGGCCGCGGGCGGCCACACCCTCGGCGTGATCCACACACCGGGCCACTCACCGGGGTGCTGCTGCTTCTTCGATGAGGCCGGAGGCCGGGTGCTGTCGGGCGACACGCTGTTCTGCGGCGGGCCCGGCGCCACCGGCCGCAGCTTCAGCGACGAGCCCACCATCCTGCGCAGCATCCGCGACCGCCTGCTGACCCTGCCCGTCGGCACGGTCGTGCACACCGGCCACGGCGACAACACCACCATCGGCGACGAGACCGAGCGAGTCCTCGACCGCATGTCCGAACTAGGCCTCGCCTGAGCCGGTCATGCCGGGTCTCTCGGAGGTGATGGCACAACTGGAGGCGGCTGGGACGGCCCAGAACCGCAAGGTGTACGCCCGCCACGGCGCGGCTGAGCCCATGTTCGGGGTCAGCTACGCCGATCTCGGCAAGATCACCAAGCCGATCAAGACCGACCACGGGCTGGCCCGGCAGCTGTGGGACAGCGGCAACCACGATGCCAGGGTGCTGGCGCTTCGGGTGGCCGACCCCGCTGCGATGGACGAGCCGCTGGCCGGCCGCTGGCTGGGCGACGTGGACAACTACATCCTGGCCGAGGGCCTCGGCGGGCTCTGCGCCCAGTCGCGCCACGCCCGGAGGCTGAGCGACGCTTGGAGGGACAGCCCGGCCGAGTGGACCGCGTCCACCGGGTGGTTCATCGTCACCTGCACCGCCGAGGATCCCGACGTGTGGTCGGTCCAGGAGCTGCGCGGCCTGCTGCACCAGATCGAGGCTGAGATCGGCGATCGGCCCAACCGGGTCCGCCACGAGATGAACGGGGCGCTGATCGTGCTGGCGCTGCGCGACGGCAACCTGCGCCGATCGGTGCTGGCCGCCGCCGGCCGGATCGGCCCAGTGAAGGTCGATCACGGCCAGACCGGCTGCAAGACCCCCGAGGTGGCCCCCTACGTGGAGCGCACCCTCGCCCACCGGGCCCGGCAAGCGGAGAGAGCCTCCAAGCGCAAGGCCAGCTAGATCCGGCTGATGTCGAAGCGGGTGGGGGCCGGGTGGTGCTTGGGCGGGCCGATGCCCGCGGCCTTGATCAGGCGCACGACCCGGCCGCGGTGGCCTGCGTAGGGCTCCAGCAGCTCGAGCATCGAGTCGTCGTCGCCGTCGGTGGCGCCGCTGAGGGCATAGGTCACCAGCACCGGCACGTGCAGGTCTCCTACCGGCACCGCGTCGGGGTCGCCGGCGGCCGCTCCGGTCGTGCGGGCCGCGGTCCACGGTCCTACGCCGGGAAGGCGCTGCAGCCACTCTCGGGCCTCGGCCGCGGGCCGCTGGTGCAGGGCCTCCAAGCGCTCGGCGTGCTTGGCCGCGACCCGGATCACCCGGGTGCGGGCCCGGTCGACGCCGGCTCGGTGGAACCCATGATCGGGGACCCGTAGCACCGCCTCGGGACGGGGGAACAGCGGCAGCGGCCCCGCGCCGGGCACGTCGGCGCCGTGCATCCTGCCCATGCGGGTCACCGCGGTCCGGGCGTCGGCGCTGACCACCCTCTGGTATATGGCGGCTGTGGCCATTGCTTCGTACCAGCGGCCGGTGGTACCGAGCCGCGGCATCCCCAGCCGCGACACCAGGCCGCTCACCACCGGGTCGCGGGGCCGGAAGCCGCTGGTGTCGTCGTCGTTGCCGAGCAGGGCCGGGAGTCGCTCGACGGCCCAGTCGGCGCCCGGCCCCCAGGCATCCGCGATCACCTCGCCGCCCAGGGATCGGAACGCCAGCGACGCCGACCCCTCGGGGGTCTCGGTGGCCCACCATCGAACGCCGTCGCGACTCTGGGACGTCTTCACCCACATCAACGTCACCTTCAAGTTCAGGTCGAAGGAGGGCCGGAAGACGGTTGAGCAGTCCGGCGGGGACGGCGGCACCTGCGGGGCCTTGGCCACGGAGCCGGTCGGCCGGGGCATGTCAGGAGCCCGGCTCGCCGGCGTCCGGCGTCGACTCGAGGGCCTCGACCGCGGTCTCAAGGGTCTCGAGGAGCTGCCTGTCGGACACCTCGATCAGTCCCAGGTCACCCTTGGCCTCCTCGATGGCCGCCCGGGTCAGCTCGCCCATGATCCCGTCGACCGGGCCGGGGCTGTAGCCGACCTGCAGTAACGCTCCCTGCAAGGCGGCGACCTCGTTGCCGTCGAGAGGCGCGTCAGCCTGGGCCTCGCCGGTAGCAGTGTTATCCGTGGGCGCTCTGGCCACGATGGCGCCGTCCGCGCCGCCGAGGGCGCTGTCGAAGATCGGGCCGGCCCAGCTCAGCGCCCACCAGAAGGCGAGCAGCAGGACGATCAGCAGGAAGGCGCCCTGTAGGTGGGTGCGCATGGCCGTGGGCCCGCCCGGAAGCGCCCCTGTCCTGCTCAGTTGTAGGCCCGCCTGCGGAGGCGCTCCCGGATCTTGGTGCACTCCGGGCACACCGGGTACCGGGACGGATCCCGGCTCGGGACCCACACCTTGCCGCAGAGTGCCCGCACCGGGGTGCCCTCGACATAGGCCCGGTTGGCGTCGGCCCTCCGGGTGTAGTGGGCGAAGCGGTCGTGGTCGCCGTCGTCGGTCACCGGCCGGATATCGGGCTCGGTGACGGTGGTGGTCGCCGGCGCCGGAGTCTGAACGGGCGCGGGCGTGTCGCTGGAGCTGCTGGTCGTGCCGGTCATGGCTCCGAGCCTATAGATCCTGAGGCGCCCGGTAGGAATGAGCGGACCGCCGTGATGGTGTCGGCCTCGGCGGCCGGCTTGTCGCTGCGGTAGCGCACGACCCGGGCGAAGCGCAGGGCCACACCGCCGGGGTAGCGGCTCGAGCGCTGAACGCCGTCGACCGCGATCTCCACCACCTGCTCGGGCCTCAGCCGCACGACGTACGGGTTCCGGTCGGTGGCGAGCTCCTCGAAGCGGCGGGTCTGCCATTCGAGCATCTCGTCGGTCATGCCCTTGAACGTCTTGCCGACCATCACGAAGCCCCCGTCGGGGTCCCGGGCCCCGAGATGGATGTTGGAGAGCCAGCGATGGCGGCGCCCGCTTCCCGGCTCCACTGCTAGCACCACCAGGTCGAGCCGGCGGACCGGCTTCACCTTGCGCCAGGCCTTGCCCCGCCGGCCCGCGGCGTAGGGCGAGCCTGCCGCCTTCACCATCACGCCCTCATGGCCGGCGGCCACCGCGGCGTCGAAGGTTCGCTCGGCCTCGTCGGGATCGTCGGTGACGACGCCGGGTACGCGATGGTCTGCGACTGCCTTCCTCAGGCACTCCAGCCGGGCCTCGAGGGGCTCGTCGAGCAGGTCCCGCCCGTCGAGGTGCAGGACGTCGAAGAACACGGGCGCCACCCGCACCGGTCCGGCACCGGCCGGCGCGGCTTCACCGGATTGCCTGGTGCCCACCCGGCCCATCGTGTCCTGGAAGGCTGCGGGGGAGAGGTCCTCGGCCAACCCGAGCACCTCCCCGTCTAGGGCCACGGTGTCGACAGGGAGGTCCCGCATCACTTCGACCACTTCGCCGAGGCGGCCGGTGACCTCGTTGAGGTTGCGGGTCCACACCCGGACCTCGTTGCCCTGCCGGTGAGCCTGGATGCGGATCCCGTCGAGCTTCCACTCCACCGAGCACCGACCCAGCGCCGCGACGGCGGAGGCGGCGTCGTCGGCGGTGGAGGCCAGCATCGGCCGGATCGGCCGCATCGGCCGGAAGCCCACCGCGTCCAGACCGGCCCGTCCCTCTGACAGGGCGATGCCGGCGGTCTCGCCGAGGTCGCCCGCCAGCATCAGGGCCCGGCGGACCGGAGCCGCGGGCACACCGGCGGCCCGGGCGACGGCCTCCACCACCACCCCCTCGCTGGCTCCCTGACGCAACTCGCCCACGAGCAGCCTCCGCACGAAGTCGGTCTCGGCGGTGGTGGCCCGGGCCAGGAAGTCGCCGAGCAGGTCGAGGCGCCGCTGGGTCGATCCCTCACCCGATGCGTCCGCGATCGCGTCGAGCATGGCGTCGAGATCGGCCACCGTCAGCGACGGCTGGGCAGCCGGCTGTGTCCGGAGCGCGGCCACCGTCGCCCAGCCCACGCCGATGCGTCCTTGGCGGGGGTCGCCGGCGATCAGGCCGGCCACGACGCCGGCCTGGGATCCGGCCGTACCGGTGAGCAGCCCGGCGAGGGCCTCGATCTTGCCGGTGCGCGACGAGGTGGCAGCCACTTCGTCGGTGCAGGCGACGAGATCGGCTAGCAGCATCCGGCCGGTTCTAGCCCAGGGCCTCTAGATCGGCCAGTGCCGACTCCCACTGGGCCAGCAGGGTCGCGGCCCTCTCCGCGGCCTCCTCGTGGGCCGACGCCAGGGCGTGGACCTCCTCGGGACGCTCGTAGACGGCGGGGTCGCTGAGGCGGCGGTGCAGATCGGCCACTTCGGCGTCGGCCGCGGACCAGGCCCGTTCCAGATCGGCCACCCGCTTCCGGAGCCGGCTGGTGGCTGCCCGAGCCTGGGCGCCCGCCCGGCGGCGCTCGGCCCGGTCGGCGCTGGACCCGGCCCGGGGTGGAGTCGCGTCCGGGACTGCGCCGGTGGCCGGGGCCTGAGGGTCCTGGGGGAACAGCACCGACTCGTCGGCACCCAGGTGCCACACCGCCCGGCCGTCGCGCACCTCGATGAGGGTGTCGGCCACGGCGCGGATCAGGTGGCGGTCGTGGGTGACCAGCAGCACGGTCCCGGGGTAGGCGGTCAGGGCGTCTTCAAGGATGTCGCAGCTCGGCAGGTCGAGGTGGTTGGTCGGCTCGTCGAGCACCAGCAGGTTCACGGGCTCCACCATCAGCCGGGCCAGCACCAGACGGGTGCGCTCGCCTCCGGACAGCTCCTCCACCCTGCGGTCGGCGTCGTCGCCGCGGAACCCGAACGCGCCCAGGATGGTGCGCAGGTTCCGGCGGCCCGGGTCGATTCCGGCGGAGAACACCTCGATGGCCCGCTTGGCGCCGTCGAGCTCGTCGGCCTGATGCTGGCCGAAGGCGGCCACCCGCACGTTCCCGCCGACCCGGACCGTCCCAGAGGTGGGGGACAGCTCACCCAGTATCAGCTTGAGGAGGGTGGTCTTGCCCGCTCCGTTGGGTCCCACCAGAGCCACCGTCTGTCCCCGCTCCACCGCCAGGGTCGCGCCCGACACGACCGGGCCGTCCCCGTCGGGATATCCGACGGAGGCCTCCTCCAGCTCGGCCACGACCCGGCTGGAGCGAGGCGGCGGGCCGAAAGCGAAGCGAGCGGCCAGATCGGAGCGGCTGGGAGCCTGGATCCGCTCCAGCTTCTGGAGGGTCTTGACCCGGCTCTGCACCTGGCGGGCCTTGGAGGCCTTGTACCGGAAGCGCTCGACGAAGCGCTCGACGCGCGCCACCTCGCGGGCCTGGCGGGCTGCGGCCGCCTCGATGCGCTGGATGCGCTCGGTGCGGGCCACCACGAACTCCGCGAACCCTCCCTCGTAGGCGATCGCGGCACCCGACGCCAGCTCGACGATGCGGTCGGCCACCGCGTCGATGAAGTCGCGGTCGTGGCTGAC
The DNA here is from genome assembly GCA_009843735.1 of Acidimicrobiaceae bacterium. Classification (GTDB taxonomy): domain Bacteria; phylum Actinomycetota; class Acidimicrobiia; order Acidimicrobiales; family Aldehydirespiratoraceae; genus Aldehydirespirator. The sequence goes on along the minus strand of VYCW01000002.1, from coordinate 10,561 downwards.
GAACAGCACCGCGCCCGGCCACTCGGCCAGGCGCCGCTCCAGCCAGGCCATCGAGTCGACGTCGAGGTGGTTTGTGGGCTCGTCGAGCAGCAGGACGTCGGGTTCGGAGACCAGCAGCCGGGCCAGCGCCGTCCGCATCCTCCATCCACCCGACAGCTCGGCCACACCGCGGTCGGCGTCGGCGCCGGAGAATCCCAGGCCGGCCAGCACCTTGGCCGCCTCGGCCTCCAGGGCGTAACCGCCCAGCTGCTCGAACTGGGCCTGGACCTCGCCGTAGCGGGCCACGAGCTCGTCGTGGCGGTCGCCGTGATCGCCGAGCCGGGCCTCCAGTTCATGGAGGGTCCGGGCCATCTCGGCCAGCGGCCCCGCTCCGGAGGTCATCTGCTGGCGGACGGTGCCCTCGGAGATCTCCCCCAGATCCTGGGGCAGGTATCCGATCCGCGTGTCGCGGGGCTTGGTGACGGTGCCGGCGTCGGCTTCGATCAGACCGGCCAGGATCTCCAGGAGCGTCGTCTTGCCGGCGCCGTTGCCGCCCACGAGCGCGACCTTCCGGCCGGGCGCCAGGTTCAGGCTGACATCGGCAAACAGCTGGCGAGTGCCGTAGGCCTTGGCCAGACCCGAAGCGGCGAGCATCACCGCTCAACGTTACGGCCGTAGGCCCGCAGGTCAGTGAAGCAGCTTGTCGAGACGGGACTCGGCCTCGGACGCTCCCCCGAAGCCCGGCTCGGTCGACTCCAGCCGGCCGAGCCATCCGACCGACACCCAGCCCGCCATCACCGCGCCGCCGTCGGTGTGCTCGGGAAGCTCGATGGCCTCCCCCCAGTCCATCTTCACCCGGAACGCGTCGGTGTGGCCGGGCCTCGGCTCGAGCTGTGCGGTGGCCATCGAGCGGGGCGGCTCGATGCCGACCTCGGTGCGCTTCCAGCCCTTGATCCCGGCCATCTCCCGGCCGGGGACGTTGATGTTGAGCACCACCGGACTCTCGGGCAGGCCGGTGACCAGTCCCTCCACGGCCGCCGCGGCCACGGTGGCGGCACTGTGCCAGGGCTGGTCGGCGAGCGTCTCCTCCCAGGCCTGGCCCTCCACCCCGAACGACTCCACCGACTGGCTCACCGCCACGCCCGACACACCGCCGTTGCGGGCGGTCAGGCAGGCCCCGACCGTGCCCGAGTGGTACACGGAGCGACCCACGTTGGCGCCGGGGTTGATGCCCGCCACCACCAGGTCGTAATGGCCGAAGAGGTCCAGACGCCCGAACATCACGCACAGCGCGGGCGGGCCGGTCACCGACCACACCTCGTCTATGCCGTCGATGCGGGCCCGGTGCACCTCGGGCTGGATCAGGTGCAGAGGCCCGAAAGCCGCTCCATAGCCCGAGTATTCCTTGTCGGGCGCGGCCACCACCACATCACCGATGGTCGCCATGGCCCGGGCCAGCACGTGCAGCCCGATGGAGTCGATGCCGTCGTCGTTGGTGACGAGAATTCGCACCCGCGGACCATATCGGCCCGCCAGCCGCCCGAGCCGGTGCGCCCGAACTTCTAACCTGATGTTCACCTTGGCACGCCACACTGGGGCTGTGAGTGAAGGAGCGGCGAGCCCGGCCGGAGCTGCGGCCGGCGCTTCTATCCTGGTGGCCGAGGACGATCGGCGGGTGCGGCAGTCGCTGGAGCGTGCCCTGAGGCTTGAGGGATACGACGTCGTGGTGGTCGCCGACGGCGCGGCGGCGTTGAAGGCGCACAGGTCCCACCGGCCCGATCTGATGGTGCTCGACGTGTCGATGCCCAACGCCGACGGTCTGAGCGTCTGCCGGATGCTGCGTGAGGCCGGCTGCGACACCCAGATCCTGATGCTGACCGCGCGCCACGAGGTCAGCGACCGGGTGGCCGGGCTGGACGCCGGCGCCGACGACTATCTGGTCAAGCCGTTCGCGCTGGAGGAGCTACTGGCCCGGGTGCGAGCCCGGCTGAGGGCCGCGGAGGAGGCGCGGGGAAGCACCGGCGCCGCCGAACCCGCTGCGTCCGGCGGCCGGTACCTGGTGAGCTTCGCCGACCTGGAGCTCGACGTCGAGGGCCGGCTCGCGCGCCGGGCCGGTCGCCGCATCGACTTGTCCCGCACCGAGTTCGACCTCCTCGAGCTGCTGGTGCGCAACGCCGGGACCGTGCTGAGCCGCTACGACATCTACGAGCATGTGTGGGACGGAGCCCTCGAGGTGGAGTCCAAGACGCTCGATGTGTACGTCGGGTACCTCCGCCGCAAGACGGAGGGAGGCGGCGAGCCCCGGATCATTCACACCGTGCGCGGGATCGGCTACGTGGCCAGGGTCGACCAGTGATAAGCGGGAGGGTCGTCCGGTGATGGCGGGCAGGGTCGTCCGGTGACGCTGCGGGTCCGGGTCGCACTGCTGGCGGCCGCCGTGGTTGCGGTGGCGGTGGCCGCGGTGGGCTGGGATGCAGTGCGATCAGCCCGGGCCGAGCTCACCGAGGAGGTCGACATCGACCTCATGGCCCGAGCCGGTCTGCTGGCCGACCAGCGCCGCCGGGACTTCTTCTCCCAGGTGCTGGGGCTGACAGGGCAGGATCTCAGGATCGGCCCGCTGCTGCGGGCCGACCCGCTCGGCTCCCTGGTGTCGCTGGACGCCCACGCCCGGGTGGTAGTCGTCGATGTCGGCCCCGGCTTGGAGGGCGTCGTTCACGGCGAAGTCATCCTCACTCTCGACGACGGCATCGGAACCGTCCCCGACGCGCGCCGCTTGGAGCGGGCCCGCCACCGGGACGGGCCCATGCTGGAGACGGTCAGCGTCGAAGGCATCAGGCTCCGGCTCATGACGGTCGAGGCATCCGACGGCGTGTTCGTCCAGGTGGCCCGGCCACTGGCCGAGGTCGACAGCGCGGTGGAGGATCTGCGTCAACGGGTGCTGCTGTTCGGCTTCCTGGCGGTGGTCGCGGCCGCGGCGGGGGCCTGGTTCCTGGCGGGGCGGGCCGTGCGGCCCATCGTGCGCCTGACGAGGACGGTGGAGGACATCACGGCCACCGGCGATCTCGACGGCGAGGTTGAGGGGTCCGGCCCCGGTGAGGTCGGCCGGCTGGCCCGCAGCTTCCGGACGATGCTCGCGGCGCTGGCCACCAGCCGCCGCCAGCAGCGCCGCCTGGTGATGGACGCCAGCCACGAGCTGCGGACCCCGCTGACAAGCCTGCGCACCAACGTGGACCTGCTCCGGCGTTCCGACGAGATGCCGCCCACCGATCGCGCCTCGGTGCTGGACGATGTGGACGCCGAACTGGGCGAGCTGACCGAGCTGGTGACCGAGCTGGTGGACCTCGCGGCCGACGTTCAGGCCGACGAGGAACTGGAGTTGATCGATGTGGTCGAGGTGGTCGAACCGGTCCTGGAACGGGCCCGGCGCCGCAGCGGGCGTGACATCGCGCTGCGGGTGGAGCGGGGAGTGCCGGTGGAGGGCCGCCCGGAGGCGCTGGCCCGGGCGGTGCGCAACCTCGTCGACAACGCGGTGAAGTTCAGCTCCGACGGTCCGGTCGAGGTGGTGGTCGACGGCGGCTCGGTGACGGTCCACGACGCCGGTCCCGGCATTCCCGGGGCCGACCGGGAGCGGGTCTTCGAGCGCTTCCACCGCCTGGAGGTCGACCGGGACGAGCCCGGTTCGGGCCTGGGACTGGCCATCGTGCGCCATGTGGCCGAAGCCCACGGCGGCACCGTCTGGGCCGGCGACTCCCCCCTCGGCGGCGCCGCGGTAGGGCTCCGCATCCCCGAGATAGACGAGTAGAACTAGCCGGGTGTCGAGCGGGCGAGTCGCCGGTGATCAGTGGCCGCGCCGGGACTTCTTGCGGGGCGGGCTCGGAGCGGCCGGTATAGCCGCGGCCACACCCCTGCTAGCGGCGTGCAGCGGCGACGGCGGCGACCGCGGCGGCGATGGGCAGGCTGCGGACCCGCAGCCTGCGGACCCTCCGGTTGCGACCGGCGAGCGGATCGTCATCGTGGGTGCTGGCGCTGCCGCGCTGGCCGCGGCCGACGAGCTCCAGATCCGGGGGTTCCACAACGTCGTGCTGCTGGAGGCCCGGGACCGGGTCGGCGGGCGCATCTGGACCTCCAGCATCGGCGACGGCATTCCCGTGGAACTGGGGGCGACCTGGATGCACGGAGTCCGGGGCAACCCGATCAGCGACATCGTCGAGAGCAACCGCATCGCCACGGCTGAGACCGACTACGACAACGCCGTCCTCTACGACCACGACGGCCTGCCGGCTGAGTCGGTCGACCCGGCGTTGTGGGGCGCCTACATGGCGCTGGCCTACGAGATGCCCGAGGAGTCCCTCGCCGGTGTCTTCGAGCGATTCGCGGCCACCCACGGCCTCAGCGGCGACGAGCGGCGCCTGTGGCTGCACTCGCTGGCGTCGATGTTCTCCCACGAGTTCGGAGCGGACATCAGCGACCTGTCGATCATGAGCTACGACGGGCCGAGCACGCTGCGGGGTGGCGATGTCGTGTTTCCCGGCGGGTACAGCCAGATCACCGACGTGCTGGCCGCGGGCCGCGACATCAGGCTCGATCATCCGGTGGCGGGGATCGACCACTCCGGGCCTACCGCCGTGGTCACCACCGAGTCGGGTGGCGCCTTCGAGGCCGACCGGGTGGTGGTCACCGTTCCCCTCGGCGTGCTCAAGGCGGATGCGATCTCGTTCAGCCCGGCACTGCCGCCGGTCATGCGGGAGGCGATCGCCGCCCTGGACATGGGGATCCTCAACCGGACGGTTCTGCTGTTCGACGAGCCCTTCTGGGACCGCGACACCGAGTGGATCGGCTATGCGGGCCGGCAGCCCGGCCAGTGGTCCGAGACGCTGAACCTCTACCCGTACCTGGGCCGGCCGGTGCTGGCCATGTTCAACCCGGGCTCGTTCGGGGCCGCGACCGAGGCCTATTCCGACGCCGAGCTCACGTCACGGGCGGTCGAGGCGCTCCGGGCCATGTTCGAGGACGTGCCCGATCCCGTCGACGCGGTCAGCACCCGTTGGGGGTCGGACCCGTGGACGCGGGGCTCGTACTCCTACCTGCCGGTTGGCGTGGAGTTCGACACCTACCGGGACATGGCTCGACCGGTGGGCGACCGGCTGTTCTTCGCGGGCGAGGCCACCCACAGCCGGTTCCCGTCCACAGTGCACGGGGCCCTGCTGTCGGGTCGCCGGGCCGCCCGCCAGATCGCCGGCCTTCTCCGCTAACCCGTCGCCCCCCGGGAATTGGCAGCGTTCTGCCCCCTATAGGGGGTGTTTTGCTGCCAGTTCGGGCGTTAGGCGGCGGCTTCGGAGGCCAGTTCGCAGGTCACCGACAGCTCGTCGCCCTCGGCGGTGACCAGATCGGTGATGCGGCCGGCGGCCCGCACGTCGTCGGCCACCGACTCCAGCACTGCGATGCGCTCAGGGGTGTCGGTGACCGCGGCCCGCAGTACCTCGGTGCGCAGTGGCCGCTTGGCCTCGGACTTCGCTCTGCGCACCTCGCCCAGCACGGCCGCGGCCACGGCGCTGGGCAGCCCGTCCACATCACCGGCCGCGGCTCGCAGCCGCTCCGGGTCGGGCCAGGTCGCGACGTGCACCGAGCCGTCGTGCCACCAGCGCCACACCTCCTCGGCCACGAACGGCATGAACGGGGCCAGCAGCTTCTGCAGCACCCCCAGCGCGGTCCGCAGAGCCCGGCGGGCCGAGGCCGACGCCTCGGCGCCGTGCTCGCCGTAGGCCCGGGCCTTGACCAGCTCGAGATGGTCGTCGGTGAAGGCCCAGAAGAACGACTCGGTGCGCTCCAGGGCCCGGGCGTAGTCGAAGGCGTCCAGGGCCCGGGTGGCGTCCTCGACCAGGGCGGCCAGGCGGTGCAGCATCGAGCGGTCCAGCGGCTCGGTCACCCCGGCCGGCACGGCCGCCTCGTCGTCCAGGTCGGCCCCTACAGCCTGCTCGCGCCGCTCCACCTCGACGGCCGCCTCGTCGTCCAGCTCCGCGAAGCGCAGCACGAACTTGGAGGCGTTGAGCAGCTTGACGGCCAGGCGGCGGCCGATGCGGAACTGCTGCTCGTCGAAGGCGGTGTCGGTGCCGGGGCGGCCGCAGGCGGCCCAGTAGCGGACCGCGTCGGCGCCGTAACGCTCCAGCAGGTCGGTGGGCACCTGCACGTTGCCCCTCGACTTGGACATCTTCTTGCGGTCGGGGTCGAGGATCCAGCCCGACAGCGCGCAGTTGTGCCAGGGCACGGCGTCGGCGTCGAAATGGGCCCGCACCACCGTCGAGAACAGCCACGTGCGGATGATGTCGTGGGCCTGGGGCCGCATGTCCATCGGGAAGGTGGACGCGTAGAGGGCCTCGTCGGTGCGCCAGCCGGTGGCGATCTGGGGCGTGAGCGACGAGGTGGCCCACGTGTCCATCACGTCGGGGTCGCCCGCGAAGCCGCCGGGCCGGCCCCGCTGGGACTCGTCGTAGCCGGGCGGGCAGTCCGAGGACGGGTCCACCGGCAGGGTGCCGGGGTCGGGCCGGATCGGGTTGTGCCAGTCCGGCGAGCCGTCGGCGTCGAGGCGGTACCACAGCGGGATGGGCACGCCGAAGAAGCGCTGGCGGCTGATGAGCCAGTCGCCGCTGAGCCCCGCGATCCAGCTCTCGTAGCGGGCCCGCATGTAGCCGGGGACCCAGTTCATCTGGTTGCCCCGGTCGATGAGGGCCTGGCGCAGGTCGTCGTCGCGCCCGCCGTTGCGGATGTACCACTGGCGGCTGGACACGATCTCCAGCGGCTTGTCGCCCTTCTCGAAGAACTTGACCGGGTGGGTGATGGGGCGGGGCTCACCGTCGATGTCGCCGGATTCGGCGAAGACGGCTGCGATCTCGGTGCGGGCCTGCACCGCCGTCTTGCCGGCCAGGCGGGCGTAGGCGGCCCGGCCCGCCGCCGACTCGACGGCCGCGGGCGGCTCGGCCGCGAGGCGCCCGTCGCGCCCGATCACGGTGCGCACCGGCAGGTCGAGCTCGCGCCACCAGGTCACGTCGGCGGTGTCGCCGAAGGTGCAGATCATGGCGATGCCGGTGCCCTTGTCGGGGTCGGCGAGCTCGTGGGCCACCACCGGCACCTCGACGTCGAACACCGGGGTGCGCACCGTCGACCCGAACCTCGGCCGGTAGCGGCCGTCATCGGGGTGGGCCACCAGCGCCACGCACGACGGCACCAGTTCGGGCCGGGTGGTGTCGATCCAGATGTCCTCAGCGCCGCCGGTGCCGGCGAAGCGCAGCTTGTGGTAGGCGCCGGGCACCTCCCGGTCGTCGAGTTCGGCCTGGGCCACCGCGGTCTGGAAGGTCACGTCCCACAGCGACGGGGCCTCGATCTGGTAGGCCTCGCCCCGCTCGAGGTTCTCCAGGAAGGCGAGCTGCGACACCCGGCGGCAGTGCGTGTCGATGGTGGCGTAGGTGCGGGTCCAGTCCACCGACAGCCCGATCCGCCTGAACAGGTCCTCGAAGGCTCGCTCGTCGGAGGCGGTGAGCTCCTCGCACAGGTCGATGAAGTTGGGCCGGCTCACTGCGATGGTCCGGCGCTTGGCCACCGCGGATGGGCGACCCGCGTCGGGCGGGGCCGCGAAGTCCGGGTCGTAGGGCAGCGACGGGTCGCAGCGCACGCCGTAGTAGTTCTGCACCCGGCGCTCGGTGGGCAGCCCGTTGTCGTCCCAGCCCATGGGGTAGAACACGGCCTGGCCGGCCATGCGGCGGTGGCGGGCGATGATGTCGGTGTGGGTGTAGCTGAACACGTGGCCCACGTGCAGCGAGCCGCTCACGGTGGGTGGGGGAGTGTCGATGGAGAACACCTCGGAGCGGGGCCTGGTCGCGTCGAAGCGGTAGATCCCCGACGCCTCCCACTCGGCGTCCCATTTGGCTTCGAGGCCCTCGAGGCCGGGCTTGTCAGGGACCGAGGCTCGGCTCGGCGTCTCGTCGGCGAGTCGGCTCATGCGGGCGCCAACGCTACCGCTCACGGTCGTCCTACGGCGACTCGCCGGGCGGGTTGTTGCCGGTCGCGCCTAGCCGCTCCACGGACCGGCTGAGGCTGCGAGGTAGTCGTCGAGTGCGACGAGGTAGGCCTGCTTGCGGGTGTCGGTCGTCCAGCTCATGGCGAAGGCGTTGCGCATCAGCTGCCCGACCTCCTGCGCGGTGAGGTCGCCGTCGCTCTGAGCCACGGCCAGGTTGTCGTTCATGTAGCCGCGGAAGTAGGCGGGGTCGTCGCTGTTGACGGTCGGGCGCATTCCCTCGTCGAGCATCTGCTTGATGTCGCGTGAGCGGCTGTCAGCAACGACGTAGCGATTGGAGATCGGGCAGACGGTCTGGCCGATCCGGCGGTTGACGAACTCCCGGATGAGTGACCTCTCCTTGAGGGCGTTCACGCCGTGGTCGATGCGCTCGACGCCGATGTCGTCGATGGCCTGCCAGATGTGGTTGACCGAGTTCTCCTGGTCGACGTCGCAGTGCATCGTCAGCCGGTAACCCTCGGCGGCCGCGGCGGCGTACACGTCGGCGAACTTGGACGGCGGGTTGCCGTGCTCGTCGGAGTCGAGCCCCACGCCGATGATCCAGTCGCGGTAGGGGGCGGCCTGCTCCAACGCCTCGTGCGCCGACTCGGCGCTGTGGTCGCGCAGGAAGCACATGATGAGGTGCGACTCGATCCCGAGCCGGTTCTCGGCGTCGACCTGAGCGCGGTGCAGGCCCTCGATCACGGTTGAGAACTCGACGCCTCGTGTGGTGTGGGCCTGCGGGTCGAAGAAGATCTCGGCGTACACCAGGTTCTCGCGGGCGACGGTGGAGTAGTAGGCCATGCCGAGCTCGTAGAAGTCGGCCTCGGTGATCAGGACGGTGTCGCCTTCGTAGCGGGCGTCGAGGAACGTCGGCAGGTCGTCGAAGTCGTACATGGCGGCCGGGTCGTCCACCGAGTCGTAGGGCAACTCGATGCCGTTTCGGGCCGCCATCCGGAACTTGAGCTCGGGTTCCAGCACTCCCTCGATGTGCATGTGGAGTTCAGCCTTGGGCATCTGCTCGATGAATTCGGCCATGTCTTGCACGGTGTTCCTCCCTCCACCGGCTCGTCGCTGACCGCCGATCGTATGGCCTTGATACTTGGGTCTACGAGAGCGGCGTGGACCAGAGGCGGATCCAGGTGTGCATGGCTATTCCGGCGGCCACGCCCGCGTTGATGGAGCGGGTCGAGCCGAACTGGGAGATGGAGAGCACCTGTGCGGCTGCGACCCGGGCCGCCTCCGACAGGCCCGGGCCCTCCTGGCCGAACAGCAGCACGCACCGCTCGGGCAACTCGGCGGTCTCCAGCGGCTCGGCGCCCGGCAGGTTGTCGACCCCGACTATGGGCAGGCCCTCGGCGCTTGCCCAGGCGGCGAGATCCTCCACCGAGGCGTGATGGCGGACATGCTGGTAGACGTCGGTCATCATCGCCCCCCGGCGGTTCCAGCGGCGCCGACCCACGATGTGCACCTCGGCCGCGGCGAAGGCGTTGGCGGTGCGCACCACGGTGCCGATGTTGCGGTCGTGCTCCCAGTTCTCGATGGCGACGTGGAACGGGTGGCGCCGGTCGTCGAGGTCGGCTCTGATGGCTTCCACGTTCCAGTAGCGGTAGCGGTCGATCACGTTGCGACGGTCGCCGTCGCGCAACAACTCGCGGTCCAGGTGCTCGCCGGCGGGCCACGGCTCGGGATGGGGCCCGACGCCGATCTCCTCGCTCACCGCGCTCCCCACCGCCCGCCGTTCGCGCCCATCACGACCACCGTACAGCCGGCCCCAGTGGAGGACGGGAGCGATCTATTCTTGAAGCCGGTGAAGATCTGGGCTCGAAGGCGCACCCGCCGCCATCCATACCTGGCAAGAGGCGCCCCCAAGGATCCCTGGGGCCGCTTCTGGGCCGGTCTGAGCGTGCTCGCACTGGTGACCGCAGTAGGCACATTCGGGTACCACCGGCTCGGGCTCACGGTGGGGGAGGCCCTCTACCAGACGGTGATCACGATCACGACGGTGGGCTATGAGGAGATCGGCACGGTCACCGACAACTACCGCGTGTTCACGATCCTGCTGATCATGTTCGGGGTGGGTGCGGCCCTCTACACCCTGAGCGTTCTCATAGAGTCACTGTTCGAGGGCCGGCTCGATGACGAGATCCGGAGGCGGCGCATGCAGAAGCAGATCGATCGGCTGAGCGGCCATGTCGTGCTGTGCGGCTTCGGGCAGGTCGGGCGGGCCATCCACCGCGACCTGGTCGCCGCGGGCCGCACGGTGGTAGTGATCGACCGCAGGGAAGTCACCGACGAGGGCCTGGCCCACGCTGTCGTCGGCGAAGCGACCGACGACAGCGTGCTGGTGTCGGCTGGCCTGGAGCGGGCCAGCACTCTCGTACTTGCCCTCGACTCCGACGTCGACAACCTCTATGTCGCGCTGACGGCCCGTTCCATGGGCCCCGACCTGTTCATCGTCGCCCGGTCCAACAACTCCACCGCGGAGCCGAAGCTGCGCCAGGCCGGTGTCGACCGGGTGGTCAACACCCACGA